>JASEIA010000041.1 GCA_030018575.1 Nanobdellota archaeon | reverse complement strand
AAGAGGCAGCTTGACAAACCCAGAAGTATATAAGCTATACGGTAATTTCCCAGTTGATTTAACAAAAGATACACCGCAGACAAAAATGCTGGCAGAAAAGGCAAGACAAAGATGGATGGAATTCTGCAACAGGGTCGGCTGCGCAGATTTGGAAGAAAGGCAGCGCAATCAACAATATAAGTATGAAATAGACCTTTAAGAAATAGTTTTCTTATTTTTAATTTCTTTTTATTGATTTAATTCACGCCGGAGGTTGGCCTTTTCTTTTTTATCCATTCCCGCCTTCTTTGCTCTTTATTTGCCTTTAAACCGCTTTATCAAGATATATTTATATACTCCTTAATACATACTATACTCCCATGGCAGACGAAAGAATTAGGATGCCCAGCAGCGGCGGCGGATTAATCAGGTATTACGACGAATACAAGAGCAAGATAGAAATCCCGCCTGCTTACATTGTGGCAATAATAGTGGGAGTTATAGTGCTTGTTACAATTCTGCGGTACACAAAGCCTTTAGGATGATTCCGAACATAGACCCAAAGCTTATGAAAGCGGCTATGAAAAAGATGGGCATAAAGCAGGAAGAGATAGCCGCGGACGAGGTAGTGATTAAAACTTCTTCAGGCAATATAGTCATAAGGAACCCGAGTGTCACAAAGATGACAATGGGAGGAAGGGAAAGCTTTGAGATTACAGGCGATGTGAGCGAAGAGAAATTGTCCGAGGATGATGTGAAAACTGTTGCAGAGCAGGCTGATGTTGATGAGGATACTGCAAGAAAAGCGCTTGAAAAGGCAAACGGCGATCTTGCAGAAGCTATATTAAGTTTAAAGCAGCATGAATAATCATGGTCTGCGAACGTGCTCAAAAATGCGACATTTTTGGCACCCCGAAAATGCGAAGCATTTTCGATGGAATTGAGCGGACCTTCGAACGTGCTGGAAAATCCAGCAGGATTTTCGGCATCCCAAAAATGCAAAGCATTTTCAAGGAAAGAGGGTCTGAGTAAGAATGGAAAAGATAAAGCAGCTGATTGCAGAGTCAAATGCGCAGTTCAGGAAAGCAGACCACCTTGCGTATGTCACGTACCCGATGGTGCGCGAGACAAAGCTGCTTTACGCGATAGCTGAAGTGATTTACGACAGCCTTGAAAAGGGCGTCAGGGCTGTGCTTGAGTATGAAAGGATGTACAAGAGAATACCACTTGTGCCGGGCGCTCTTGAGACAGAGCTTGAAATTTTCAAGGACGTGGCTGAAAGATACGGATTCAACCGGAACATAGTGCTGCTGCTGATGGACCTGAAGCGGCTGGTGGATGCAAAGAAAAAATCGCCTGTTGAATTTGTCCGCAGGGACAAGTTCGTGATATGCGATGATGATTACACAATGAGCGTGCTTGACATCAACAAGATTAAGGCGTATGTGATGGACAGCAGGGAGTTCATTGAAAAGCTGAACCGCGTTATGATGAGGATAAAATGACAACTGAGAATAGCGCACTGGAAGAGCTGAAGCGGGTTGACCATCTGATATTTGTCACGTTGAAGTATACCAGGACAGTTGACGTGATAAGGAATGTACTTATAAGGCTTGTCAGCACAATGGACTACCAGATTGCCGACACCCTGGAATATTTCAGGAAAAAGGGAAAGCTTGCCGCTGTCTCTCCTGCAACGCTTATAAGATGCAGGAAGCTGGAGGAGATTTTCCCAAAGGACCAGGAAATCAAGAACATGATTGACTTTTACATGGAGCTGAAGAAGCTCGTGACTTCGGAGTACAAGAAGAAAGAGGAGTACAGGAAGAATGTCGCGATGATTACAAAGGATGCCGAGATTACGATTGACAAATTAAGGGATTATGCTGACGAAACAAAAAGGTATATAAATTACCTGAAAGAACTGATGAAGTAGCTATTGGTATATAAGCGGTAGGGGAGGAAAAATGGCGTTCGGAAGAAGATGGGTAAAAAAAGAAGAACTTAGAAGGCTTGAAGATATTGCAGCAAGAGTGCTTACTAAAACGCAGTCTGTCTGCATAGAGATGGAAAATGAATACAGGCAAAAGGTCGAAGAAAAAGGATACAGATTGCACTGCGCACCTGACTGGTATGGAGAAGGCATTTGTGCACGAATTGGCAGAAAAGGGGCAGACTGTACAAGCTGTGCTGATATAGAGGCTATGGATTTACTGCCTGACTCATTCAAGGGGTATCATGTAAAAGTAGGCTACCAAGAAGGTATTATCATTCACCCTATTTACATCGACCCGGAAATAATGCGAAGAAGTGCCGGAGAAGTTCTGGCAAACCCCGTAAAGTTGAATCTTAAGGAGGAAGACGAAAAAAATGGCAAGGAAAACGCTTGAAGACAAGGTAAAAGACGCGAACACTGCTTTTGGAAATGAATACTGCCTTAAGGTTGAGGAAATGGGATATTACCTCATGCACGGGATATCTAAAATTGGAGTAAGGGATTCAAATGCCGCTAAAAAAGAAAAGGACAAGCCGTGCCTTGTTGCATATGTAACCAAGCATGAGGAAAATCAAGCGATAGAGCCAGAAATACTTGTGGACATAGCAAGGAACATAATACCTTTCAATTACAAAGGGTTCAGGGTGTTCCTTGAATACAGGCAGCCATTCGAGGCAATGGAGGGGCCATTTGGACCAGTGTACGGGCCTATCTCTGTTGCTGATGAGAGTCCGGCGCCTGATTACGGCGTTCCCGTGCCGCCTGAAAAGAGGAAGAAGAAATAGCCCTTTATTTGGCAAGCCCGATAATTGTCCCTGACCCTTGGCAGATTTGACGATGTGAATAAAAATTCCCTTCCGGCAAGTCCGGAAATTCCTGCCTGAATATCTTATTTTTGCCCTAAATTTTCGGATTCGCCGCGGGAATTTCCTGGGTATGCCGAAAAAACAGATGTTTTTTGACAGAAGAGTTTATGAACAGAAACACTAAAACAGCTTAAAATGCAAAAAAGAGGAGGATAATTCATTGGCATTAGCCGCTGACAGCATAAGAAGCAGGATTTATACAATAAGAGACAGGCAGGTAATGCTTGACTCAGACCTTGCAGAGTTATATAATGTAGAGACAAAAAGGCTAAACGAGCAGGTTAGAAGGAATATAAGCCGGTTTCCGCAAGAGTTTATGTTCCAGTTAACAGACACGGAATTTTATTCTTTAAGGTCACAATTTGCGACCTTAAACAAAGAAGGAACGCAGGAGCGCCTTAATACCTTGAGGTCGCAAATTGCGACCTCAAAAGAGACAAGAGGAGGAAGGCAGTATCTGCCTTATGCCTTTACAGAGCAGGGCGTGGCAATGCTTTCAGGCGTCCTAAAAAGCGATATTGCCGTAAGAATGAGCATTCAGATAATGAGCGCTTTTGTCGCCATGCGGCGGTTTATCTCCGCAAATGCGCAGGTATTTCATAGGCTGGATTTTGTTGAGAAGAAACAAATTGAGCACGACAGGAAGTTTGAGGAAGTATTTGACGCAATCCAAAGCAAGGGAATACAGCCTGAGAAAGGCATATTCTTTGACGGACAGGCGTTTGATGCATACAAATTTGTTTCTGACATTGTCAGAAGCGCTGAAAAATCCCTAATCCTCATTGACAATTATGTGGATGATTCTGTTTTGTTGCTGTTAAGCAAGAGAAGCAAGGATGTTAAGGCTGTAATCTTTACAAAAGACGTTTCTAGGCAGCTGATGCTTGACTTGGAAAAGCATAATTCGCAATACCCTTCCATTGAGATAAGGGAATTCAGGCAAGCGCACGACAGGTTTCTTATAATTGACAATAAATCTGTTTATCACTTTGGCGCATCGCTGAAGGACTTGGGCAAGAAGTGGTTCGCTTTTTCAAAATTCGGAAAGGAAGCTATTAAGCTGCTTGACAGGCTGGAAGCATAGTGTATTCCAAAATAGGATTTTGGCTCAGGAAATCAAAGAATGAATGCCGTGAGTCGGGCTTTCTTGTTGTGCAAGCGTTAAGTTAATAAATAACTACCCCATAACATTAAATAAGGGAGATTTAGCGATAAGGAGGAAATAAACAATGACAAAAATCATAGGCGTTCTTGCAGGAAAAGGAGGCAATCTCACTGGCGTTCGAAGCCTCCTTTGGAACTGCAAGAGAGGCGCTTGCTTATGACAAAAATCATCGGCGTTCTCGCAGGCAAAGGAGGGACGGGGAAAACCACGACTTCTGTTAATTTAGGCGCTGCTTTGACTTATTTCGGGAAGGATGTAATCATTGTTGACGCAAACCTGACAACTCCAAATGTAGGACTGCACCTGGGGGTTCCTGTTGTTCCAATTCATTTGCACCACGTATTGCAGGGGAAGAATGCGATTACAGAAGCGGTTTATGCGCATCCCGCGGGAATGAAAATTGTTCCCGGAAGCCTGTCAATAACCGACCTGCACACAACAAACCCTGACAAACTGAAGAGGGCTGTTAAGCAATTGGTTAAGCTGAAGCCTGACTTCATAATCGTTGACGGAGCAGCAGGGCTTGGAAGGGAAGCATTGAATGCAATACTTTCAGTTGAAGAGCTTTTGATTGTAACCAATCCAGAAATGCCTGCAATAGCAGACGCATTGAAGACTATAAAATTAGCTGAGAAGTTTGACAAGAGGGTTACAGGCGTTGTTTTAACGAAAACAATGGACAATAATCTTGACATCTCCGCGAAGAAAACAGAGGAGATTCTTGAAAATCCTGTTATTTCAGTCATTCCGCATGACAAGGCTGTGCGGGAGTCATTGACTAGAAAGGACGCTGTTATTTTCACGCATCCCAAGTCAAAGGCAGCTGTCGGGTATAAGAAATTGGCTGCTTCTTTGATAGGGCACCCGTATGAGGAAGCTGTTGAAAGTGAAGAGGGGGGATTCTTTAGTGGATTATTGAAGAAGATGGGATTGAAGTAGGCTCTTCCTTTCTTTCCTCCAAAAGCGTCACATAAATCTCGTCAAAGTGCTTTTCCTGATTAAGCCCAACCTTGATCTCATTCTCAAGATGCAATAATGGGATAAGCGTGAGCACTTTCTCCTTCTTCGTGATTTCACCCTGAGGCAAAAGCCTTGAAAACGTGATTGTCTCCTTTTTTTCAAAAAAGCCGAGGATTGTTGAATAAATGGTTTTCATCAATTGTAGGATATCAACCTTTCTCTCAGGCATTACTGCAATGTTCTCGGTGTGATACCTGTTGAACTTGATTGCCCTTCTCTTGTCCACTTCTAAAGCTCTCTCTAATGCTTTCATCAGGTCCTGCACATAAACCTTTCTCTTTCTGGGCATTGGAGTCCTTATTCCCAAAGGAGGGTGCTCTATTTTCGGGCGCTCAACAAACTGCATGTCATTTTCATCAAACATCTCTGTTTGAGGGAAAAGGATTGAATCGAAATAGGCAATATCCTCATTTACCAGTCTCTCTGATTTTATTTTCACTAATAAGGCTGCGGCTAACAGCACTTTTCCTGAAATAAAGAAATTCATCTGCTGCATCTGCTTGATTGTCTCAATATACCTTCCTGTCAATACTGAAACATCAATATCCCATGGATCCATTTCCTCGGAGCGTATGAGGTCATATATGATTGTCTGCCAAGTCACCTCGTTTTGCTCCAAGATAAGGCTCAGTATCTTGTCCTGCATGGGATAAGGGAATCAGAGGAAACTTATAAATATATTGAAAAGGAGGCAAGGGAGAAACCCCTTGAACCCCGCTACGCCAGCGGTAGGATTTGAACCTACAAGCCCGTGAAGGCATCGGTTGCCTCGCAAATCGGTTCGAGACCGACGTAATACCGGATTATACGACGCTGGCAAGCAAAAAATGGGCCCAGTGGGATTTGAACCCACGACCCACTGATTACCTTCGGAACCAGTTCAGGAAAGCATTTCCGATAAGAGTCAGTTGCGCTACCAGACTGCGCTATGAGCCCATTACTAAAAATGATATTAGGGGTTATTTATAAAGCTTACTGACTCAATCCCGCTTTTCGCCCTTCATTTTGAGGTAAAGCTCCTTTGTCATTGGAGAATTTCTCAGGCAGGAATTAATTATGACGTTCTGCTGCCTGGACCATACCGCATCATCATGCTCCAGAACATATTTAGCCCACAAATCAACAAATTCCATTCTCTGCTTTTGGTTGTCTTCATTAAAAGCCATGCAGCATCCTCCTGTATTGCTTGATAAGCTCTTCATTCCTGTCTGGGTCTGATACCCCGCAGCTTGCTGTGATTGGGATAGCCTTTGCCATGTTATTGTTTACTTAAATGTTCATGTGCAACATTCCTTATATGCCTTGCGTCTTCAATGTCTTTCGGAGACTTAAGCACTTCCTCTTTGAAAGCAACCTGCAATTCAAGGTGAGAGATGACAAGCTCTTCTTTGCCAATTTTTACATTTATTGTCTTATCAAGCGTAAGCTCGTCAATCTTGTTTTTTGCAAATTTCAGCTCTATGTTAGGGATAACAGCATCATTTTTTGCAAACCTTAATGCAATGTTTTCTTTCAGATATTCATAGCCATTTTCCCCTGTTTCTGAGTTCAGGCAGTAAAATGCCTTGTCTCTCGCTGAATAGCTGCAAAAAATCAGGAATCCGCATTTTGGGGATTATAATGTCTATGTCCTCGCTTGCCCTTGCCCTCCCCAGTAAGATAGATACATATCCGCTTATGATTACATATCTTGTATGCTTTTTAAGCACTTTTATGAAGTCTATGGCAAACAAATCCAAATCAGACAATTCCCTGTTGATTTCAATAATGTTTTCAGACACAAACCTCATTGAATAGGATTAAAGGAAGCGCGTATTTAAGCATTTCCATGTCCTATTTTAAAGAACAAGCCTTTTCGCATTTTTAGGGCTGTATAAGTCAAAAACAAGCAAAGCCAGTTCATCTTTTATATTGCAATTGCCGGAAGACATTGATAATGTCTTGCCTATCTTCTGTTTGAATCGCCCGGAAACAGCAACAGTTTCATGTATGTGCCCGTGCAAGGTAAGGAAAGGCTGCTTTTCCTCAATAAACTGCCTTACTGCCATGCTTCCTATATGCCCTTTCCAGCCGACCAAATCAAGATTGGTCCCATAAGGGGGAGTGTGCATAACATAAAGTGTTTTATCCGGATTTGCTGTGAACAAAACATTTTCCAAATCCTTTTGGATTGAATCTTTTTCCTCAGAATCTACCGGGAATGTAAAATTTACCCAGCCGTGCTGTGTTGATTTCCATCCCCAGTACTGGCAGTCTGTCCTTTTCCTGTACTCGTATTCTTCCCTAAAATGCTCGGGCGGATTGCTCAGGTCAAACTTTTCCCAGTCTTTTATGCCAAATGGCGTTATTGGGACAAAGCCATAGCCGACAATGTCAAAATCTTTTGTAAGCTTCAGGCGCTTGTTGTGAATAACATGATACAGCTTTGAGCCCTGCTTTTCAAGAACATCTATGTTTGCTGCGCAGTCGTCATTGCCCATCATTAAAAACAGGCTGCATTTGGGCAGGGCTTTTTTCAAATTCCTTGCAAACTCAGGCAGCTTTTTTTCAAGAAAATCACGCTGAGTTTGTATGAATACATTAGTGCTGATACCTTTGGGCGCTATATCCCCGCCAATAATCACCGCATCAGCAGAAGCCTGTTTTGCAAAGTCATGCAGCTTATTATATTGTGTTTCGTTTCCGTGAATGTCAGATGTGTATACGATGGTAAAAGGCATAAGTGTGAAAAAGTGAATGGATATTTAAAGCTTGTCTTCATCTGCCGCCTTTTCACTGCGCCATTTCCTTTAATTTCTCGAACAGCTTTTCATACATCTCACTGCACTGCCCGTGTATACAAACAGGAGGCATTTCAATGAATTCCTTTGGCTCTTTTGCGAATGAGAATGTGTTCTTAGCCTGCTCAAAAGGAACCACATTGTCTGACTTGCTGTGGAACATGATTAGCTTTCTTGGAGAGATTTTGTCAATGTACCAGTCAGGGTCAATAGAAGCCATGAACTTGCCGTCCATTGCCAGATTGCTTTGCTTTCCATAGCCTGAAGTGCTTATTGCAAATACTCCTTTTATATTCTTTTCAACAGCCCCTGCAATGACTGCAAACCTCGCGCCCATGCTTTCACCGCCGATAAGGATATTGTTTTCATTAATCCCTTTCCTTGTCTTAAGGAAATCAAATGCTTTCAATGCATCATACACAAACAAATGCTGGACAGGCTCATTGCCTGCAACAAATGAATTGAAATCATTCTGCATTGACGGCAAAGAGCCTCCTGTCTCGCCAATTCCCCTCTGGTCAAATGTGAAGAAGGCAAACCCCTGCTTGACAAGCTCGCGAGCAAGATAATCCTGCCCTTCCTTTCCAGCCCTTGCAGCAGGCAGCATTATTATTCCGGGAGCATTGTCTGCATTCTTGGGCATATATAATAAGCAGTAAATAGTTGCGCCCCTGCTCTTGAAAGAAACTTTTTCAACTGTGTAAGTGCCGTTGTCTTCAAGCAGATTAATTTTCACATCTTCAAGCTTTCCCCTGTCTGAAGGATACTGCAATAACCCGTTTGAATCAACGCTCCATTCCTGTGTTGGAGAAATGTTTCTTGTCGCGAACCAGAGGAAGGCAAAGGCAATAACAATAACAAGAATTGCATTTAATGAGTATTTCAGGTATTTGTGCATAACTACTCCAAAAGCTGCTTTCTTTTTTCAATCAATTCCTTCAATTGCTTTAAATTTTTGTAATAAAAGATATTCGCTATCTGCTCCTCAAAGCTCTTTGGAAGCTTTTTGTCAATGCACCTTTCGTCAATGAACCAGTGAATGTTCTTCAGCTTCGGGTTCTTAAAGCCGCCGTACTTCTGGTGGTATTTTATGAAAGCGCCCTCAATCAAAACGCCGGGAGAAAAACCAATGCAGATAACAGCCAAAGCCTGCTTTGTTAAATCAGCATTCAATTTGTACCAATCTCCGTCAATTGCCCTTATTTCATAGTTCTGGAAGTTCTGCCTTATGTGCTCAATTCCATAGAAAGTGTCCTTGTCAGGGTAATATCCAACCGGCTTTTTGCCTTTCAGCTTTCCAAACTCCAATGCAATGTCAGTATATACGCCGTCATCAGGCGTTACAATCACGTTGTCAAAGAAAGAAGCAAGCAAATTGGCATAAGAAGAGACAAGCTTTGGATAATCCTTTTCCTTTATCTTTCCGTGCCGCCATAATATGCTCCTGTCAGAAACGCCAATGATTAACGCATCCATGCTAAGGCAGAGAGAAAGCAGGTTAATAAAGATTTTCCAAAGCCGCCTTTTACACCACCGCAATGCTTATAAACTAAAGTATATACGTAATAACTAAAATGAATACGTATAAACTAAAGTATACACGACTTCAGGGCGAGATATTCCGGCTCATGTGCATAAAATCAGGGCAAACTATGAACCTGCGAGGCATTGCAAAGGCATTGGAAGTGACGCCGGCAGCAGTTTCAAAGGCGATAAAGGAACTGCAAAATGAGGGGCTTATAGCTATGAAAGCGTCAAAGCCTATGAACCTTGTTTCAGTCAAGTTTAACAGGGACAATCCCAAGGCTGTTGAAATGAAGCGGGTTGAAAACCTGAAGAGGATTTACGAGTCAGGGCTTTCAAAATGCTTGTTTGAGGAATTCCCGGGATGCGCAGTAATTCTCTTCGGCAGCTATTCGCGCGGAGAGGACATGTGGACGGATGAAAGCCGGTCTGACATGGACATTGCAATAATAGGAACAAAAGGGAAGAAAATAAATTTAACAAAGTTTGAGAAGCTGCTGGAAAGGAAGATTATTGTAAACTATTATGAATCATGGGCAGGCATACATGCATATTTAAAGAATAACATACTAAGCGGCATAGTGTTAAGCGGGAGTATAGAACTATGAATCTGCCGAGAGATTTTGAGGAATACGTAAGCAGGGGAATTATAAGAAAATGCTCAATAAACAAGAACAGGGCAATGTTCCTTATAAGCGAATCCCAAAAGTAATTAATCGGGCTGAATGAGCGCGTGGAAGCAATAGGCATAAACGAGAACAATGCAAACTCCATAATAAAAGATTGCTATGACATAATAATGGAGATGATAAGGGCAAAGCTTCTTTTAAAAGGATACAGCTCCGCAGGGCAGTTTGCGCACGAGGGAGAGGTTTCATACCTTAAAAAAGCAGGATTTCCGGATAGTGAAGTTTCATTCCTCAATGATTTAAGGTATTTCAGAAATTCCATAACCTATTACGGCAAGATATTGAATACAGAATATGCAAGACAGTTGTTGAATTTACAAGAAAAATATATCCTAAGCTGAAGAAGATGGTTGAAGAATAGAGCCAAAAGCCGCCTTTCTGCCGTGACTTCTGAATTTTTCATCCCAAGCTTTATATATTTCAATAAACTAAATTCTCTGCAATGGGAGCTGTAAAAATAGGATTGGAAGTGCATATCTCCTTAAACAGGAATATCCAGACAAAAATGTTCTGCGGATGCAGGCTTCCAACTGGAATAGAGCCGAACACTAACTGCTGCCCTGTATGCCTTGCTCATCCGGGCGCAAAGCCTGTCTTCAACAAGCAGGTATTGAAGCACGCATTAAAGCTGGCTCTTGCGCTGAACTGCAACATATCAAGGCACGTAATATTTTCAAGAAAGACATACTTCTACCCTGACTTGCCTGCAAACTACCAAATCACGCAGTATGAGTTTCCATTGGGCGTTGGAGGCTCAATAGACCTGGGCAACGGAAAGAAGGTTTCATTAAAAAGAATCCATATGGAAGAGGACCCTGCCGCATTAATCCATCCGGGCGGCGTATCAGACGCGCCATTCAGTTTGATTGACTACAACAGGGCAGGCGCGCCATTGATTGAAGTTGTCACAGAGCCTGACATGGAAAGCCCTGACGAGGCAAGATTGTTTCTTAAGAAACTTTTGGCAATTGTTGAGTATTTGGGAATATACGACAATGCAACAGGCACGATGAAGGCAGATGCAAATGTTTCTGTAAAGGAAAACAGCTACACAAGGGTTGAAGTGAAAAACATTTCAGGATTCAGGGAAATAGGGGCTGCATTGAATTATGAGATTGTAAGGCAGAAACAGGAAGGAGCAATCCAAGAGACAAGAGGCTGGGACGCTGAAAAGCAAGCCACTTATCCGATGAGGACCAAAGAGGGAGAGGATGACTACGGATACATCTCAGAGCCGAACCTTCCGAAGATTGAAATAACTGAAAGAATGATTAAGGAAGCAAGGGAAGGAATCCCCGAGCTTGCGCATTCAAAGGCAAAGCGCTTCATGGAGCAGTACAGCCTTCCTTCTGAGGATGCAGATGTATTGACATCTGAGATTGAGCTTTCCGAGTTGTTTGAGAAGGTTGCAAAGCATATTGACCCGCTATTGGCTGCAAAATGGCTGAAAAAAGAGCTGCTGGGAATTTTAAACCAGACAAAAAAATCATTGAAGGACGTAAAGCTCGACGAAAAGCAATTGATTGTCTTGCTGAAGATGTTTGAATCAAAAAAAATCAATGACAGGACTGCAAGGGAATTGCTGGAAAAACTTATTTCAAAAAGATTTGATGTTGAAAAGCGCGTGAAAGAGCACAATCTGAAAGCTGTTTCTGGCACAAGCGAGCTAAGCAGGTTTTGCAGCGAAGCAATACAGGAAAATCCAAAGGTTGCTGATGATTTTAAGCAGGGAAAAGAGGAGGCATTGAATTTTCTTGTGGGGCAGGTAATGAAAAAAACAAAAGGAAAAGCCAATGCAGCCGAAACAAAGGCAATTATCGCCGATTTGCTGAAATGATACACTGGAAAGTGAAACTTGCGTTATTCACCAGCCAGTTAATACAGAAGCATATTCTCCAAAATATATTTTGCAAAAAGGATTTTGCAACATAACAATTGCAGTGCGTAAATGCTTATAAGCAACATAGCACACTAAAATATCAGCGGGAAAAAAATCCTGCAAAGGGGGTTCAAAAAAAATGAGAGGCAATGAAGAGCAGATAAAATTTATGGTGAAAACCATAATAAGCCGGCTCACGCAAAACAGCCCGAGCGTCTTCTACGAACAGGTATTTTATGAGGCCGGCGACGTAGGAATAGGGGACTCCGCCGTCAAAAATGTCATCTCCGAGCTAAAAAAGGAGAACTACCTGGAAGAGTTCCTCGAACAAGGCGTTCTGAGGCGGCTTGCATAAGCCGCCTTTTTATATTTCTTAAAAGGCGGTCCCGAACAGAGTGAGGACACCGCGTTTTTATATTTCTTAAAACGCGGCTTCGAGCCTCGGCGAGACTGCCGCGTTTTTATATTTCTTAAAACGCGGTCCCGAACAGAGTGAGGACACCGCCTTTTTATAGATGACACCTTTCTTAGACGATTTTTGCGGTTTGGGCGTAAATGCCCCGCGGAATAGCACCAAGCGCAAGAACCGCCAAAAGTAGGATATGCCGAAGTTTGAAGA
>JASEIA010000040.1 GCA_030018575.1 Nanobdellota archaeon | reverse complement strand
CAACTGAAGAAGCTAACCCAACTTCCCTATTCTTTAGTACAGTAACCCAAATAAATAAATTGGTATCTCTTCCTTGCTTTGGAAAGATGCCTCTTTGACAAGAAATGCATTCTTCATGCCTTTTATTTGCCCATAATTTTTTGACGGGCCCCCCACCTCAAAGATATAGTCTCCAACCACAAAATCTGGCGTTCTTCTTTCTATTCCCGTCTTCAAATAATCGCACTTTCCTATATGCTGGACAAAAAAATCCTCTCTTAATGCCCCCTTGACAGGGCTTATGCCGTAATAAGAGCACAATGCGCTCCTGAATGAAAGAGGCATTAAAATCTTCTCTTCTTTTCTGACTGCCCCCTTTCCCGAGCCATGCGGGGCTACAGCGTATATCAACCCGGTCCTAGCAAGGGAATTTACTATTTCTCTTGTTATTTTTATTCCTATTCCCAAGGAAGATGATAAACTGGAATAGCTCAGCTCCCCCGGTGAAGATGTAGAAACTGCCTTAATCAAGCGGAAAGCATTATCCACATAGGAAACGTCGATTTCACGCAAATATAATAAATCATACCTAATAGTTCTTTCTATTATATTTATGTAAACATCCTTATTTTTTTCAAAAAATGCCGCCGGAAGCGCATCAAATTGCAAATACGGCTGAAAATAATTCAAATATGGGATGATACTTTTTTCAAGCATCCTTCTTTTTCCAACATTGATTATATCTTTCATTAGAGCTTTCGGCAGGAGCCTTCCTGTTTTAAATGACAGATATTCCCTGAAAGAGAGAGGCTTTGTTTCAAAAAAAGCCGCCCTCCTGGACAATTCCGAACCCTTCACTTTTAATGATACAGCTGACGAACCAGAAATAACAATTTTTGCTCTTGTTTCATCAAAGAAAATTTTTATATCCTTCTCCCATTCAGGGAATATATGCGCCTCATCAATTAAGAATGAGCGGGCGCCTTTTGCATAAGCATAATGCATCAGATCCAGTAACTGCTCTCCATGCCTAACAACTATTTCTGCGTTGAGGAATAAAGGCTCTTTCTCATGTTTAAGAAGCTCAGCCAAGATTGTTGTTTTTCCGCTTCCCCTTACACCGGCAATGATAAATACCCCGCTTTTATGCTTTATAATTTCGCCAGCTATTTCTTTGCTATGCTCTCTCAGCATTTCTACCCTGCTTTTGTCAGCAATGTTTGCTGAAACCGCAATTATAGATAAATAAGCCTTCTCTTCCATGCAAACCTATTGTTTTCCCTTATTTATAAATGTTTCCTTCAGGAATGTTTTTTGCCATAATTAGTTTCCTCTAGGAATGTTTCTTAGATAGGCGCGCCTGCACAAACCCTGCTCTTTTTTGTTTTTCTTAACCCTTTCTTAAACTCCCTGTCCAAATATTCAACCTGATTCAAAATCAGCTTTTTGAGCAAAGTCCATTCATATTCCCTGAGAGTCTTGCCTCGGTATTTGTCCCAATACTTTCTGTTTAGGATTTTTGGCGCCTGTTCCAGCTTCATCAGTCTTCCTTTCCAGAATACCAGAACATAGACGTTGCCGTTATGCAGCTCATAGGCGGCTTTCCACCCCCTATAAAATTGCTCTTCTTTTGAAAAAGGAGACAGCTTGCCGAGATTCTTCAAATCCTCTTTCGAAAGGCGTTCAAATCTTGCTCCCAAATCATTCATCCTTGTGAAAATTGTGGTTGTTCCCATTTCCTACTCAGCCCTCAACCCCTGCTCTCCCATCTTCAGCAAAGCCTCCGCATTCCCTATTGCATCGTCCAAAGCATTATGCGAATGCCTTGTCTCTCTCAAATGCTTGAAGTTCTTTGAGAAATCCTTAACCATCCCTTTGTACAAGGAGCCTAAATTCTGGGAACTGTGGCCAAAGGGGTTCTCATTAAGGAAATGCCAGAAATACCAGCAGACAAACATCCAGTCAAAGCCGTTATTATCCGAGATGAATACAGGCCTTCCCTTGGAATTATCCTTTATCCAGCCTGCAAACCTTTCCATAACTTTCTTGGGAACCTCAAACTTCATTGCCTGCTCTCTTGTAAAGCCTGAATAGCTTAAGCTTTCGGGATTATACTTATCTGATATTGGCTTCAGCTCTGCATAAAATGTTTTCTTCAGCCCTTCCTCAACAACAACAGCGCCTATTGAAAGCATTGAATAATCTCCTGGTATTGGCCCGTCTGTTTCCACGTCAACCATGATAAAGCTCATGCTTAATTGAAGATGAATATAATGTAATAAGCTTTTCGCTTTACAACTCAATCCCTTCCTTCAATGCCTGCCTTACAATGCCGTGCTCTTTCATTTTTTGGTTGAACTCCTCAGGTGTATAGCAAATCGGCTCTATCTCCAGAGGGTAATGCTTCCAAAACAAGTACATCTTTGATATTCTTAAAGAAAAAAAAACGCCTTTAAAGTCAGGGGAAACAAGGATGACATCATAGTCGCTGTTATTAAAATTATCTTTTCTTGCCCTGCTCCCGAATAGTATTGCCCTTTCTATCTTGTATTTCTGCCTTACTCTTCTTATAAAATCCTGAATTATTTTATCTGGTTTTCCACCCATTTTAATACTCCTATGGCTGTTTTCTTATGCTTTTTTGCTATATCTTCATCGTAAAGCTCAGCAGGAACACCGGCAGCCATGTCCGGATACCTTGTGACAAGATATTCCGGATTTAAGTCCCTTATTCCTGAAAGCAGGTTTTGAGGCACTTTTACCTGCAGAGCAAGATAGATTATGGAATGCCCTTTCGGAACCTCTTTTAGCTTCAGTAGGTATACTGCCTTCAATGCCTTCTCAACAGCCTGCTGGGAATAAAAAACAGCCCCATCATAATTGTCGGTATTCATAAGCACAACCACTTTTCTCATATCTGCTTCTGCCTGCTTCCACCAGTTCTGCACTTCTTCCCGCATACATATGGAATAGGCATCTTTATATTTAAAGATAACTGTTGTTTAACTACAATGGACGTCTTTGCGCACGCATTATGGGCTGGAGCCTTGTTCAAGGCTTATAACAACAAGGCAAGGAGAAAGATAAAGCTCTGGAAGGCAATAGCCTGGGGAGTGATGCCGGACGTCTTCTCATTCGGACTGCTTACTGCATGGATGATATTAGGGCTCATATTCGGCGGAACTGTCGCTGATTTTCACCAGTTTGAGGCAATGGAGCCTGCGCAGAGGGACACAATACCAATATTCCAGATAGTATCATTCATGTACAACTTCACGCACAGCATTTTCGTGTTTGCCGCCATTTTCATAGTATTTTATCTTATTTTCAGAAAACCAATGTTGGCAATGCTTGGCTGGCTTTTGCATATATTGATAGACATACCCACTCATTCATACCAGTTTTATCCCACGCCTTTCTTATGGCCAATCTCAAGCTGGAAATTCAACGGCATCTCCTGGGGGCAGAAATGGTTCATGATTGCAAATTACAGCGCAATAGCTATTGCGTATGCGGCATTGTATTTGTGGAGCAGGAAAACAAAAAATAGATTTCCAAAGAAGGCGTAAATCTTCCGGATTTTTGTGGCAAAAATATTTAAAGAGAGCGAATATAACAAGAGTAAACAAGAAAAAGAGGTTAAAACAATGGTATCAGAACTTCACCTGCACCTTGACGGCTCAATGAGGATAAATACCTTAATTGACTTGGCAAGGCACGAAGGAATAAAATTAAGCACTTATTACGCTGATGAATTGCTTGAGCAGATAAAATTCAAGCAAGGAATGACACAGCAGGAATGCCTTAATTCATTCACAAACACATTGTCTGTAATGCAGACAAAATATTCTCTAAGCAGAATAGCCTATGAAATCTGCGAAGACCAAAAAAATAGGGGTGTAAATTACGCAGAAATCAGGTATTGCCCTTTTCTGCACCAGCAAAATAAGCTTTTGATATACGACATAGTAAGCGCAGTCCACAGGGGGCTGGAACAGGGGGAAAATGATTTCAATATTCAAACAGCGCAGATATTCTGCGCATTAAGGCACGAAAGCGCAGAAAGAAGCTCTGAGCTTGCAGACTTGGCATGCTATTTCAGCAAAAGGCATCCTGAATACAATATAGTGGGCTTTGACCTGGCTTGCGCAGAGGCAAACAACCCGCCGTGGAGGCACGACAGGGCATTTAAGCTGGTGCAGGATGCAGGGCTTGGGCTTACGATACACGCAGGAGAGGTTCCTGGAAGCCTTGACTACTTAAGGTATGCAATAAGCATAAAAGCAAACAGGATTGGGCACGGCGTTTTATTGGCTGATGAAGAACGATTAATAAAGCAGGCAAGGGAATTAGGAACAACAATTGAATGCTGCGTTACAAGCAATATTCATACAGGCATAATAAAAGAGGCAAAAGAGCACCCTGCGAAAAAGCTGTTTGACAAGGGAGTAAAGATTGCATTCTGCGCGGATAATACCTTGCTTTCCCAAACAACAATGGAGAGAGAATTAAGGATTGTAAAAAGATTCTTGGGGTTTAGCAATGAAGAAATTGAGAAGTGCTTAAAATATTCTGACGAGGCGAGGTTCAGGAAATGATTTCCGAGCGAAGCGAAGGAAATCTTCGAAGGAGCGGGGCGAACTGAGAATGACGGACTTAATCGCCTGCCTATCATTGGGAAAAGGCACATGGGCGGATGTTGCAAAGCTGATGGAAGCCGAGAGCTGGGAAAATATCTACCTTATAGGCACAAAGTTCGGAAAGGAGAAATTCACGCATTCAAAAAAGTTCACATTCATTGAGATTGACCCTGACGGCGAGATAGAAGCGATAAAAAAAGCAGTAAGCGAAAGCCTGAAAGGCAAAATAGGCATTGACACTGCAATTAATTTAACTTCGGGCTCGGGAAAGGAGCATATGGCTGTGATTTCAGCTGCATTGACTTTAGGAGCGGGAATAAGGCTGATTTCCCTGAAAAACAATAACGTGATTGAAGTATAAGCCGCCTTTTTCCTATTGCCTGCAATACCGCAATGCATAAAAACACATCAAGTATCATAATCACCATGACGGACATCTTCAAGGACATTCTTTCTGCAGAAGAATCATTGTTCGCAAATGAAATGGCTTTGGACTTTGACTATCTTCCAAAGGAAGTGCCTCACAGGGAGGGGCAGCAGCACTATCTTGCAGACTGCATTAAACTTCTATTGGCAGGAAGAATGGGAAAGAACATCCTCATCACAGGCGAACCGGGAATAGGGAAGACAGCAACAATACACTGGGTTTTGAGGGAGATGGAGGAAAAAGGATTAGATGAGCAGGCAAAGCCTATCTACATTAACTGCTGGAAAAAGGACACCACGCACAAGATAGTAATGGAAATGTGCAATCAATTAGGGTACAAGTGGGTGCAGAACAGGAACACGGATGAATTATTCAGGGAAGTAGCAAACATACTAAACAAGAAATCAGCAGTCATTGTGTTAGATGAAGTTGACAAGCTCGAGGATGAGCAGATAATCTACGAATTGCTGGATGACCTTTACAGGAAATGCATATTTTTAATAACAAACTACAGGAAATGGCTCACTGAGCTGGACGCAAGAGTCAGGTCAAGACTGGTGCCTGAATCAGTCGAGTTCAAGAAATACAATCTCTCAGAAACGTCAGACATATTGAGAAGGAGGGCTAAAGCTGCTTTTGTTCCCGGAGTCTGGGAAGATGATGCCTTGGATATTATAACAGAAAAGACACACGAATTAGGCGACATGAGGTATGGATTGTTCTTATTGAGGGAAACAGGAAACATTGCGGAGAAAAAGGCGTCAAGAAAGATTAAGAAGGAGCATGCAGAGGCCGCCATCAAGAAACTGGGGGATTTCAAGCTGAGGAAAGACGCTGATTTGGACGACGATGAAAGGCACATGATGCAGGTAATAAAGGACAATCCGGGCAAGACAAGCACTGAGCTGCATGAAATCTTCAAGAAGAAGTCAAACAAGGCGTACAGGACATTCCACAGGAAGCTGAAGGCTTTGGAAGATGCGGGAATTGTTTCCATAGAGACTGATTTCACGGCAACAGGCGGGCATGTATCGAGGGTAAAATTAAAGAAGCCATAGGACTTGCCACTTGCCATCCGCGCGCGCACGCTTTATAAGCTGAATTCTCATTTTTAGCTATTGAGGTGGTTGAAATGGAAAATGATATGCCTTACAACGTGATTACAGGGGTTCTGCCGGAGTGCCTGCAGATGGAAACGATAAGCGAGATATTCAGCAGCAAATTGAGAAAGCTTCCGACAGGAAAATGCACCGCGGTGCCCTGTGGAAGAAAGGTTGAAATCAATTCGGACGACGGGAAAACAAGGGAAAAAATAATCTGGCACATCGGCCGCAAAAAGAGGTTTTTGAAAAAGGGGATTGGGCTGAAGAAAAGAATTTCTTCTGTTTTTTTGCTAAATTTATTCTGATTTATTCGAAAATGCGCGCATTTTCGGATATCCGAAAACCTCGGTTTTCGAATATTTTCTTTTAATTTGTTCTTAAAAGTTTTAATAAATTATAAAACATAAAAATCTATTTATATTATATCCAATATATTTGTTAAACAATATATAGTATATCCTATTATTGTATATACTATTAATATTACAAGCAATATATAGATAATACAATATATAGGTTGCACAACATGAGTATTTATAAACATCCTCGGCACTTATATATCATGGAGCAGCCAAAACACCTGAAGCTGAAAGGTTTACTCGCGTTCAAGCTGCTCCACGAATTGAAAAAAAAGAGGCGCTGCGGCGATGAGCTCGCTAAGGCAGTGGGAGAGAAATTCGGCACGAAACTCACCCCCGGAACCATATATCCAGCCCTGAAATACCTGCGAAAAAGAAGGCTGGTTTCTTACAAGAAGTTCGGCCGGAAGAAGACCTACAGCCTGACGGTTGAAGGAAATGAGGAATTAAGGCTCCTCAATAAGAGCTTTAAGAGAATCTTTTCCGGATTCTTCTAGCGGCTTTGCCGCGCCTCTTTTTTCTTTTCTTCTTATTTTTACACTTTAAGAAATTCTTAAATCATTTAAGAACAGAAAAGAATGCCAAGATACCATGCTGAAACAGCGAAACCCATATATACTTAGCCATCCACTTAAATTGAAGCCAGGCTTAAAGCATGGAACAAGAAAACAAGGGCGGACTTGAAGCTGTTGTTTCAGAAAAGCCCATGCAAAAAAAGTCCGGCTTGAAAAAGCTTCTAATCATTGCCGAGCAATTGCCCTTTTATATGATAACTGCCGTATCAGGAATAGGGCTTGCTGTTTCATTATATTTTGGAGGTATGTCTGCTTACAAAGCAGTAGATAAATTTCTTGCTGTGAATGAAAGCCAGATTGCAGCTGCAGAAGCAAGTGATGAGCCATCCCCTTACAACGAATGTTATGTTTATGCCATTATATTTGGAATGTGCGGCATAAGCGGCACTGCATTTGGGTATGCCGCGATAGCTTCTGTAAAAGAAGCAAAAGAGAAGATACAGGAAGAGCTGGAAAAGAAAGAATTCTGAAGTTTTCGTATAATATACAATATACGTGGTCAAAGAACGCTAATCTTGGCTTTAAAGCCGTTTTTAGCGAGTAAGATTACAATTTCCTTAGAAAATCTATAGTTATGAAGCATTTTATGGTGATTGGGGCAAAGCCCAACTAGATTTTCTTTTGAATTGTTTTTCTTGTTCATATCCAGATGATGCAGATCAACTACTTTATCAAATCCACAAATTTCACAGGATTTAGTTTTTTTCCTATATAGCTCCAAAGGTATATTATGCCATTTCATGTAATTATATGCCTTATTTGTATCGTAATGGTTTATCTTTATATGGCACGTTCCACAAAGACCAAAAGCCTTATGCCTCCTTTCTTTACCACAATTTTTGCATATAATCATAGGGGATTTGTATTGCTTTCTGTAACATCTTTTACAAAAGCCCTTACCGGCATGTTCAGCTTCTAATCCGCAAGATTTACATTTAATCAATTTCATACTAATAGCTCAGATATTCGTATATAAATATTTTACGTATATAAATTATAGAGAGTAAAAACTTATGATTATACGAAGTTTTATATAATAGAATCCCTTATTTTAGTGTAAGAGGTAAGGTTTTTGAACATTTTAGAGGCAAAAAAGAGGATTGAAACAGAACTTAAGATTCAGGGCAAAAGTCAAAGGACAGTCCGGATGTATACTTACTTTAATGAAAAATTCTTGGAGTTTATAAAAAAAGATATAGAAAATATAACAACAGAAGATGTCAAGGCATTCCTGGCAGAGCTTTTATCAAAAGGCAATGAACCTTCAACAGTAAGCCTGGCAAAATCAGCTTTAGCCTTTTTCTATGAAAGCTTGCTGGAAAGAGGGATTATGCTTAAAATAAAAACCCCAAAACATAGAAGAAAAATACCCGAAGTACTAACAAAGGAAGAGGTTAGGGTTCTCATAGACAATGCCGGCAGCCTGAGAAACAAGCTTTTGCTTGAATTCATGTATGCCTCTGGTTTAAGGGTTTCAGAATGTGCCTCCTTAAAGGTAAATGATATAAATATGGCAGAAAAAAGCGGACTCTTAAAGCATGGAAAGGGGGGTAAAGATCGGTTTTTTATACTTTCAGAAGAACTGATAAACGATTTGAAAGAGTATTTTCTTGAAATGAAAGAGGAACAAGAATTCCTATTCCCCGGTAATTCAAAGGAAATAACTTCAAGAGCCATACAAGATATTGTCAAAAGAGCTGCAAAACGGTCAGGCATAAAAAAGCACATTTACTGCCACGGGTTAAGGCACGCTTTTGCAACGCATTTGCTGGAAAACGGCACTGACATAAGGCTCATACAGGAGCTTTTGGCGCACTCAAACCTGCAGACAACGCAGTTTTATACTCAGATAAGCAAGCAGCAGCTCTTGAAGGTAAAAAGTCCTATGGATTCCATATCAAAGGAGGGGGCTTAAATGGCAGATTTAATACCTGTGAGGGACAGACTTGAAAGAATGCAAAAAGATAATTACAAACTCCTGCCTGAAAAGCCTTTTGAAAAGACTGTTGAGCAGGAGATAGAGGAATTAAAACAAAGCGATATGATAAAGCCTGTTTCAATGGCGCCTAAAGTGGATATAGAGGTAAGGGAAGTTGAGGATGATAATTCTGCAAAAGAAGAGGATTTGGCAAAAAAGGAGGAAAGGGAGCTTTTGCTGAAAATTGAGCATATGGTTTCCGAGATAGAGTCCATTAAGACTGAAATGATGAAAAAAGGCAATTTTATGCAGAGGATGTATGACATAAAGAAGATTGAGAATGAAATACTGCCTCTGCTTTTTGATGCAAAAGGCAAATGCATTATGATTCCCGAGGCGCTAAGGCGGCGCATTTTAATGGCGGCGCCAAAGGCGGCAATACTGGAATAAACTTCTTAGAAATTCTTAAAGTTTTTTAGATTTTACTCTTGATTTTTCAGTTTCGACGACGGGCATTTTCCTGTGCATGCATGGATTATTGTTTGTGGATATTATGTATGCCTGCTTTCCTTTTCTTTTTCTCTTGACAAATCCCATCTCTTCAAGGGCCGTAACGAATTGCGAGAGAGTGGATCTTATTGCGCCGTATTCCTTGTCAGGATAGAGCTCCTGGGCGAGGTATTTCAGGCTGATCCACTGGTCCGGCATTTCCTTTTGCAGTGCGGCAAGCTTCCAGCAAAGTTTCTGCTGGGACTCTGTAAGTGTTTCCCACATTGTCTCATCATCCATATTGCCGGAAGCGCGCTCTGCTGCCTCTTCCTTTTCCTCAATTTCCTCCAGCTCTTCCCCTGATGCCTTATCGATGGAAAGCTCCACAGCCCGAAGCCTTCTTTCGAACATTGATATCTGCTTTGATTGTTTCTGGTTTGCTGAATTGAAGTAATGAAGAAGCTTTGAAATGTGCTCCATATCCTTTCTCAGGTTTCCGAAAGACTGCTGCACTGATTTTTCAAGCGCGTCAGCCTTGTCCTGCCATGGATTTGCGGCTGAAGAATTGCTGAAGAATTTTTGTTTTATTATTTCTAAAAAGCCAGGCATACAAATAGTAAAGCATAGCTTGTTATTAAAGCTTTCCATTGTTTACCGACAGTTTACAGACGTCTGCTAACGTGTTACCGACACGTTACCGACACGTCGCCGACGCATTACTAACGCATCATTTAAGTGATTTTGACGAGGGGGAATGGAAAAAAGGCTTAATTTCCGGAAAAAACAACCAAAATATGGAAAAGTTTCCGAACAGGACATATGTAAAAATAATAAACAAGAAAAAATGCAAAAAAAAGTGGCAAAAAATAAGAAAAAAACATGCCTGAAAAAAAGATAAAATAGCCTTGGAAAAAGGGCTTTAGAGGAGACAAAAATAGAGTGATTATACGCAATTTAAAGGGAAAAATGAGGGTTCATGGAGCTGGAAATTGGCATATTGGCTGGAAATTAGAGACATTATACGCAGTTTTAAGGGAAAAATGAGAGTTCAAATGGGGCGCAGCCGTGAGGAAAAGCAACAGATGAATCAAGATTTTGGGAAAAATGAGGGCAGAGGCAAGAAAGAGGAAAAGAACAAAAGAAAAGAGAAACAGGAGGCTTTCTGAGAGGAAAATGAGCTTTCAAGCAAAAAAACACTTGCCAGGGATCTCCTGGAAGAGACTGGATTAAGGGAAAACGATTACAAGGCAAGAAAACTGCCCATTATTCATAAATTTACGTACTGCCCTAGGAAAAAAGAGAGAAAAGGAACAAAAGCATTGCAGCATATTTACCTTGTGGAAACAGAAAAGAAGGAATTAATTCCCCTCGACAAAGACGCAAAATTCCACGGCTGGCATACGAAGAAAGAAGTTCTCATTCTGCTTACATTTAATGACTCAAAAGAGTTTTTTAAGAAGGCGATTAAGCTTATTTAAGGCATTTTGACGACGGGAAATTTGCCTTTTGCTAGAAATGCCCCAGCTTTCTCTGGGTTGGCTGCGCAGTGTCGTAATAAATGGAAACAAGCTCTGCTTTCATGCTCAATTCCTTGAATTCCTTTGGTATATGCAGCACGACCATCTTATTGTTAAGCTTCACTTTCTCGACGGGAATCCCGCTTTTCATGAGGCTGCTGACATATGTCCTTATGCATCCCTCTGTGAGATTAAGCTTTTTCGCGACGTCAAGATAAGAAACATTTCCCTTCTCCTCCTCGAGGCCATATACAGTCAGGAATGTCCTGAGCTCCTGCTTTGAAAGGCCTGAAAACCTTCCCAGGATATCCTGCCTTGAAGAGGAAAGTATTGCCAGGTCCGGCTTTTCAACCCTCTGCTTTGGCTCAAGGGAAAGCTCCGAGGAGATATCGCCAGAAGCAGGCTTTTCCTGCCTTGTGAATGAATGAATATTGAATGAATGAATATCTGAATAAACCCCTTCATTTCCTGTGGAACTGGTAGAAACGCTCATTTTTGCCTCTATTTCGCCTAATCTCTTTAAAATAATATCAATTTTATCAGAAAACGTGGAAATTTTCTCATTTTGGCTTAAAAAGGACGATTTTATGCCTTCCAAATCAGACTCGAACTTGCTTTTTTGCGAGGAAATGAGTTCTTTTTGTGAGTTAATAGTGCTTTCAAGCCTTAAAATAGGCTCTTTTTGAGAATTAAGCCCTTCTTTTGCCTTCAATACCTCAGATTTCAATGACTCAAGGGCGGCTTTTTGGGCAAGAATCTGTTCCTTGTTTAGTTTTATCCCGCCCTCTACAGAGCTTATATGCTCTTTTACCTTCGAGAAAGAAGCCTTTACAGCCTCCTTGAAATCATCCTTGCTCTCGCCAATGCCCAGTATTTTTTTTGCATTGATTTGCATAATCATTCCCCCCCAGCATGTGCATAACTGCATAAGATGTGCATAACGTATGCTTAACCGTGATAATTTGCCGGCCTGCTTGCTATTGTCGGCAACTTAATATGTGAAGGCAAACTAAACTCCTGCGACAGGAGCAAAGCCTTTATGTTGCATTTCATAAGTATTACATTAAGAACCTGCTCAGCCAAGGCAGGGCTTACTTTCTTTGTCTTTTTCCAGACTGACAAGACATCATCAACTTCTTTTTCCTTGTCCTTTACGAGAACATGCCCTTTTATCTCAAGAACAGCCTGCTTTGGCGCATAGTCAAGGCCAAAAATAAAATCAAAGCGAAGAAGAGCCATGCCCTTCTCAGAATCCTTTTCCTTGCTTAAATCCTTCAAAGACAGGTTTGAATTTATCTTCAAAGGCGCTTCTATCTTCTTTAATTTCTCAACGAGAATCTTGTCAAAGTTAATTCCTGCTATTGCCATGTGCTCACCGAAAATAAGAAAGCTTTAGGGCTTATATAAACCTTTCTATGGGCTGAAATTATACTCACATCTTTTCAGGAGCTTCTATCCCAAGAAGTGAAAGCCCTGTCTTGATGACACTTGCAGAAGAAGAAACAAGCAAAAGCCTTGCGTCCCTAAGCTTTGGCTCAATGCAATCTGACAGGCACTGGCATGAATGGTAAAATTCATTAAACGCCTGGGCAATGACAAGAATATGCTTGGCAATGTCTGTGGGCCTGTAATGCGCTTCAGCAGCTTTTACAGCGCCTGGAAATGCAGCAAGAGCCACAAGCAGCTTCTTCTCTGATTCAGCGCTCAGGAGGCGGTAATCAGCCCTCGATGGCGCTTTCTTTGCCTTTCTCAGGATAGACCTTGCCCTTGCATAGGTGTACTGGATATAAGGCCCTGTCTCTCCCTCAAAGTTAAGCGCAGTATCCATGTCAAAAGTAACATTCTTTTCATTTGCAACCTTAAG
>JASEIA010000003.1 GCA_030018575.1 Nanobdellota archaeon | reverse complement strand
AAAGCACAAGTGCAGCTAAAACATTCAATGATGCTGCAATCATTGCGCTGTTCTTCAGCCCAAACAATGGCATCAATGCAAAGCCCGCTATCAGGGCGCCGAACATGCTTCCAAATGAGTTAAATGCATACGCCTTTCCAATGTCTTTCCCCTTGTCTGCTGACAATGCATAAGCCTTCATTGCAAAAGGCCATACTGCGCCGAGCATTGTTGCAGGTATGAGTATTACTGCAAAACATATTATGAAATTCAGCATTGACGCGATTCCTGAAAGCGGAATGAATGCCTGCAGTGCAAGCAAAGCAGAAAAAAGAAGCGGGCTTAGGAATCCAAAAGCGCCTGTTCCAAGCTGGAGATATGCGAATATTTTTGCTGGATTTTTTGCAGTGTCAGCTTTATTTCCTGAGACAAAAGCTCCCAAAGCAAACCCCGCGAGGAATGATGCGAGTATTGTGGATGATGTATAAACAGTTGAGCCAAACACTATCTGCAATTGCCTTGCCCATACCACTTCATATACCAGGGCAGTGAAGCCTGACAAGGCAAATGCTATAAGCAATATTTTCCTGAATGATTTTTCCCTGTCCTCTTTTAATATATTTTTATTTGTCATATGATATAGTTTCTATGTTAAAGCCAGATTTTCATCACCAATTTTATGCCTTCAAAGTTGTTATATCGTTGTTTATTCCTTTTATTACTTCCTTGTCTTTCTCAATAGCGTCCTCCACAGCTTGCTGCAGATAGTCGCTAAGCGTCTTGTTTGTAAGGGCTGAAATGATTTTCGCCTTTACATGCGTTTCTTCTTTTATAGCTATATTTACACGTTTCATAACGTCCTCCGCTTTTTGTTCTTTAATTGTATTGTATGTCGGGTTTATGTCGGGTTTATGTCGGGTTTATGTCGGGGTAAGGCATATTTTGTTTCTCTTCCTGTTACGCCGATTCTTTGAAAAACCCCTTTTTCACAGGCTGCATTCAAATCCCTGAGTGCTGTTCTGTCAGTTATCCCAAATAATTCCCTATACTGTTTGTTGGTTATTTCCCCTTTTCTTTTTGCCAGCACCACGGCCTTTATCTGCCTCTCATTTAGATTGATGCTTTTCAGGTATTCTTCGCTGAAGGCATCCTTCCTGAAAACCACCCGAAATCCCTGGCGCTCTTCAAACTTAGGCTCTGGCAGCCCTTGTTTTATGCATGCTTGAATCATCCTGTGAATCCCAAGCCCCATCTTTTCATTAATTTTAACAATTCTCTTTCGTTCATGCCCTGCCCCTTATTGCTTCTTTTATCTTCGCCCTTACATGCGTCTCCTCTTTTATGGCTATGTTTACACGTTTCATAAAGTCCTCCCTTTTATGATTTTATGATGCTGACAAATTACTAATCCAACACCTGATTTCCCATCAGAAAGATGACTTTTATGATTTAAATATCTTTGTATTTTTGCATAAAGATTACCCTCGTGCAAATATGTGAAAATGCACATTTATTTTGGCACTATAAGGCGGTAAAAACTAGTATTTTTATCAGAACAGCATATTTATCATTAAAATATTTTTATCATATCGCTACTTTTGAGATAAATGTGCTAAAATATAAAAGTGCTTCGTCGAAACAAAAAAGGAAAATCTTCCGAAGAGGATATTCAAATCTCGTCGGAAAAGGCTAAATTTTAGTGTAGTATCCCATAATTAGGTTACCCTTTTCTTTTGGGTGTCTTTTTCAATTAACCCTGACTCAGACAACGACGGCATTGAAGATTCAGAAGATTTATGCCCGCAAACATACGGCTGCTCAGTATTCAGCGGCTGTGATTCAGGATTAGGAAATTTGCTTCCGCCCATAACGCAATTGGAAGAATTTTATTTGCAGGAAGGGGCATTCCTGCCTTTTAAGTTTACAGCTGAAGATTGCTCGGGGGCTTTTTATGAGGATGCTGGGATTCAGATAAGAGTAGTAAACCTAAGTCTAAATATTGACCAAACCTTTAACACTTCAGGTACAGGCAATGATTACATCTCTATCGATTCTGTTAATGAACAATATATGCTTAATATTCATACAAGTCAGATGAATATGGGCTTCGGCATATATGGCATTTATGTGATGTTCAGCAATGGGATAGTCGCTGAAACAAGGTTTGAGCTGGCGGAGAAATAGCCTGTAACCGGGAAGACAGAATAAATAGCACTTCCTTCAAACTGGAATAGGCACAGCCTTAAATCCATGAAATTCCTGTAAAACTGAAGGTAGAGCATTATGTTCAGTCATAAAGAGCCTTGGACCTGAATATTCCTTAAGCAAAGACTTGTCAAACTTACTAAGAAAGAGAGGGTTATCTGTCAAAGTGTATAGCACTGAGGGAGGTGACAAGTCTATATGATTAACGCCCGCTTTATTATAAATTGTCAAATTGAGCTGAGGGTATTCCTCTTTAATCTGCTGCCTGTACCACGGCTGGTTTGTAAGAATACCCCCAGATAAGATTATAATATCTTTTCGCTTTCCTTCAACCTGCTGAGCATACAAAAGAGGGAAAGCCCCTTCATCAAATTGAGTCAGTATGATTGCATCCTTTTGACTATAACTCATTACAAAATCAACATATTTTGCAGCATTACCAAAATGATTGTGGTTGACAGTCAGAGGATACATCTGCTTAAGCAGGGAATTGCCAACCACATCTCCAGCCACCGCAACCTCGGGCTTTCCTATAAAAAATAAAAGATTTGAAAGAAGCAAAATAAGCATAATAAAAGCTAAAGCATAAAAATATGCCTGAGATAAAGCAAATCTGGTTTTGGCCGTGAATAAATTAATTATGCAACACCGCGGAGCAAACCGCAAGACTTATAAACCACCCCAATTTCACAGATGAGATATGGGATTAGCAAAATACCTCGCACAAATTTGGGAGAAGCCCAAGGAAAACTTAGGCGTCGCATGGAAGACAAGGCTTGTTGAGTGGAGAAAGCAGCCTGCAATCCTGAAAGTTGATTCGCCTTTAAGGCCTGACAAGGCCCACAGATTGGGGTACAGGGCAAAGAAAGGCTTTGTTGTTGCAAGAGTCAGATTGGCAAGGGGCGGAAGAAGGAGAGAGTGGATTTCCAGCGGCAGGAAGAGCCATAATTCAAGAATGCTCAAGATTGTTGAAAAGAATTACAGGGGCGTTGCAGAGGAGAGGTGCCAGGACGAGTTTTCAAACCTTGAAGTGCTTGACTCCTATTATGCCGGCGATGACGGAAAGAATTTCTGGTATGAGATTATAATGGTTGACCCTAATGCGCCTGAGATAAAGGCTGACAAGAGGATAAGCTGGATTTGCCGCAAGAGGGGAAGAGTGTACAGGGGGCTTACTTCTGCTTCAAGAAAGTCAAGAGGGCTTAGGCACAAAGGAAAGGGCGCTGAGAAAATGAGGCCTTCAGTGTCCGCTAACAAGAAGAAGATGATTAGAAGATACGGCTTAAGAAGGGGCTGAAGATTTTTAGTGTTTCTTTTTTGTCAGCCCGGCGAGGTATTTGCAGTCATCCTTCGGGTCCATGCCGAGCTTAATGCACATTACAAAATAATCAGCCCATCCGGCTGTTTTGGAATCCAGCATTAAAGGCTTCCTTATTCTCGCGCCTTTCTCGTCAAGAAGGGTTATTTTATCACTTTAACTTTCGGCTTCTTGCTCACCGGCGTTCGCAGCCATCCTTTCTCGCTTTCATTCGAAGCCGCACTTCGTTCTGCTCGCGCGGCTTCGCTTTGCTCGGAAGACTTATTTGCTTTCCTTATTTCTTCACTGCTTATTCTAAAGCTTCCTTTTGAAAGCCTGAAGAGTTTTGCCCTGCCGAAAATCCTTAATATGATGAAGATTACCAGGAAGATTGCTATTACTGCCAGAATGACAAATATCAGGACAGAGCCAAGGACTATGGCAATAGCCACAGCTCCCAAGAATAGCGCAATTGAGAATATTGTTGATATAATCGGCATCCTTTTCCAGGTTCCTGTCTTCAAGAGCAGATAAATCAGCAGGGCAGCGGATGCAATCAGTATAATCTTTAATGTTTCCATGCAAATATAATGAGCTTAATGGTTTATAATGGTTGCCACAGCCACAAGGCTGCTGCGCTACCCGCCTATAACTTACCGCCTACCAGCCAAAGTCCGCTGCTTTCTTCCCGCCGTGGTACATGGCCCCTTTCACGCCGTGGCTTTTTATGTATTCGCCGAGCAATAATGAGCGCTCTGCGGAGTTTAATGGCGTTTTATGCTTCCCCTTGTTTGCAACAACATTATTTCGCATCTTGTTCCAGAACTCAACAGCCTCTTCTGAGAATATCGGGAATGGAACAGACTGGGAAGGCGTTATGTACCCCTTCTTATGGCTTTCAGAAGCAACCGCGAAATAAGCAGCTACAGCGTGCTGGCAGAACAATCTTTCCTTGTGATACCTGCTTGTTATCCACCATTTTGAAAAATCGCAGTCGCATACAGCGCCAATGTCTGTCCATAATCTTTTTTGCTGGTAATTGTCATACAAAGGAACATTGGAAAACCTCACAGTATGCCTGTCTTCCTTTATTTCCTCTGAAGGCACTGACACAACAAAGTCAGCGCCTATGTATGCTATTGCCCTTGGAGCCCTGTAAGGCCCTTCAATCTTTATGGGCGCATTGTTCACTGAATACGCATAGATCTTCATTCCCTGCAGGCACGTGTCCAATAAAGTCCTTGTTACAGTAGTATTGTCAATTCTTGACCTGACTGCAAAGCTCGCAAAAGGCGGATTTGCATAATGCAATGCCTCTGCAATCGCCTGCTTGGGTGGTATCCAGATTTCATTTCCAACCATTGCCTCATTGCCATATTTTAAGAAGTGTTTTGCGTGGTTGTAATGCTTGGGCAGTATTGGAAAATCCACGTAAAGCGCAAAGCTTGGCATGCACGAATTTATCATTGCAACCAAATCGCTTTCTCTGCTTATGTCAATCCTTTTCTTTCTCTCGAATATCTCTGAGACATTCGGCTGCCTGAAAAATGACTTCTTCATAAGAGGTTGAAACAAGGCAGCTATTTATATAGGTTATGGTTGAGAAATTGAACTGAATTCAGCTAAAAAAGAGGCGGCAATCTGCTTGTTGTGCAGTATCAGCATATTCTCGTCATTGTTCTCATTGCCGTTCTGCGTGGGGTTGTAGCTTCCGGTTATTACTGTTTCATTGTCTATGATGAAAACCTTGTGGTGGAGGGCTGTTTTGGAATACACTCCAACATCCGCCTTGCCTTGAAGCCTCGGATATACGCTCCACTTGCTGTTCTGCGACTTGTCAAAAAAGCCCCTTATGATAACGCCTTCTTCTTTTTTCCCCAGCAATGCGCCAGCTATCTCATTGTCTGTAAAGCTGTATGTCATGAAGTAAATGCTTTCCCGGGCATTGCTTAATTCATCAATCAGATGCCTTTGGCAGTCATCCTCAGGGCAGAAAAACACTGATTCAGAGCCTCCTTTTTTTCCGCCTCCAAACTTCCCATTCCAAAGCTCTTCAAACTCTTTTGAATATTCTTTTGCCAATCCAGCAGAATGCAGTACAACAACATTGTTGCGATAGGATTTGCTTTTTTCATTCGGGTTAAAGCTGCCTGTGATTACAATTGAATCATCAAGGATGCAAAACTTGTCGTGCATCAGCCCTCTCCTGTATGAAGGCTTTGCCCTGCACTCAATTCCGGAAAGGCATTTCTTGTCAGAGACAAGCCTTGAATCCGTGCTTTTCAAGGCGTTTTCAATTTCCGCAGAATTCAACGTGTAAAAAGCGCAGTCTGCTTTTGTTGCGTTTGAGATTAATCCTGCAATTATCCCAAAGCAGTCATCCGCGGGGCAGAAATAAGCGTCAGTTTGGAATGCTTCTTCTCCGGCAAATCCCGTTAATGCAAAATACGCAATAAAAGCCGATGCAATTGCTGCAATAACAGCAGTTAATAGGTAATATTTCCCCATGCCGCAGAATATGCGCTGCTCCTTTTTAATCCTTTCCCGCAAAATTCCGCAAAATTTTCAATGAAGTTGGAAGAGTATAAAAAGCAAATGAAAAATCCCGCTGGATTTCCAACATCTGCGGAAAAACGCGTGTTTTTTGAAGGCAATTGTTAAAAGGAAAAAATACATAAGCGCCTTATGCTCGGGGAAATACTAATAGCGGCATTTGCAGGCATTATACTGGGATTGATAGCCGCTTTAATGCCGGGAATACACTCAAACACAATATCCGCGATGATGCTTGCAGTGTCGCCTTTCCTGCTAATTTATTTCTCACCATTGGCAATTGCGGCAATAATAATTTCAATGGGCGTATGCCAAAGCTTTCTTGAATGCATACCCTCAATATTCTTAGGCGCGCCTGAGGCGGACACTGCATTGTCAGTCCTGCCCGGGCATAAGCTCTTATTGGAAGGCAAAGGCAATGAGGCTGTGATGCTGTCAGCAGCGGGCTGCTTTTTCGCATTAATTCTTTCAATCGCATTTGCATTGCCTACAATCTGGCTTTTCACAATTGTCTATCCGCTGATACAAAATTATGTCGGATGGATAATACTTGCAGCTGTCATTTACCTGCTTGCAAAGGAAAGAAAGCTATGGGCATTAATAATTTTCCTTGCGTCTGGCATTCTCGGCTATTTCACGCTTGGCATGCACGCATTGAAAGAGCCATTACTGCCCCTTCTTTCAGGGCTTTTTGGAGTAAGCACATTGCTAATTAGCATGGAAACAAGCACAAAAGTGCCGAAACAATTGCCGCCAAAGCTTGATTTGGACAAAAGCTCAATCCCTGCGACATTTCTCTCTGCAATCACAGGCTGGCTATGCGCATTCCTTCCGGGGCTTGGGCCATCGCAGGGCGCGATGCTCACAACGCAATTCTCGGAAAAAAGCGGCAAAAGCTTCCTTTACGTGATGGGCGGAATAAGCTCTGCAAACTTTGTAGTAAGCCTGATTACGCTTTATGCAATCGGCAAGGCAAGGAACGGCGCGGTTGTAGCAATGTCAAAAATAATGGAAGCAATAACTGCAAATGAATTAATCCTTTTGCTTGGAGTCTGCCTTTTTGTTGGCGGAATATCGGTTATGCTCGCTGGAAAAATATCAGCTGTGTTCTCTTTAATTGTCCCTAAAGTGAATTACAAATGGCTCTGCCTTTCAGTGATTGGAATAATGCTTATAGTGACTTTTGCATTAAGCGGCTCTCTCGGCCTGCTTGTCCTCTTTGCATCAACATCAATGGGGATTATGGCAAACTATGCAGGCATAAGGAAAAGCAACATGATGGGATGCCTTTTGGTGCCTGTAATGCTTTACTTCTTGCTATGAGCATAATCTATTTAAGCAAAAAGGGATAATTTTAACCCATGCGCAAGGTGTCAGTTGTTGAATGCAGAACCTATGATGAAAAAGAGGTTCTGAAAGCAGTAGAAAAAGCAATTGAGGATATCGGCTTTGAAATAAAGCCCTGCTCAAAAGTCCTTCTCAAGCCGAATGTTTTGATGGGCGCTTCGCCTGAAAAGGCAATTACCACGAATCCGGCAGTGATTGATGCAGTATGCGCAATCCTTGTAAAAAAGAAATGCAGGATAATCATCGGGGAAAGCTGCGGCATTGTAAAGGAGGGCGGTGTTCTGCAGGCATTTGAAGAAGCAGGCATTACTCAAATAGCAAAAAAGCGCAATGCAAAACTTATAAGCTTTAGCCATGAAAAGCTCAGGAAAGTAAGCAATGCAAAAGCGGCCTTTGCAAAGGAGATGTATTTGCCTGAGATTTTGTTTAATGCTGATTTAATAATAAGCCTCCCAAAAATGAAAACCCATACCTTAATGCTCTACACAGGCGGTGTAAAAAACCTGTTTGGCTGCATACTCGGCGGAAAAAAGCAGGAGTATCATGCGATTGCAAAAAAGAAAGAGGAGTTTGCAAGCCTTTTGCTTGACATCTGGATGAATGTAAAGCCCGCGCTAACGATACTGGATGGAATACAAGGCATGGATGGCAACGGCCCAACAAACGGCAATATTGTAAAGCCAGGCATAATAATGGCTTCTGACAATGCAGTTGCAATGGACATTGTTGCTGAACGGATTATAGGGTTTGAGGGAGAAGTGCTGACAAATGCAATTGCTTTGAAAAGAAAGCTTATATCTGCTAGTGAAATAGAAGTGATTGGCAAGGAGCCGCGCTTTAAATTCAGGAAGCCGTCGTCTGCAGCTTCAGGCATCCCTCCGTGGCTATCAGGATTTTTCCTTAAGAAGGCAATGGCTTATCCTTATCCTAATCCTGAAAAATGCAAGAGATGCTGGAACTGCGTGCGAGTGTGCCCTGTAACGGCAATGAAAAAAACAAATGAAAAAGACGCGCCTTATTGCGACAAAAAGCTGTGCATTGTATGCTACTGCTGCCACGAGATGTGCCCGTATGACGCGATTGACCTGAAGAGAAGCTTTTTGTTTGCATTGCCAATAAAGGCATATAGCAGGATTCTCAGCTTAATCGGAAAGAAATAATCACTTGAACCAAATCTCATAAACAAATATCAATATCTCAAAAGCAATAAGCGCGATTATTATCCATTCAAGCATCGCATCCCTTCTTCCACGCAGAACCTCAAGCATTAGCTCTGAGTTGTTCTGGATAAAGCCAAGCTTATACTGGACATGCTTGAACCTTTCCTCAATCTCAAACATGTAATGCAGCCTGTTGAAGAGCCATTCCATTTCCTCGTTTTCCCAGGCAGAAGCAGGCTCCTCAAGCAGGGAAAGCTTTGATACTATTACCTCAATGACCGTATTGTTGCCTCCAACCACTTTCAATATCTGCTTGTCCCTTGCAGCAAGCTTGCCTTTCTCGCTCAGCTGCTTGTTCAGCGGCGAAAACTGCGTTACCATTGCATCAACCTGGTTTTCATAGAACTCAAGCGCAACAGACTGTGCTAAAACCAATGCAACAAGGCTCATGTGCTCAAGGTCAGCTGTCTTCATTCTTATAAGATTAAACTCTACGGAATTCTTGACATGGTCAATTACTTTGTACTCATCCCATATCTTGTCCTTTAATATCTCAACCTTTAATCCTCTTAGATTCTTGATTGTGGCGCTTATCATCACATCATCAACATCAAAGAACGCCAAAGCGCCAAACGAGTATGCAAAAACATATTTCTTGGGGGATATTTCAAAAACAGCCCTGTCCCTTTTCTCTGAAACAAGCTTGTACTTTAAAACATCTTTTACTTTAACAATTGGAAGCTCTTTCGCTAAAAATACCGCCTTTAACAAATGGTCTGCCATGGCATTAAAGAAGGCGGAAAACTATTTAAGCCTTGCCGCTGTATCCAGCTTATGCCTGATAAAACGCTTTATTACAGCACAAACAGGGATTTTGAAGGGTTTAAGGACAAGGTTTCATTCAGAGAGGCGCTTTTCATGGGCATTGCGCCTGACAACGGCCTTTTTATGCCTGATAATATGCCTATAATAAAGCCTGAGGAAATAAAAGCATTAAAAGGAAAGCCATACTCAGATGCAGATTTGATTCATCTGCACTCTTCCTGAGCAGGCTCTTTCTTTCATAAATGCCTATCCAAATCTTGCATTCCTTTTTGTCCTTAAGCCAAAGCCGCCAGTCAGGCTTCCTCATGCTCCATCTGCCTCCACCATTCTATTCCCGTTAGAATTATCTTCCCCTTCTTAAGGTTTTTGTAAAACTCTTTAGTGGAGTTATGAACAGATTCTTTAAATGAGGCATAATCAAGATAAACAGGGCTTATTTTTGTGCTCGTCCTCATGCTAATCTTGTTGGCTGTGTTTTCTATGCCCTTTGCATTTCCAATCTTTTGGAATACCAGAAGTAGGTCTATATCCGACTCTTTTGTATAATCTCCTCTCGCATACGAGCCGAATATGAGCGCAATAATGGGCTTATCCTCCAATTCCCTTAAAAAATCAGCTATTGCAATCCTTGCCTTTGCAGGAAGCTGCCCAAGCCTTGAATATTCCACTGCATAAAGCATTGGCGTAAGCTCCTCTTTTGAATAATCTATAAAATACCTTATCTGGTTGCCTGCTTTCTGCGTTTTAAGCAGCTTGCTTATCTTCTTTAGCGCATAATCCACAGAAGGCATGCTTAGCTTAAGCTGCTTTGAGAGCTCTCTCTTGTGGATGCATGGCTTTGTATAAATTTGTCCTAAAATCCTTATTTCAGTATTGTCATACATTTTATATCAATTGTTATAGATTATATGACAAATAGTATTTAAGCTTTTCCCTATTCAAAATAAGGCAATTAATGGAAAAGAAACAAAAAAGCCCCTACGGCGTGCTAATCAAAGACAAGGCTGCTGCCGACGGCTACAGAAAGCAGTTTGAGATTCTGTGGAAAAGGGCAAGGAAATAGGCGGAAAAGCCTGCCGTTCGTGCTTTTTGATATTTAAATGTCAAAAAATGATACTTTTCTGATATTAACTATCAAAAAGCTTATAAACTTTGACATTCTATTAACAATAATGGAAATAAGGCAAATCACAGAGCAGAACCCATGGTGGGAAGACAAGGCGGCAATAAGCGAAGATGAAAAAGTAAAGGAGAGCATTGCAAGAAAGCATAAGATAGGATATTCATTCACTGAAGAGAATCAGCTTATTACTGGCCCAAGGCAGGTTGGGAAAACCACCTTCATAAAGCTTTACATAAAAAACCTCATTGAAAAAGGCGTTAATCCGAAACAGGCGCTTTATTTCTCTTGTGACGTGCTGAAGGATTTCAATGACATTGTTGAGATTGTAAGAATTTCAGATGCGCTGGCGGCAGGGAAAAAATACCTTTTTTTTGATGAAATAACCTTTGTTGACGATTGGCAGAGGGCTATAAAGTTTATTCTGGATTCCCCCATGTCAAGAAACAAGATAATACACATCACCGGCTCTTCTTCAATTGAGCTTAAAAAAGAAACATTTCCGGGCAGAAGGATTAAAACAGTGCATTTCATGCCGTTGTCGTTCAAGGATTTCTGCATGGTGTTCGGAAGCGAGAGCCTTAAACGCGAGCTTGCCGCAGAAATTTCCTCCCTGAATGCCGCAGAAGTGAACAGAGCGGCAAAAAAGCTCCTTTTTTATTTCAGCGAAATAGACAGGCTGTTCAGCTCTTACACAATATGCGGCGGGTTTCCAAGAAGCATGTATGAGCTTATGGAAGACGGAAAGATAAGGGACGAAACCTATGATATATACTGGAAGTGGCTTGTTGCAGACATAGCCAAAGCAGAGAGAAGCGAGAGAATAGCTTCATCAACATTGCTGGGAGTGCTGAAAAATTATGGCACAAGGTTCTCCCTTAACTCAATTGCCAAGGAAATGGAGATAGGCTCCCATGTAACAATAAGGGAGTATCTGGAAATCCTCGAAAACCTTTTTGTTTTGCGAAACATGTTCCCGATTGATTTAAAGAAGGGGGTGGAGGCATTTGCAAGGATGAGAAAAGCTTACTTTATAGACCCTTTTCTCTTCCATGTTTTCAAGAGGGAGCTTACAAAAACAAGGATAAGGGAAGAGGAAGTCCCGCGGCTGATAGAAGGCATTGTGGCAGAGCATCTTGCCAGAAAATTCGGCAGGGTTTGCTATTATTACCAGAAAAAAGAAGTTGATTTCTATGTGGAAGATACAGGCATTGAGCTGAAGTGGCAGAACAAGGTTAAAAAAAGCGATTTTTCCGCTGTTGAGCTTAAAAATAAAATCCTCCTTTCAAAAGACAGCTTTGAGTTCATTGAGAAGGAAAACATGGCTATTGTTCCTGCAAGCGTGTTTTTGCTGCTGTGAAGGCCGCTGCATTCCCCGGCAAGCAATGTGCGCCCTAAGCTTCTGCTTTCTTTGCTCTTCAGCAAGCGTTTCAGTTTCGTTTGATTGTTCCAGATAGTTTGTTAGCTCTTCCATTTTAATACATACATCCTCGGCTTCAGGCCTGCTTTGGATATAAATGTTCTCGGCTGCAAATACTACAAGATTTACTTCTTCCTGAGAAACATTTCAAAAGATATCCTGCAGCAGATAAAGGCTTTTATGCAGGCAAAGCCCGCTATTGCCTATCTTGACGAGACAATAGGCGGAGCTGACCTTGAAATTGAGTTATATATAAAAGATACAGAAGAGCTTTATGCATTAATCGAGGAATTCAGAAATAAATTCTCAGATTACGTGAAGGGCTTTGAGTTCTTAGAGTATGTGAAAGAGCACACGATGAAGTATTTGCCTTAAGAAGCAATAGCAGCGAAGCGCCTCTTCCAGTTTGGGCAATTAACTGCCAAAACTGCTTATTATTTTGATACTTGACTACCAAAACATTTATATAGTCTTGATACTTGACTACCAATATGGAATTTGAGTTTCTCGCAAAGCATAACCCTTGGTGGAAAAGCAGAGAAGAGCTGCTGCATGACAGAAAAGTCAGCATTGCCCTTGGGAAAAAAGCAGCTTATATCCCTTCCCTTGTCGGCGAGAAAAAGGGCATATGCTCCATAAGGGGCCCAAGGCAGGTTGGAAAGACAACAGCCTTAAAGCTGTTAATATGGGAATCAGTTTTTAAACACGGCGCTGATGCAAGGCAGTTCCTGTATCTCCCATGCGATGTGCTGGCAGATTTCAACGAGATAGTAAAGGCGGCAGAACTTCATAAGGAGTGGCTCCTGCGATTTAACATAAAGGAGAACTATGTGATTTTTGATGAAATAACTTTTGTAAAGGAATGGTTCAGGGCAATAAAGTACCTCGCCGACAGTTCGCTCTGCACCCTGCTTGTTTTCACCGGCTCTGTGGCAAGCGACCTCAAGCATGGAACAGAACGATTTCCAGGGAGGGGCGTTAAGACCATGTTCTATTTGCCGCTTTCATTTTCTGATTATGTAAGGCTGTTTGGGAGCGGAGATTTGAAAAAAGAGCTTGCAGCTTTAAATCCGCTTTCCATGGAAGAGGCATTTTCTGATGCCCTGCTGCAAAAGGCGGCGTATATTATCCCATTTTTGGGCGAGCTAAACCGCCATATGGACAATTACCTTATATCCGGCGGATTTTTATCGTCCGGTTACCAGTTTAATGAAACAGGAGCGATAACGGAGGAATTATATGAGGATTATGTAAACTGGATACTTGGGGATTTAAGCAAGCTGGAAAAATCAGAGCATATTTTCAGGGAAATAATTTCTGTTTTGGCGAGCAAGTATGGCGCGGAGCTGGCCTTCCATTCCATTGCAAAAGCAACAAGCATAGGCTCGCATAAGACAGTGGCGGAATACCTTGAGCTGCTGGAGTCTCTTATGCTGCTTAATTTTGTCCATAAGATAGACCTAAACAAGAAGGCCCCTGTGTTCAGGAAACAGAAAAAATTTTATTTTTTGGACACATTCCTGTTCAGCGCATTTTCCGGATATGTGAATGGCAAGCACGAATGCTGCATTAATGAGCTGAACAAGCCATTTGCAATAGAAGGCATAGTTCTTGAGCACCTCAAGCGCAAGGCAAACCGCCTCCTTGAAAGCGTATGGTACTACCGCGACAGGAAAGGGGAAGTGGATTTTGTTGTCAGGAAGGGAAAGCGGTTTCAGGCAGTAGAAGTAAAATGGCAGGAAAAAGTCAGTGAGAGTGATTTCTCGCATTATAATATATTCAAGGCGCCGCTTATACTTTCCAAAACAACAATGCATAACGGCAAGGCAGTGATAATGCCCGCTGCTGTGTTCCTTGCGCTTATTTAGGATAGTTCAGGCAGGAGTTTGCCAATTATGTCAAGGACTTTGGATTTATAGAATATGTAAAAGAACACACACTAAAATACGTGCCTTAATCCTTAATTAATTTCTCAGCAATTGCCGCAAACGCGGGCCTTGTTATGAACACGCCGATTGTCATTCCGATTATTGTTGTCAATGCAAAGCCCCTTACCAATCCGGCGCCTGCATTCCACAGGGGAATCATTGCAACAACTCCAACTGCATAAGACACGAATATTATGAAGAAAGCCCGTTTCATTCTCGCCTTCCAATTTGTATACAAGTCTTTCTTTCCTTTCATAACCTCATCTATAATGACAATCTGTGCGTCAACACCTGTTCCGACAGTGGCTATAATTCCCGCAATTGCAGCCATGTCAAGATTCCATTGGATTAACGCCGCAAAACCCAAAATGATGATTATTTCGCTTGCAACAGTCACAATCAGGGGTATTAATATCCTGAAAGAGCGGTATCTTATGAATATGACAAGCGCAATGCCCAATAATGCTATTAATATGACCTGCACTGCATTTCTTGTAAAGTCCTTTCCCAACACAGGGGATATTGTGTCAAGCTTGACTATCTCCAAATCAAAAGGCAAAGAGCCTGTGATAAGTATTGTCTGCAGCTTGTTCATGTTTGCAGCTGCATTGTCAATGGCTGCATTCCTGTCAGAGCCGGTTCCAGGACCTGAAATCGCAATTGCTGTTGTCTCGCTTCCCTTCAAGTCAGCGCTAATCTGCAGGCTATCTACCAATTTATTATCAAGATAAAGATCAAGTGATTCATTTAAGTATTCTTTTATGTTATCTTCAAACTGCACAATGTCAAGCTTATTTGTTATGTCGGCGTGTTTTTTTGCAGCTTCAGGGCTTAAATGAATGCTAAACTGGAATGTGCAAGATTCTCCTCCGCTAAAAGTTTGGCATTGAATTACTCCAGAGCAACTCCCATCATTCCTGCACACATAAGTAATATCCTTCTTTCCACCCTCAAAGACAGTTTCGTTTCCAATCCTTGCCTCAAACCTTCCCTGCTTTGCAATAAGCTCGCTTACTTCCTCTTTTGAAACGCCTGCAATCTCAATAAGTATGAATGTCTCTCCCGCCCAGTCAGCGGCGCTCCTTATTCTCATGTCAGTTAATCCGTAAACATTAAGCCTGTTCCCAAGGACGCTTATCAGGTCTGAAATATCCTTGTCAGAAACAGTCCCGTTTGCAGATATCGGCTTTAGCAAAACCCTTGTCCCGCCTTCCAGGTCAAGCCCTTTCTTAAGGTTGCTTTTTGCAGCAACTCCCACTGTTATTTTTGGCGCGCCTCTTGCAAGGAAAGCCGCGTTTGCCTTGTCAGTTGTTATCTTTATCACTTTCTGAGGCAGTATCTTATTAAGCGCTTCATCAAGCGATGTCTTGTTTTCAACTTCAATATCATTAACAGAGAGGATTATGTCTCCCTGCTGCAATTTGGAAAATGTCTCTGAAGAGATTATTGTATTATTCTCGTCAGCGCTGAATCCGAAGCTGTTTGTTACATTATATTCAACAACAGTGATTTTGTCTTTTCTTTTTACTTCAGATGAAAAAAGAAGGGGCTGGTTCTCAAGCAAGGCCATTGCGTTCTTGAAATCAGTGATTGTGGCTATTTGCCGCTCATTCACTGTCTTCACAATCTGCCCTGTCGCAATTCCCTCCATGGCTGCCTCGCTTCCCGGCTCCACGCTTTTTATCTGAACTCCGGAAGCATAAGGCGAGGGCTTTATTGCAAGCAATGACAACAGAAGGAATGCAATCAGTATCCATACCCTGATGGGCAGCTTGAGCTTCCCCATTTATTGCTCACCTGCCTTTCTTCTGGTCCACCAGACTAATATCCCGGCATTCAAAAAGTATGTCACAACAATATCATACAAAAGCCCGAATATCAAAATCAGGAATATTTCCTTTATCACATAGCTGCTTGAAATAAAATATCCGGCGATGATTGCAACCAGGGATGTGCATGTCATTGTAAGCCCTGTCTTTACGCCGTCAAACATCCTGTCAATCACATTGCCTTCTTCCTGCCTTTTCAAAGCTTTTGTTGTAATCAGGATATCGGTGTCAACTGAATATCCGATAAGCATGAGCAGCGCGGCAATGCCTGCTGTTGAAAGCCTTATGCCCAATATATTCATCATTGCAATCGGGAATACCATATCGCAAAAAGCGCAAAAAACTATTGTAAATGAAGGCACTATTGAGCGGAACGTGATAAGGACGACAATTGCCATGAATGCAAATGCCAAGAGTATTGCAGTAAGCATCTGCTTGTAGAAAGACTCGCCAAGGCTGCTTCCAACCTGCTCTGCAGAGTAATTGTCTTTTGTCAGGGCAAAATCCTTTTGCTCTTTCTGTATCCTTTCCTCAACCGCTTTCTTCAGCACTGCCTCTTCCAGGTCAGAAGCTTCTATTATGAATCCTGTCTGCACATCAGTCCCAAACTCTGTAAGGGTTCTAACGACAACATCAGAAGCGGGAAAGTTGCCTGCAAGGTATTCTTTCATGTCAGGCACAGGAATATCAGTTGATATTGTCACAGTGACTCCGCCTTTGAGAGTTACGTCCCTGCCAACAAAGTCGCCTGTTTTTGCATAATGGTTAGCTATGATTCCCAAACATGCAATTAAAATGATTATTGGAATGACAAAAAGCTTTTTGTAGTGCTTCGCATACCACCCTTTTATATCCATATCTGGAAAAGGAAACAGATTTAGGTTTATATATCTTTAGGTTTTTGGGCAGGGAACAATCAATAAATCCGCTTTGGCAAAAGTTAAATAGGGATTAATCCCTAAATAGGATTATGTCTTTGGCATTAATCACAGACGGGGCAGCAAACAGCGCATCAGCGCTTTACCATGAAGCGCTTTCAAGGATATGGCTTATTGCCAAGTCAGTGTTTATCCACCCGGAAATGCTTTGGGTAATAATTCCCGTTGCAATGTCAATGCTGTTAATATCCTATTACTTTGGGAAATACAAGAAAGAGGAGCTTGGCTGGAACACTGCCTTCGGAAACAGCGTTGTAATGCTATTCGCGTGCTTTGACCTTTTCAGGTATCTGCACAACCAGGGCCTTCTCGGGTGGAATAATTACACAATGCTTGTTTCAGTGGTATTATTGGAAGGGTTTACGCTTACATTGCTTGATTTCCTCCATGCCATGCCAAAGTCATTTGCATTTGCCCTTTCCTCGGGAATGACTGTGAATACAATACTTATATTCCTGGCAATAATCGTATACGGGAAAATCCCTCTGGATTACATAACGGCAATAGCAGTTGCATTCATGGCCTTCATCATTGTACTCCTGCTGAGGATAATGCAGTTTTTCGAGCTTTCAAGCGAGAATGACGGGAAGGAAGAATGATATTTTATGATATTATCATTGCCATAGCCGCGCTTGCAGTGCTCATAAAGTCAAGCGATTATTTTGTTAACGCTTCCTCAAAAGTTGCAAGGGCACTTGGGGTTTCAGAATTTGTGATAGGTGTAACTATTGTTGCAGTAGGCACCTCCCTGCCGGAGTTTGCAAGCTCAATAGCGGCATCTTTTTACAAGAACAGCCAGCTTGTAACAGGGCCTATAATTGGCGCCAATATTGCAAGAATAGGGATTGTGTTAGGTGTTAGCGCGATTATAGCCCCTATAATCATTGAGAAAAGGATATTTGCAAAGGAAGGCGTATATCTTTTTGTTGTTTCGCTGATATTTGCCGCGTTTGCATTTGACAGGAGCATAGGAAGAATAGAGGGCATTGCCCTTCTTTTGCTGTTTATGATTTACCTTATCTGGCTTTTTGAGACAGACATATTAAAGGGAGGGTTAAGAAGATTTTTTGCAAACACGGGGCGCGGGGGGCTTTTTTACGGAATTAGCATGCTTAAAAAAGATTTTTCAAATAATGCAGGAGCAAAAAACCAGGATATAAATGCCGGGTTTATTGCAAGGCAAGCCCTAATAATCATATTGAGCGCAGCAGCCTTGTTTTTTTCTGCAAAATATCTCATACCCGCGCTTGAAAACATTGCATGGGGCATTGGAATTCCTGATACCGTAGTGGGGCTTTTGGTTATTGGGCTGGGAACATCTCTTCCCGAGACGGTTGTCTGCATATCAGCCGCAAGAAAAAGAATGGGCAACATGATAATGGGCACAATAATAGGCAGCAACATAGCTGACACGCTTCTGGTTATAGGAATAAGCAGCCTAATTAGTCCCATCACTCTAAGCCTGCTTACGATTGGGTATTATATTCCTGCAATGATATTATTCACATTGCTGCTGCTTGCTTTCATAAGGACAGGATGGTTTGTAAGGATGTTTGAGGGAATGGCGCTTATCGTGCTTTATGCTGTATTTCTTGCAGTAATGATTTATCTCCTCAAAACCGGATTCCTGTCCGGCGCGCCCGTTGCCTGAGCTAAACAACAAGCTTTCTCACTTTGTTCGAAACTTCCCTCACTTCGTTCGGAAAGCTTTATTAATCCTATATAACACTAATCTTATAAATGGAAGAAGAGGCGATATTCAAGACTGAAAGCCTGAGCAAGTCTTTTGGCAAGAAAAAAGTTCTTAACAACATTAGCCTGAACATTCCGAAAGGAAGCTACTTCGGCATAATAGGGCTGAGCGGCTCAGGCAAGACAACGCTGATGAACATTCTGATTGGATACTGGAAGCAGTCAAGCGGCAAGGTTTTCTTTGACGGAAAGCAGCTTAAGTTCAGCAAAACAAGGCTTCACGAGAACATAGGCTTCGCGACACAGTCGATATCTGTTTATCCGCTGCTGACAGCAAAGGAAAATCTTGCATATTTCGGCAGGCTTTACGGGATGAAGGATGAAAGCATAAGGAAAAGGACAACAGCAATACTTGACCTCATGGACCTGACTGACGCGGAAAACCTTCTTGCAAAGGAGCTTTCCACAGGCATGATAAGGAGGCTTGACATTGCTTGCTCCCTTATCCATAATCCAAAGGTGCTTTTCCTTGACGAGCCGACAGAAGACCTTGATCCCGTGCTGAGAAAGGAAATGCTTGCATTAATCAAGAAAATAAACGACCAGGGCAAGACAATCATAATGGCGTCCCACATGCTTGACGAGGTTGAGGTTGTATGCAGCAGGATAGCGATAATCCATAACGGCGAGATTATAGAATGCGGCTCCCCTGATGAATTAAAAGGCAAATATTCAAAGAATGAGGAGATACACCTTATATCATCCCCGGGAAATTATGTTTCAATACTAAAGAAGATGGGAAAAATGGACATCTCCAACATCGTGCTGAAGAGAAATAAGGTTGTGCTTTACACGCCGAAGGCTGAAAAAGTGCTAAAGCGCCTGCTGGGCATAATAGAAGGCAACAAGGAAAGGATAGTAAGCCTCAAGGTGCACAAGCCCACAATGGAAGAAGTGTTTGAATACATAACAAAGAGGCATTAAAATGGCAATGATTGCAAAAAAACCGGAAACAGACAACGTGCGCTCCATGTTTGACGCAAAAAGGCTGGCTGCCAAAAGGGATTATTCAGGCATAATGGATGAAGTGCAAAAAAGGGGCAAGGGGTTCTTTTTCATAAAGCTGCTCCGCATCATAATCAAGAATTACAAGCTTATTATCCGCTCAAGGATATCAGCCCTTATCTTCCTGCTTGGCCCTTTGCTTATAATGACGCTTGTAAGCATAGGATTCAACACTTCAACGCTTTACGGGGTAAATATTGCCGCATTCTCGGAAAGTTATTCCCCTCTTGCAGATATGCTAATCTTAAACCTGAGCAGCAGCGAGTATGGCATAACAAAAACCCGGAGCGAAGAAGAATGCATGAACCTTGTAAGGCTGTCAAGGTATCCTGTCTGCATTGTGTTTCCAAAAGACATGGCAATGGACAACAGCGCAAGGAACCTAATCACGCTTTACATTGACGAATCAAGGGTTAATATTGCAAACACAATAAGCGAAAAGCTCAGCGCAAAGGTTGCAATGCAGTCCAGTGAGCTTAGCGCAGGCGCGGTAAGCCAAATTCTTGGCGCTCTTGACAATATAAATAAGGAAACAGAAGCTGGAAAAAGCGCTTCATTAAGGCTTACAACAAACAATGCAGAGGAAGCAACAAAGCTTTCTGAATCAGTGGACAAGATAGCTTCAATTGATTTTGATGCAGGCAGCCTTGACACAAGCGCATCCACTACAGAAATTGAGAGCATAAGAAACGACCTTAACCTGAGCTCAAGCGTGTTTTCAACGCTTACAAGCCACATAAATGACCTGGTTTCAAGTTACAATTCGCTGAAATCCAAGCTTGAGACAGCAAGGACAAAAGCAGGAGAAGCGCAGACAAGCGCGCAGGAAGCAAAGAATAAGGTTAATGCAGACACATCAATAATCAAGGACACAAACAACAGGTTTGGCAATATAAAATCAAGCATTGAGGGTGTGAAAATAACAAATGTCGAGGCAATCGTAAGCCCGCTGAAGATAAGCGTGCAGCCGCTTACAAAAACAAAGAATTACTTCCTATATATACTGCCTTCGCTGCTTATCCTGCTTATAATGCTTGTAAGCCTGCTCATAAGCGCAACAGGGGTTATAAGGGAAAAAGAATCGTCAGCGTCGCTGAGGAACTTCATAACGCCAACAGGGACAATGACATTCCTGCTTGCGCATTACCTTACATATATCAGCATAATATTCGTGCAGACAGCGCTTATCATGGGGGTAACAAGCATATTTGTCAAAGGAATAGCGCTTACAACCTACCTGCTTGCAACCGCCTTCTTGCTTGTGTTTGCAACCTTATTCATCTTTATAGGCATGTTCATAGGCAACATATTCAATACAGGCGAGACAGCTACTGTTGCCTCTGTGTCAATTGCAATAATCACGCTGGTATTCTCAAACGCCATAATGCCTCTTGAAACACTGTCGGGATTCCTGAGAATCATAGTTGAGTACAATCCGTTTGTTTTGATGGAAGGCATATTAAAAGGGCTTATCCTGTTTGAGTCGACTCTTGCAGGAATAAACCACCTTTATTTCCTGTTCGGGTTGATAGGCTTGTTTGCCATTGCGGCCATTCTTGCGCAGACAATGAGGGAAAGAAGCCTGAATTAGCTGGCAGCATTTGACAGGCGGCTGTTAGCTTGTGGTAAATGGCGTGAAATATTCTGCAGGCGGAATGCTTTTATACTGCTGCAGGCAATTTATCCTTATGATTGCTTACAAAAATCTCACAATAATAGGCACTTCCCACATTGCAATACAAAGCATAAGGGAAGTCGGAAATGTCATAATGCTCCAAAAGCCGGATGTTGTCGCACTGGAGCTTGACGCTGACAGGCTCTTTGGCCTGATGCACAAGAAAAAAAGGAGGATGTCACTGAAAGACATTGCCTCTGCGGGCATAAGGGGCTTTTTCTTCAACCTGATTGCCGCTTGGGCTGAGAAAAAGCTGGGAAAGATGGTAGGCACTTCGCCTGGCGATGAGATGAAGACAGCTGTGAAAGCAGCCGCTGAGATAAAGGCGGAGGTTGCATTGATTGACAGGCATATCAGCGAAACAATCAAAAGCCTGTTCAGGCAGATTACATGGAGGGAAAAGCTCAGGTTTATAGGGGATATATTTTCAGGATTCTTTTCAAAGAAAAAGAGGATGGCGTTTGACCTTTCAAAAGTGCCTGACCAGAGATTTATTGAGAGCATTATAGGAATGGTGAAGAAAAGATACCCTTCTGTATATAAAGCCCTGATTCAGGAGAGAAATGCTATTATGGCAAAACATTTATATAATCTGATGCAGAATAAAGGTTCTGTTGTCGCAGTTGTCGGCGCAGGGCATGAGGGAGGAATCGTAGCCCTGCTGAAGGCGATGCAGAAGTGATAGAGAGAAGTGAAATGGAATATACAAAACGAGAGCTCAAATACTTTGCAGTTATAATAATTACCCTCGCGCTTGCCTTTGCATTCAATGACAAGGCGCCTGAATTTTCCTGGGCGCACTGGCTTGTCAATTTCTTCAAGATGCTTGTGTTTGTTGCAGTAAGCGTTTTTGTGCATGACTTTGCGCATGACCTGGCTGCAAAGAAATACGGATTCATCAGCGAATACAGGATATGGGGCGTAAAAAGATTTGGGCTGAAAAAGCAGGTTTTCCCGAAGACAATAAGGCTTTTTGGAAAAGACATTGTGATAGAGTCATTCCCTCTGGGGATAGTGCTGTGCCTGCTTGTTGCAGTTTTTTCAAACGGAAAATTATTTTTTACAGCAGTAAGCTCTTACGGGCTTGTAATCAAGAAAACGCACAGATTCGGGCATAAGATGGTGGAAGTTACTGATTTGGAAGAGGCAAAGATAGCGCTTGCAGGCCCGATGGCAAACATACTGCTTGCTTTGGCATGCAAGATAATAAATGCTGATGCGCTTGCTGACCTTGTGCTGATAAACTCAATAATGCCTGTATACGACATGCTCCCGATGTTCGGGCTTGACGGCATGAAAGTGCTTGCAGGCTCAAGGCCAATGTACATATTCAGCTTTATATTCATAATCGCGCTTGCAGTTCTTCTTTACACGCTTGGCTCAGCACTGCCTGCGCTGTTCCTTTCTTTGGCTCTTGCAGGAGTATTATTTTTAGCTTATTTATGGTACATAATTAAGAGAGAATAACCCTTTTTGATTTATTATGGCCCATTTAATTCTTGATTTGTTCTCATTCTGTTATAATAAAGCAAATCTTTATAAATAGCTATGAAATTACACTTATCGAGGCAAGAAATACTAGTAGGAGGAAAGAATGAATGAGCGTTCAGAAAGAGAATATAAGGAAAGACTAAATGAGCTTGAAGAACGGCTTAAAGAAGAGTATGGTATAGGACCACTGAGCGGTTTATTACCAGGGCGAAGATATAGCATTTATGAAGAAAGGCTAGAAGAAGAAACAGAACGACTTCGTAAAGAATATGATAATGGCGAAGGACATGTTGGATGGTAAAAGACAAAGAAAGTCAGTTTCTTTTCATAACCATTAAAAACCCTTTCTTGCGTAATACAATATATGAAGATAGCTTTCACGCAGGCATACTACCTTCCTGTCATAGACGGCCCGGGGCAGGTGGTACATGAGTTGGCAATGCGGTATGTTAAGGAAGGGCATGACGCGCATGTTTTCTGCTCAGACAGCGACAAGTATGGCACAATTGAAAAGAAAGAGGAGGTTATTGACGGCGTCAAGGTGCACCGCTGCAAAAACTGGTTCACGATTGCAAACTTCGCGACATTCTGGCCTTCTGTCCTGCCAAAGCTCTTGAAAGGAAATTTTGACATAATCCATTCCCATGTTTCAGGGCATTCGTATGTCCTGTTCTCTGCAATTGCATCAAGGATTAAAAAAGTGCCGCACATTCACACAACCCACTGCTGCTGGACTTCAGGCTACCGCTCTTTTGGCGGAAAAGTGGCTGTATGGATTGTATACCGCACATTCCTGCCGTGGATGTTCAAGTGGACAGACAGGATAATTGCAATCACGCCATGGGAGATAAATGAAATTCAGAAGCGCGGCGGAAAAAAAGAAAAGATAAGGGTTATACCCAACGGGATGAATGAGATATTTTTCAAAAAAATTAAGAAAAATAATTTCAGGAAGGAACACGACATTCCTCCAAAGGCAAAGATTGCATTGTTTTTCGGAAGGCTGAACCCCACAAAAGGGGTTGACAAGCTTGCATTGGCTGAAAAAGAAATACTGAAAACAAGAAAGGATATTCATTTTGTCTTTGTGGGCCCTGACGAGGGAATGCTCCAGCCCCTAAAGGAAATTGCAGGCAATGACAAAAACTTCCACATTCTTGAGCCGATTCGCAACAGGAAAAAGATTGCCGAGATGTACCAGGCTGCTGACTTATACTGCTTGCCAAGCTACAGGGAAGGCCTTCCTCTCACGATGTTTGAGGCTATGGCTTCCGGCAATCCGCTTGTAATGACGCCTGTCAATGGCGTGCCTTATGAAATGAAAGAGCCGGAGAACGGCCTTTTCGTGAAATACGGGGACGTTGACGGGCTTGCAAAAGCCATAACACGGATTATTGACGACAAAAAGCTTGCGGCAGGAATGAGGAAAAACAACCTTAAGCGCGCAAAGCAATATGACTGGAACCTAATTGCAAAGCGCATAATGGAAATCTATAAAGAGGTTTTAGGGGCAAAGGCAAAAAGATAACTATATAAATATGTATTTGCTCTCCATCAATATGCATATTCAATAAAAGGAGGAATATATATGTTAAAGATAAAGCAGGTAACAGATGTATACGACATGCAGGTCTTCACTGACACTGGAGACTATTTCGGCGATGTGGAGGAAGCCATACTCCAGGGAAACAAGGTGTACGGCTGGCGAATAAGGGCAACGAGAAACTCGTTCCTTACAAAGCTTCTTGGCGGCGCCAAGGGCGTTGTTGTCCCGCACAACCTCGTGAAGGCAATCGGCGATGTGATGGTTGTTTCAAAATCCGCAGTTCCCGCATACGAGGAAGGCGAAGAGACAGGACAAACAACAACCGAGATGTAACTGCCTTTTTTTGTTTATTCTTTTCTTTCATTATTTTTAATTATATTTTAGCGCGGTTTTTTTGTATTGCCTGCTCGAAAAGCTTTCTCACTTCGTTCGAAGCTTCCCGCCCAGCGGAAAGTTTATATATTGTATTGCTCTAATTCTTAGTGTATATAAGGGCTGAAAAACCTTGCAAAGCTAGGCTTTGTGATGCTGGAAAATCCAAAAGGATTTTCGGCACGCCGAAAACGCAAAGCGTTTTCAAGCGGGTTTTGAATGACGCAGGAATGAAAAAATGGCAGAAACCGCATTCGGAGCTGTAATAACCTTCCTTGAGAAGCTTGGATTCTTTGACGTAATACTCCCTTTCCTGCTTGTTTTCGTTATTGTCTTCGGGATTCTTGAAAAGACAAGGATTTTCGGCGTTGAGAAAGTGGGGGACAAGGAATACCCGCGAAAAAGCATCAATTCAATGGTTGCATTCTCAATTGCATTCTTCACAGTCGCTGCAAAGCAGGTCGTGGCATCGCTGCAGGTTTCGCTGCCCAATGTCGCATTAATACTCATAATAGTTGTCTGCTTCCTTATGCTTGCGGGCTCATTCATGGGAGACAAGCCGTTCAGCCTTGAGGGAAGAAAATACTGGGTTGGGTTCCTGACGCTGGTTATGTTTATTGCCGTTATCCTGATATTCCTGAATTCATTCGGATGGCTTGACCCGCTAATTGGCTTTTTTGCAATGAACCTTAACACCGCGCTCATGCCAATCATATTTGTAATAGTGATAGTTGGGGCAATATATTTTGTTGTCGGCGGAAAGAAAGACAAAGACAGCGACAAGAAGGAGGAGAAGTAATATGGTATTTGAAGACGTAAATTTCAGTGACATGATCAAACAGCTGGAGCAGATGGGCTTTTATGATGTTATTTTGCCTTTCATGCTTGTATTCACAATAATGTTTGCATTGCTTCAAAAGATAAAATTGTTTGGGGCAGACACAAAGAACATCAACATAGTTGTTGCCGCAGTCATTGCATTCTTCTTTGTCAGGGTGCCTGCAGTTATCACGACAGTCCAGCAGTTCCTGCCAAAGATATCAATGATAGTATTGGTATTGCTTATGCTGCTTTTGATATTGGGAATATTAGGCTCAGGAGAGTCAACAGGATGGACAGGCTGGCCTTTCTTCATTGGAATGATTGGCGCTGTTGTCGGAATCATCTGGTCTGTATTCAGCTCAATACCGGGAATTAATACGGCATGGCCAAGATGGCTTGTGCTTTCATCTCAAGATAAGGCAATATTATTGGCAGTGGGTATATTCGTATTATTGCTATGGATATTCAGCGACAAGAGGTCAGACTTGAACAAGGTTGTTGAGCAGGCGCCTGGCCAGTTTGGATTTGGCGGAGGCAGGCATAAATAAATGGCAAGCATTTTGGATATAGGGATTCTGGATTATTTTGTCCCTGTATTTGTATTCCTGTTTGTGTTTGCAATACTGTTTGCATTGCTTGAGAAGTTCGGCTTCTTTGGAAAGAACAGGGGGCTGAATGCGCTTATTGCATTTGCGATTGGATTCCTTTTCATATTAACGCCTGACTTGCTGGGCATTGTAAAGATAATCACGCCGTGGTTCACTGTGTTGTTTGTGTTCCTTGTATTGGTTATGCTCCTGTTTATGTTTGCAGGCGTAAAAGAGGAAAGAATCGGCGCCGCGCTGAGCGAGAAAGGCAATGCCTGGGTCATAGTCATACTCTGCATTGTAATCCTGGTTTATGCGCTTACGCAGGTTTACGGCGCGCAGATACAGACAATCTATGGCGGGACAAATGCAACAGACGGCTCTTCTGTCACAGGGCAGGTTGGGAAGATTGTGTTCCACCCGAGAGTGCTTGGAATGTTCCTGCTTCTGGTTATTGCGGCGCAGGCGATAAGGTTCATTGCGAGCAGGGAATAGAAATTCTTTTAATTGATTTAATTCACAGCGGAGCTCTGCCTTTTCTTTCCGCCCGCTGCTTGCTACAGTCCTACATACCTACTAACTACTTGCCTACAAGTCTACTCACGCCATCTGCTTTCTTCTTACTTCCTTCTTGAGCCACTCTTCCCACTCAAAAAGAATTCTCTTTGTATCTATGTGCCCTGCCTCTTCAAGAACCTGCTCTGAAATCCTGTGGAATACGTCATTTCCCTGTATTACAAACTTCGCTTCAAGCATCAGCGGATTCTTTGTTCGCTGCGAATACTCAACAATCAGCTTTTTTATTTCAGCGCGGAGCATTATGTTGTCCCATATCGCGTCCCAGTTGCCTGTCCACTCCTTTACATTTGCCCCAATCGTCTTTAAAATCTCTGATTCGCCGTTAATCAATTCAGGAGTCGGCTCAAGCTGGTCTGTCTGTGAATTATACCTCATCAAATCAACAAAAGCCCCTTCAGTCATCGGGTCTTGCTCCCATTCTTTCCTTACTTCTGTGATTTGCGTAACCCTTCTCCATCTGTGAAGCCCGTCAGGGCTCTTTAAAGGATTTGCAACAATTATTATGTCAGTTGCCTTGAATGAAGTCCTTGGAACCCCCAAATCATTGACAACCCTGTCAAAAACTCCGTAAGGCGAGTCGCCGTGTATGGTGCCTGCGACAGTGTTTGCCATTGCGCCGATTCTCATTGCCTCATACAATGCAATCGCTTCCTTGCTCCTTACCTCGCCGATAATCAGCGCGCTGTCGCCCATTCTTAACGAGGTTCTTATTCCCTCTGCAGCAGCCATTTCATTGCCGCCTTCCATCAATGCAGCCCTTACTTTCAATGGCTGTATGTCATAATTTAGTTTTCTCATTGCTTCTGTCGGAAGCTCAAGGGTGTTATGGGCAAGGATATTGTTGCACACAAAATTTTCATAGCCAGGCACTGAGATATCATACACATACTGTTCAGGCTCTGTTTTTCTAACCCTTGCTGCTTTATCCCAAAATATGTCGCTTTCTGCAAGGTTTTCCAGAAGTAAAGAAATGAGTTTGCCTCTTTTTGCAGATTTAAAAGCCATTGCTATTTTCTTTAGCTTGCCCCTGCCAATTTCATTTTTTCTTATTAAATAATCATTTGTACTAAATTGCTTTTGCGAAAGGGCGCTTGCAATTTCATTCCTGACGCTTAACGGCAGGGGGACAACATCGCTGGAATCGTGCGTGGAAACCTTCTTCAGCAATGCTGAGAGGCGCATATTCTTATATTTCTGCAAGAATCCAATCTCCTTAAAGCTATTAATGGAATTTAATGCGCTGATTCTTCCGTCACGTGTCCTGTCATTGGGATGAAATTTTGCCTTTCTCAGGGCATTAATCCTGAATATTATGCCGTAATCAAGAAGAATAGTCTGTATGCCAGATAGCAGCTTTCTTGACGCAAGCGAGATTACAATCTCCTTGTCAGAAACGCATCCGTCTCCGCTGAACAGCCCCCTTAAAAAAGACGATTTTTGTTTTCTGGAAAGGTTGAAAACCCATGGAGGTATATGCTTTGTATAAGCATTGCCGCTGAAACAGCAAAGCTCCTTCATAAGGAACTTAAATGACTTTGAATTTATCATTAAAGAAAATCCGTCGCTATGCATTTTAACCGGAAAGCCGTATCTCAGGGCTATTGCTTTCACTATGTTCCTTTCCTCTGCGCTGCTGACTGATAATATTACCGAGCGCGCATCGTAACAGCCGTCAGCAAGCCAAAGCCCTAAAAATGAAAGGAAGAGGCTGTCCAGCCTTATTGTAGCAGGGACAAACCCGGAATTCCTGCCGAGCTTAAGCCTGTTCACTCTGCCTGTTATGCCAATTTCATTTGCTGCCTTTAAGGGCAGAATGCCTTTCCTTATCCAGCTATTTGCAGTAACCGGCTTATACCCTAGCTTCCTGCATGCTTTTTTTATTTTTCCCCTGCTTTTTGCAAGAGTGCGGGCAAAATCGTCTCCGGAAACAAAAATGTCCTTGTCCATGTGAAATTTCAGCAGGCTCTGCATTATATTCCAGTAGGGCTTTTCTTTGCATTTGAACAAGAGCCTCCTCGGCGTAAGGATGAAATCGCCTTCCTTAATTTCTGACGCCTTAATTTCCTGCTTAACATCCCTCTCGCCAATCCTGAATAGCGAATGGTCCCCTGTTACCTTGATTATCCTGCCCGTGGCAGTTGTTATTTCATAAATAGGCTTGGTTACCTTGTGCCTTATCAGTTTTGTTGCTTTTGCAAGCCTTATCTTTCCTTTATTGTCAAATGCAAATACTTTAAATCCGGGGTTATTGATGAATTCCCTGCTGTTTATAGTGCTGGATTTTTCCTTAAGCGAGTCAAACAGCCCTTCAAATGTTGAAATATCATATCCTGCATCTTTTCTGAAAGATACAAGCTCAGTATCGCCTGTAACGCTGTCCTCCACCGTAATAATGCGATTTTTTCTCATTATCTCAATCATGCATCCGCCAAGCAAAGAGGTTTTTCCGCTTGACCTTGTCCCTGCAACAAGCATTGTCCTTGTTCCGTCAACAAGAAAGCTGATAAGCCCTGCTGCAAGAGGGTTAAGCATCCTGTTCTTGACAAATAACGGAAGGGTCCACGGCTCATCCCTGTGCCTTCTGAAAGAAAATGCAAGCCCGTAAGGATTAAGCGGCCTTGTAATTATCGAGACTCTTGAAGTGGAATTAGGAAGATGCAGTTCAGTGTCAAGTATAGGGTTTGCCTCGTCTAAAGGCCTGCCGCTCAGGAGCCTGAACTTTGAAGCCCAGCTTTCAGTGTCAGTCCTTGCAGGTATAAGGTTTGAAGTGCAGTTCCCATAATCAGCATGCAGCACAAATATTGGAACTTCGCCGTTTGGCGAATTAACCTGCGCATCCTGCACTTTCTGGTCCTTTAAGATAAGCTCCATGAAGCCAAATCCGATTGTATGCCTTATGAGTATTTCAGTAAGAAGCTTTATGTCCTTCATTGAAAGCTCTACATTCTGCGCCTCTGCAAGCTCTCTCAATAAATCCTTTCCGATATTTGCGAATGTGTTTCTTAATTTGTGCGGGTCAAGGAACTGGCCCTCTTTCGGCTGGTGCTCTGAAAGCACTGTTTTTGCCATGTCAACAAGCGTGTACTTGTCCTCGCTGATTGTGAACTCGGGAGGGGTCATGTGGTAAAGGAATTTTATGTCGTCATTAACCCTGAATAAAGTGACGCTTGTGTCCTTGTCAATGCTGTACACTTCCATCTCTTCCCCGCCAAGAGGGGGATTTGCCATCACTCTTGTGAACATGAAGTCAGGCGTAATCACAGCCCTGAAAAAAAGCCGGTACACTCCCCTGTCGCCTAAATTATATCCTGCAAGGTAATGAGAAGCTGCCTTGACAAGCTTCATCTCTTCAAACATGTTCAGGATTGCCTTCAAAAGCCCCAAGAATATTTCTCTTGAATCCTTTTGCCTGGGGTCTTTTGTTGCTTCCTGCTTTGCCACTTCAGCCCTTAAAACGCGCTTTAATTCAACATAAGCTCCCAATGGGTCAGAGCGCAGAAGCTCAAAAACAATTGAGTGTATGACAGCATACCTTTCTGCAAGCGTTCCCTGCGCTTCAAATGACGTTCCCAAAGACTCAGGGCTCAGAACTTTCTTTGATTTTATCAGATAGCTGTAGAGGTTTGCAACCTCGACAAGCATCTGCGTCTGTTCGTAAGGATATTCATAAAAGCGCCTCTGCAGGAATATGAGCCTTGCAACAGAAGGATTTTCTGCAAGCTTGTCAATGGCATCCATCATGACAGTCGGGTTGTCCTCTATGGATGGAGAGTAAGGAGCCTGCTCATAATTAACCCTTATTACCTCTTCGCTGCCTTCCTTTATAACCTGGTAGCCGCCCGGCGGGATTTTGGTGTTTTCGTCTGCCATATAACCTCTTTTTTTAACTTATCCTCGTTATTCATTAGGGCACAAAGATATATAAAGATTAGCGTGTGGGCGATATATCTATCCGCCGCAGTCTTCCGAGTGAAACAAAGGAAGTGCTGGAAACTCGCAAAGTTTCGGCATGCCGAAAACGCTTTGCGTTTTAAAGCAGCTCGGAACGTAGCGCAGCGGAGTGTCAGGGGCTCTATTTGTCCGAAGGACAAGGGGGTGGGTTTTCCGTCGTTGGTTTGGAATAGATTTATAAATGAGAGGTTATTATATGAAATGGGGTGATAGAATGAATCATTGGATGGACTTAAGTATTCAATTTGCGAATCAAAAAAACTATTTAGATGAATTATTTAAAATATACCCTACAATACCTGAAGATATAAGGGAAGTTGATAGCCAAAAGTGGAAAGCTATAGAAAAAGCATTTAATAATAAGAATAAAGTTGAATTATTAAACTTACTTTTATCTATGGATTTATTCCCAATAAAAGATTCTTATATTGCATATTTGAAAAGGGATACATCTGCTATCGGTCGTAATCCCAATACAGTAGATAGAATCTATGGGAGATTACAAGAATTAGGTTTAAAGGAAATATATGAAAAATGCACAGAGCCTAAAGAAACAAACAGGCAAATTGGACCTTTATTCAAAAGATGGATACTGAAAGGGACATTGGGTGCACCAGTATTAGGCATGGAAGATTTTACTTCAATTAAAGGAAATGCTATCCTATCGGCTAGTGATAAGGAAATGATGAATTTTGCCAAAGAATATCTGGGCTATACACGGAATAAGGGACTGGATTTTGTTGCAAGATTTAATGGTAAATATGTTCTTAGTGAAGCAAAGTTTTTAACGGATTTCGGCGGGCATCAAAACGCTCAATTTGAAGATGCGATAAGTACACTAAAAACAACTGGAGTTAAAGCTGTAATAATAGCTATCCTTGATGGCGTTTTATACATTAAAGGGAATAATAAGATGTATAAAAGTATAACTACAACCTATAAAGACAATAATATTATGAGTGCTCTGGCCCTTAGGGAATTTTTATATTCCTTATAATTGAAAGGGGAGGTATCAATGATTTTAGCTTATGGTGGAAAAAAAGGCGAAGAGGAAATTTTCAAGAGTATAAGAGAGTGTAAACTAAATTCAATAAAGGGGAATCCTAAAACTAATTCAAAATTGATTTATGGGGAAAATATAGAAGTTCTGAATTATTTGATTAACCACGGGGGATTGCGTGGTAAAATTGATTTAATCTATATAGACCCCCCATTTTCCACAAATAACATATTCAGAATGAGCCAAGAAAAAGCAAATTCTATAAGCCGAAGCAATGCGGATAATATTGCTTATGACGATTCTTTAATTGGCCCAGGATATTTGGAATTTATTAGGCAAAGATTGATATTACTAAAGGAATTACTTTCTGAAAAGGGTTCAATCTATTTCCATATCGATTATAAAATCGGGCATTATATTAAAATTATAATGGATGAAGTATTTGGAAAAAATAATTTTATTAATGATATAACTAGAATAAAATGTAACCCTAAAAATTTTGAAAGAAAAGCTTATGGGAACATTAAGGATATGGTTTTGTTCTATTCAAAAACAGGGAAACACATATGGAATGAACCGAAGATACCAATGTCTGACGAAGATATTGAGAGATTATTTAAAAAAATAGACAAAGACGGGCGCAGATATACAACAATACCTCTTCATGCTCCCGGGGAAACAAAAGCGGGAGCGACTGGACAGCCTTGGAGGGGCATATTGCCCCCTAAAGGGAGACATTGGAGAAGTTCTCCAGATGTTTTAGAAGATTTAGATAAGAAAGGTTTAATAGAATGGTCAAAAAAAGGAGTTCCTAGAAAAAAGATATATGCTGACGAAAAAGAGGGAAAAAAGATACAAGACATCATAGAATTTAAAGATTTACAGAACCCCACTTATCCTACGGAAAAAAATCTAAATCTATTGAAACTTATTGTAAGTACATCTTCTAATAAAGATAGTATTATTTTAGATTGTTTCTGCGGTTCTGGAACAACATTAAAAGCAGCTCAAGAGTTGGGAAGGAATTGGATAGGAATAGATCGGTCGGAAGAAGCTATAAAAGCCGCTTTACAAAAACTAAGCTCACATCAAATGAACTTTCTTGAGAATGGTCAAGAATTTGAATATTTGGAGCAGCAAATACAATTATAGGAAATATTTATATAACTGTTCTCAATTATGAGAAATTATGGCTAAACGCAGAAGGGTAACTTTTTTGTTAAAATGCAGGGGAGAAGCAGGAAACGAAGGATTTCATTCTTAGCTAGACGTTAAAATGGTAAGTCATTATCATAATCATGTACAAAGGGCATTATATTCTTATGGAGAAGCATTAAGAAAAGAAAAAAGAATAAGAGCCTATCCCATTAGGCTGGTAGTGAAAAACATGCTTCCTTGTCGGGATTT
>JASEIA010000039.1:5972-13156 GCA_030018575.1 Nanobdellota archaeon | reverse complement strand
CGGAACTGCCGGCATAGATTATAACCAGATTGCAGTGTATGTGTGGAATTATACTTCAAGAAACCTGACATATTATAACCAGTCAGTAGCCGAGAGTTTGCAGTCATGCCTGAAAGACGGTTCTTGCGCTAATTGGTGGATAAATACAACATTGGGCAATATCTATAATACAATTGTGAATGTAAATACAACAGCAAATAATATTAAGACGGATACGCAGAATGTGCTTGATTCCCTCAACTGTACAGGTCCGAATGAGATGTGCACAAGGCTGCAGAGCATATTAAATAATGCAACAGACATACAAGCAAGGGTTTATGCATTGAATACAAGCCAGATACCTGCCATGCAAAGCAATATAAATAATATCTATACAGACACCCAGTACATAAGGGATAATATGGCAACTGCCTCTGCCTTGGCCGGGGTCCAGAGCAATGTCAATTGGATTAAAGATAATATGGTTACGCAGGCGATGTTTGAAGCAAATATGACTGAAATAAGAAACAGGTTAAGTGAGATTAATTCAACGACCCAGACAATAAAGGCAAGGGTTGATTGTTCTAATGCAAGCCTAAGCAATACCTCTGAACCGGATTATGCTTTGTGCTCGTATCTTTACAATATCAATTCAACTGTTAATACAATTTATCTAGAAATGGCAACTTATGAGCAGGCATCCAACATCTTAAATAATGTCACATGGCTGAGAAACAATGTGGCGACACAGGAAGCAATGGCTAATAACTTTACTGATGTCAAAAATAGGCTGGCAGATATGAATGCAACCTTATGGGAAGTGCATGATGTTCTGGAAAACATTAATATTTCATTATCAAATCAGATTACAGATATCCAGGCAAATGTAACATGGATAAGGGACAATGTGGCGACTTCTGAGGAAATAGCCAGCAACTTTACAGAAACATTTAGCAGGTTGGGCAATATTAATTTGACAGTTTCAAATATAAGCAATTATCTCTATAATGACATTACAGTTAGGCTGACTGAGATCAATACAACAACACAAAGTGCATACTCCTACATATTGGCAAATATTTCAACATCGGCAAATATCACTGAAATATTAAATCGGATAGGGAGCGTAGATAGCAACCTTACTTTCATAAAAAACAACATGTTCTACCAGGGCAATGCAACAGGCGCGTTCCTTGTTGATTACCTTGCTACTGTCTATGCAGAGCCGGGCAGCAGCGCTGGGCTGTGGATACTTACAAAGGACTTGCTTGGCAGCCAGAAGACAGTGTCTGCTGCGTCATGCGATATAATCCAGAATTATGCATTTGTGGCGGCAGCAACGGCAAACATAAGCTCTGGCGGCGTGCATTCCTACTGGAGCATACCTGCTAATCAGTCTTCAGGCACATATTACTGGAACTGCACTTTAACGGGGTCGACAGTCACATTACAGGCGCCTTTCTTTGTTTCAACAATAGCACAGCAGATAAACAGGACATTGGGCAACCAGAGCGTCATAAAAATAAGCGATTTTGGCAAGATAGCCTCTGGACAGCAGTACAGAGTGAAGATATGGATTACAGACGGGCTTGGAAACCCGAAGAATGCGGACTCCATGCCTACTGTTACATTAATCGACCCTGTCAGGAATACTATTGTGTCAGGCGTAAGCATGTCGCTGGAAGAGACAGGGATTTATGCCTATAATTTCACAACAACAGGGCAGACAGGCGGGGCGTGGGAAACATCAGTGACTGTTGTTGTGAATGGCGCAACAACAAAGCACGGCGACTTCTGGGAGCTTGTAACAAACCCGACCGAGGTTACCATACTTGGAATACCGGACAAACAGATACCAGGCATAACCGCCCAGGTCAGGATTACAAATGAAGGCATGGAGGAGTATGAGTACCATTATGCATACTGTATTGTGGACAGCCAATATAATACATGCGGTGGGAGTGACGATACCTGTTATGGTTCTGGGGCTATAAAGCTGCAGCCTGCAAGCCCATGGACGACTTCGTTTACATGCAGCAATACATTTGTTGCCGGCAGGGATTATTGGTTCAAGGTTGTTGTCTATTATGATGCAGAGAGAAGCGGTGCTAGCCAGATGTTTACAGCAGAAGCAGCAGCTGCAGCCCCTGTGACACCTCCCCCTGCTGCCGGTGGCGGCGGCGGTGGGCCATATGTTCAGCCGGTAATCAAGGCAGAAAAAAAAGTGGAAGTGCCAGAGGCGAAACCATTGCCCCCAATGCCTGTATTCAAGGCAGTAATACCTGAAGCCTTTAACAAGGTTAATAATGGCGGCAAGGGAGTTGTAGAAATAACGGCTAATAATATCACAGAGAAGATAAAAGGGGTGACCGTGAGGCTTCAACTTTTTACAATGGACGAAAAGCTTATCTCTGAAGAATATAGCACAATGGATTTCCTGCCTGACACGCCAATAACAAGAAAAATAAATATACCTGTTTGGCTGTCTCCTGATAAGTATATCTTGCGTTCAGAAATAATGTATATGGGCAAAACAAAAATCATAGACAATTATATTGAGGTAACACCCAAGGAAGAAAAGCCGTCAGAAATAGTTCTTTATGTGAAAAAGCTTTATCGCAACTTGTTCTGGGTCGGCATTATCTTCCTGGCATTGATAGCGATATTCCTGATTATATTGGGTATATTACTGCTGAAAAGAAGAAGGGAGCGTGAAAGGCCGTTTAGGGCGAGATTCAAGCCAGAGCTGAGGGATTTAACAGTGGAAGCAGATTTAAATACCAGAAAACCCTTAGTAAGAATAGAGCATCATGCTAAACATGGAGAACAGCATGTTAAGCCTGCCCAGGATAAGCCTGAGAAGTCAGACTTGCATGATATTATTAAACATATGAAAAAGGATATGAAATGAAGAAAAAAAGAAGAGGCAATGTGCTGGCGGTAATATCTCCTAAGGGCGGAGTTGGGAAAACAGTAACAACATCAAACCTGGCAATAGCCTTGTCAACTGTTTATAACAAAAGGATACTTGCCATAGACGCAAATGTTACAACAGCTTCCCTTGGCTTTCATTTTAACTTAATATATCCGAGAGTGACAATATATGATGTTCTGAGAAAGGATTTTTCAATAAGGGATGCAATCTATAAATACAATGAAAATCTTGATATTATTCCTGCTTCTATTGTGATAGAAAAACAGGACGAAAATATGGGGGATATGCAGAAGAATGTGAAGCGCATAGTGAACCATTTTGACATACTCTTAAGCCAGCTTGTGGCTGATTATGACCTTGTGCTATTGGACGCAGCCGGCGGGTTTAGCACTGAATCAATTGCAGCTATGGGTATTGCCGACGGCTTGCTGCTTGTTACAAACCCTGAGTACCCGGCCATACTTGCAACTGCCAAGTGCATTGAGTATGCTAAGATAGCAAAAGTGCCCATGTGCGGGATAGTCCTGACAAAGGTAAATGGCAAGAAATATGAGATTACAAGGCTGGAGATTGAAACAGCTCTCAAGGTGCAGGTGATAGGGGAAGTGCCTTTTGACACTAATATAGGAAAGGCAATATCTGAAAAAGTGCCTGTTATGGTATTTAAACCCTATTCTAAGGCGAGTATTGCTTATAAAAAGCTTGCCGGCGCGATTATTGACCATAAATACGAGCAAGGGATATTGGATAAAATAAGGGGCATTTTAAGAGTTTAATGTGTGTTAGGCATTGTTACCTTATTGTGATACGCCTTTTTTTTACATATTTAAGGATTTTGTTGCCAAGATTCTGTTCAATCTTCGGCATATCAGCGTTTACCTTGTTTTCTGTAACAGGAGACAAAATACTCCTCCGAGGAGAAATTTAGTCTGGTAATTTAGCAGTAATGCGTAAAAGGTGCTATATGCCGATAACTAAAGAGAATCACAGCCCGCAAATCTTTATATAGGTGGAGATAAATAGTATATTGTTTTGCTTTACAATGAAAAAAATATATTTCCCGCCAAGAAGAAAGAACAGGGCAGGGCAGATAATCGCCTTTTTGTTGGTTTTTCTATTGGTTGGCGGTGTTATAACACTGCTGAACAAGGATAAGGCAATTGATTTAACAGGCAGGGCAATCTATAGCAGGGAGATATCTTTTGACGAGGCCGCGCCTTTCTGCGAATCCTGCAGCAATGAGGCTTCAGTGCAGATGCAGGGGCAGATTTCAGAAGAAAACACAAAAGAAGGCTTGGTGGTAAAATATGGCGCGCTTAAACAGGAGCATATAGAAATCGGCATTCCTGTTAAATGGGTGCAGGAGCTACAGGTGTCAAACCCGAGAGCATGGCCTGTAAGGCTTGCCAAGATTGAGCTTGATGTGCCTGCTGATGCATTCAATGTTAATGTTTTTATGTATGGTGCAAAACTTTCAGAAGGGCGCGTCTTGGAAATACCTTATTTTGCTGCTCATGGGAATCTAAAAATAGATATCAAGTTTGAAACATCCCCTGTCTTTATTGAAATTATTGAAGATAAAGCAAGTTTTCCCAAAGAGCTGAGCGTGGGTGCGGTTATTAATGTTCTTCAATGGACAAAGACATGGGTAAAGGTATGGCATAACTCCAGCATGCATTATTATAATGTGCCTGTTGAGATAGACATAAAGCTTGGGGAGGAGATAGTTGAACTGTCCGGCAATGGGGAAAAGGATATTCAGTTTGACTATGCAAGGGGAAAAGCAAGGTGGATGATAGAAGAGCTTTGAAATCAGGCTCTCCTAACCAATAGTGGTTGTGCCACACCATCGTCAAGAAGTTAGCGGTTTCTACCCTGTCGGGTCTTTTCTGTCCCACACCTTGTTTGCTTAAGCGAACCGTGAGGCTGGGAACGCAGTGGCCAAGCTTTTCTGCCTGTTTTTTAAAAAACCAAAAAAAGGAGGCAACGGTTTCAGCATAGCCCTTATTTCTTTAACATGAGCTTTTTTACAGCCTTTGAGAATTCCATTACTGCATCTATCTTCTTATAAGCGCCAAATATTCTCTCCTTTGTAACGTCATAATATTGGTGCGACAGAACATTCCGCAATCCTGAAAGACTGACAAGCCCGACCTCAAGTTCCCTGCTGATAAGCTTGTTTTTTCCAAGAATAATGAATATCTCCTTATAAGAAATAGGCAATCCCAAGTCATTAGCTTTAATCAATTCATTTCCCAAGTCGATTGCCCTGTTGAGAAGTGCAAAAAGCAGCATAGACAAAGAGTAGAATTGTTCGCTGCTCATATCAGCGCTTTTAACATTCAGCTTTTCCATGTCTTTGAAATACCGCTCAATATCCGCAATTATTTTTGTTATCCTTTCTATGTCATACATAATGAACACCCGGCAGATATTTTTTCACATACGAGCTTATTATCGGCTTAAAATCAATATATTCCTTGAATGCCTTCCACCTTAAATCATCCACAAATCTCTTGTCTCTTACAAACAGGGGCTTGCCTTCATTCAATACGCGCTGCCTTATTGCCACAGGCAGGTCTTCATAAAGAAGAATGTCAATTGTGTCAGATGCATTGCTCAAAATATCATTCTTTTCTGTTTCTTTTAGGCTGTACCCAGTAATAACGCAAATATCTATGTCTGAAATCGGTGTTTGTGTTCCTCTTGCATATGAGCCGAACAAGTAAACTGCCTTTACCCGCCTGCTTTTTGAAATGTCCTTTGCAATCTTCATTGCATCTTCGAGGCTTGCCCGCTTTCCGTTCATATATGGATAAATGCATTAGGCTCTTTAAATACCTTTTGGGGAGCCTCCTGTTGGGAGAGAAAAGCCAAGAGAAAAAAAGAAAGGGGGCTTAGATTGAAATGCAATACAGGAATTTTTATGTCCATAGGCTCCCTGTTGGGCAGCACTGATACCATGAGTCTCTTTCTGATAGGCATTTACCAGGCACAAATGGCACATGTTCCACGTATTCTTTCCCCTCTATCGTGACTATCTTGCCGCATGCATGACGCGTTATATCGCCGCATATTCCCCCTGCTGAAGTGCATGCGCTGTCATCCCTGACCCCCGCAGCCGGTTCTGGTTGCACTGTTTCCTTCGGGCTAATTCCGCCAGGGCAGCACTGATACCAGGATGCCTTGTTTGAAAGGCATTTACCTGCAACAAACGGCTTGACAGCGCCTGTGTCTATGTCAATGCAGTCATTGTTTCTTATATCGCTGCATATTCCTCCAATGCCTGTTGGCGGCTGCTCAGTGCATTTGTTATCATTTTTTGCTGCAGCTACTGTTGCCCCTTCTTGGGTTGTGCTGGCCCTTGTTGCCTTGCAGCAGCTCAATCCTTCTGCGCAATGCCCCACTCTTTCAACATCTATTTTGCCGTAATCAGCAGGGCTTACCTCATTCCTGCATCTTGCCTTGCATTTGGCGCCAGAGGACAGGAATGCGCCTTTCTCAGGAATCACGCAGTGTTCTCCTGCCTGCGCCAGAAGAACTTCACAGCACACATTATTTTCCTGGCATCCCTTTACTCCCTCGCCTTCCTGGTAGACATTTGAGCACTGGCTCTGCCTGGCTTTTGGCACGCACTTGACAACAGCGCCTGGCTTGTCCATGCACTGCTCGCCTTGTATTGCTGGCGCTGAAAGCCCGAAGCATCCCTGTGTGTTAAGCCTTACGCGGACAACGCCTGTTATCCTTTCCCCGCGGCTCTGGGCTGCTTCTGCCTCTGCCTGGCGCGGGTTGTACCTGTATGTTGTGGTTGTTCCGGGCAGGCTAATAACAGTGCCTGCAGGTATTGGCGTGCTCAGTATGTCTTCTGAAGCCCTTAACCGCGGATTGGTTTCAAGCATTGCCTGCGCAACCCTTTCTGTCGCTTCCCTTGCAGCGCCTGTGAATAAAGCAGGCGGCTCTGCCCTGAAGCAGTGCCTGTATGCATAAGCGCCTAAAGTTGTGGCAGATGCGGCTGTCGCCTGCGGCGTGCTTGTAATTGCAGGCGTTGTGTCCGTTCCCAGTGCGGAAGGCGTTACAGTATATCCATGTTCGTTGGGCTGGTTAACCCATATTACTTTATTAGCAACAGCACCTAAAAGAGCAATATTGTCCCTTGTTGCGCCCCTTGTCTTTGCTTCCTTTATTGCTGTTGAAGTTTCAGCATTTCTCTCAAGTCCGACAGGATAAATCAGGTTTATCTGGTGCAAGCCTTCTCCCAAGACTCCTTTGT
>JASEIA010000039.1:0-5962 GCA_030018575.1 Nanobdellota archaeon | reverse complement strand
CAAATAGTAAAAGAACCTTTGCGCACTCCTCTTCCTTTGCACTACTGCATCTTCCGGCAAAGTAATAGTGTTTACCGCTAAGGCTGCATTATCCTTGTAAGTTATAATAATGGGTTTTGCGTCAGGATTCTCCACAATATCATATCTGCCTGGCGTCACGCTTTGCTGGTATGTTAATATCTGGATTTTATTCGTAATGAATTGGTATGCTTTCTGCTCACCATAACTTGCCTCTTTTATTGAGCGGAAATTATAACTGTTTCTGTTGTTAAGGAAAAAAGCGCCAGGCTCAATTCTTACCTTCATCCTTAATTTGCCATTAACACCAGTGCATACTTCATCATTCCCGTCCTTGCCGCACGAAAGCAATGCATTGTGCATGTCTGCCTGATTGCAGTAAAGATTTTTCACATCTCCGCCAACTGCCTCAAACACGATATCTCCGCATGCGTAAGAGAATAATTTATTGTCATCTGCATCATCTTCTTCAAACAATTCAGTGTTTAGGAGATAGTTGTCAATTTTGCAATCACTTAAAGTATCTCGGAGTGTAAATGAGCTGCCTGCGTAATAATTAACAAATTTCTTATTGCAAATCTTTAATTCAGACCTGTCCTTGCCAGAATCCAAAAACTTATTGTCCAGCTCGTCAAGCCAGTCTTTTGCATTCTTATCTTCTGCTGTTGAGTCATCTTCATTGTCTGTGAATCTTCCGATGTTAAGCACAGGCATATCAAGCCTGTAACCGCCAAATGTCCTATCTCCAAAAAGCCCCTTAAATGTTATTGTGTCTCCTTTTTTCAAAGGTATTGACAATTTATCTATCAGCTGGTTTGGCGCTCTCTTGTCCAGGCCCCTTATCTTTAATATTTGCCCCTTATCTTCTTCAGTAACTCTTATCTGTTCTACTCTCCCCCGCTCTGCTTCTGAAAGTGTCCCTGCCAAAGGCGCCTCTGTTCCAACAGGCAAATTATTGATATAAACTTTTGCGTTTTGCAGTATAAGCTTGCGAACATTCTTGAAAACCCCTTCGGGGTCGCTTTCTTCACTGCTTATCATGTCAATTGTATATACTTTTTTGTTTTCTGCATCAACAATCAGATCCCCGCGTGAGACATCCTCAAGCCTTACATTCCGCCCGCTTGAGGAAAGCAGGGGCTTGTCTTTCTTGTATGCATCTTTTGTTGCAATTATGTAAGGGAATTGGACAGCGCTTGTTGGATCATAATCTTCCTTGTATTTTAATCCCGCATAAATCACGCACGGCGTGTCGCCCCTGCAAACAATCCTTGGCATATAGGATGCAAGAGTTGAGCTTGCCAGTCCAGGCTCAGGCTCGCTTGTCAAGGCAGGGCAGTTCACGCAAATCATTGCGTTTTCGCCAAAAGAGAATACCTGCACAGATGATGCTCTTTCAGCTTCAACAGGAGGAGCTCCTGTGCCGACGTTTATTGCGGCAGATACAAAAGGTAGCAGTACGAAAAGCGCCAGTGTTATTGCTATTGTGTGTTTCATTTTTTGCCTCCTATGCCTTTGTTGCAAATACCATTGCAAAGTTCACAGTTCCAAGCTCGCTGTCAAGCGCGACTGACTTGTCTAGTATCCTGTATATTACGCTCTTCTCATCAAACGGAATAACGTCTACTTCCTCTCCCAAAGTCAGCAGATAATCAACATCAATGCTTTCAGGATTTTCAACAGCCTTATTTGCTATCTTATCTGCCACATTATATATCTCAAGGAACCTTACCGGTGATTCAGCCGCAAACGGCTCTGACAAAGTAAATGTGCTGTCCCCTGATTTCAATGCAATCCTGTATTCAACCTCTGCGTACACTTTCTTGCTGCTTATGTCAACTTTTGCTTTTGGCGCGGGAAGCGTTATCGTGAACTTGTCATTTTCAATGCCAATGCAGTCAGGCGCATATGTTTCAATGTAAGAGGCAATGTTATTCTGCACCTCTTCAATCAAAGGCAGTGCTTTCTTCTTGCCTTCCATCGCATAATTCACAAAATCATTGCCTGTGAAAAGCGCATTTTCCCTGGCTTCTGTATATCCTCCAAACATCCCTGCCTGCACTATTGCATCTTTAAGAGTGTACTGGATGCATTCAGAAACTGATTTTCTCACTTTAGCCACGTCTGAAGGAAGCTTTGACGCGATTTCAGCTTCTGTTTCAGCAGCGGATGCCTGCGATGAAGAAGCAAAGTAATAGCCTATTGCTACTAAGGCAATGACCGCAATGCCCAGCACGACAAATATGGTGATTTGGCCTTTGGGATTCATAGGTATTTTAGAGTATTGCTGCCTATATAAAGTTATGGGAAAAGACAATGGGCAAAGGCACTTTTTTCCTTAACCCAAAGCTTTATTATTCTGTTTTTGCACTTAAATTGCATGTCAGGATTCACGTGGCTCATATCATCTGTTTTCGGGAATATTGCAAACGAGAATGAGGCTGTTGTAAAGCTTTGCCTTTTTGTCCTGCTTTTTGCGCTGTTCAGCAGGGGCTCGACAAGGATTTTCCCTGAAAGCAAGTTTGCCATATCGCTCTTTTCGCTTATTGTCGCGTTGATTGCAGTGAGGATGACTCCCATAGCGTGGCTTATGCCGCTGGGAAAAGTGCTTTGGGTATTGGCTGTTCTTGTTCTGCCTTACCTTATAGTCGATGCAATTATGCATGAATGGACTTTGATTAAGGTGGCTATGCTTGCGCTTGCCTATTTTGGAATATACCTGCTTATTGCGTCTTTGGGATTCTGGGGATTCGGGCTTGTATTTGAGGCTGTGCAGGACACCAAAAGGCTGATGTTTTTGTACCAGTGGCAGTCTGTTGTGGTAGGGGCATTGGTTGCAATGTACGCCCTTACCTTGCTTGTAAAAAAGAAGAAGAGGTAAGCGGGCTGGCAGTTTCTTTAACGCAGCAGGTTGCCTGCAGTACGTGGCTGGCAGCTTGTGGGAAGCCAAATTGGCTTGCAGCAAACAAAAAGGCGGCTTGATTTCTGTTTTTGTCACATATTGACAATGTAGGTTATAATGGGCTTATTTGTCATTAATTGACAGAAAAGCTTAAATACTCCTATCCTGTCATATATTGATATGGGCAGGAAAGTTATAATCGATGCGCTGGAAGAATATATAGCTTCAGCAAAAGACAATGAGGGCAAGCAAAGGCTTCGCGCGGCGCTTACCCTTTATTTCAAGGCGCTTGTTGAAGGATGCGACCTGCTTTTATATGACAAGACTTTGAAAGTGCCTTCAAACCACACAGAAAGGTATGAAATGCTTCAAAGATTCTTTCCTGATATTTATAAAATTGCAAGCCCATTGTTTGCAGTTTACAGGAAGAGCTATTCGCAGGTTGTAACCAAAGATGATGTGAAAAAGGTAAAAGATGGAGCAAATGCAGTCAAGGAAAAGGCAAAAGCTGCTTGAAGGGCTTGGAAGATTCATTAAGCGCGAAGGGCTTGAAGACATATTTGTATTCGGCTCATTTGTCAAGGGCAAGGATATTCCCGGAGATATTGATATTTGCCTCTGCATGGCAAAAGAAAACAGCATCATGGCTGATGAAATATCTGCCTTTCTTAAAAAAGAGGCAGGATTATCAGCGCATTTCACGCGTACGCAGTTTGCGCTCATGCTTGTCGACAGGGAGTTATGGAAAAGCATACTGCATGAGGGGTACAGCATCAGGAACAGGGAATTTGTCGCAAGGCTGATGGGCATGGATACTTTTGTTCTCGCAGAATATAAGCTTGGGGCGATTTCTTCATCGCAAAAGCAGATATTCTCGCATGCAATGAACGGCACGGGGGGCAGGGAGAGCTTTCTTAAGGACATACACGCAAAAAGAATTGGCAGGGGAGTGCTGGTTGTCCCGAATGAATATGTTGAAAATGCGCGCTCCTTTTTTGATACGTGGAAAGCGGATTATAATTTCAGGAGAATTTATGCTGAAAGCAATCTGGCAGGCGGCTCAGGATAATTCTCAGCAGATGAATATTTTAAGGAGATGATAAGCTTTTGGCCCCTCCAATGAAAAGGCACTACATTTTCTAAACGAGAACTAATAATATGCTTATCAGTTTCAAAATGGAAACTAATAATAGGGGCTGCTTTTGATAAAAATCAGCCTTGAAATTAGCTCTTGATGCTTTAAGCAAAGCTGAAACCCTGTTCGTTGGTTCCCTCGCTTTGCGTGATGCCGAATCACTTTATCCCGACGAGGGGAAAGCAAAAAGGCATACCTTTGTTTGGCTAATTTTTATAAAATCCCGAATAATGCCTTAATTCGCCATAGTGAGACCAAATAAGTAAAAAAGCAGGCTCCTTTCAGCTAATCTCATTCGGTATCACGAAGCTTAGTGGCGGAAAAGATTATAAGCTCTTTCTTCCTATCATCTTTTAATGGTACATGTCCTGCTTGACACATGCATATACGGCAGATTCTTTGAGGATTATGAGGGTTTGCGCCTTGCGGAAGAAATAATAAAGGATGAAAAGTTTATAATACATAATTTCCGGCTTATACGCGATGAATTGAGGAACACTTCTGTAAAAAAGAACGTTAGATCCAAAAATTTGAGAGTGCAAATGCTTAACCTCTATGATAAGCTTGTAAAAGGCAGAATTATTGTTGAAGACAAAGCTATAAAATCTCTTGCGAAATAATATTTTTCTGAATACCAAAGGCAGGGCGGTAATCTGGGGCAGAAGGCAATTATAAATGACTTGAAAATTTCTGCCTGCGCAGCGCTGAAAGGGATAGATATCCTTTATTCAGAAGACAATAAAAGCCTGAAATCCGCGGGTGCGCTGACGGCATACAATATTGTAAACTTGAAGCACAACCTGAGAACGCCTAATTTTATTGGTTATTCCATATTAAAAAAGTCAAAGATGCAGCTTTTTTAATTCCTTCATTGCAACAGGATCATTCCTGACGCTGAGTATGATATCCCTTACTTCCTGTATCTTCCTGTTTAATCTTTGCCTTGACATGGTTATTTACCTGTTATTTTCTTTCAACTTTTAGGCTTATAAACCTATTGGTTATGGATTCTGCAAAACTGAAACCTTTAAAAACCTAAACAATATATCTATATCAGTAAAATGAAAGCCTTGAAAGCAATAACTATTGGAACTTCTGTTCTTGCATTAATCCCGCTTGTTTCTGCAGCTGACGAAGGGCTTATTTCGCAGGGCGTTGAAGTATTATTTGGGGCTACAACCGGCGGCGGAATTTTTACAAAATTAGGATTGTTTATCATATTGTTTGCATTCCTGTCTCTTGGCGCAAAAAAGGTATTTCCTGAAGAGCATTCAAGAATGGGCACTTTGGTTGCTGCTTTATTGGCTTTGATTGGAATGAAGTTCATGCCTGAGGTATGGGTTGCAGGGCTCGGCACTTTGATTTGGGTTGCCGCGCTGGCTTTATTGCCTTATGCGATTGTCACTATCTTCCTGAAAGAAGACACTAAGAAGAAATGGATTTTTGTTGTTATTGCTTATCTTGTATTGCTGTTTGCTGTTTTCCAGATGAAAGGCTTTCCTAGCTTTGCGCGCTCCATTGGATTAAGGGGCGAGTTCTGGGAAGACATGAGCTACAAGTTTGGCGCCATAGGGCGGTACTGGTATGTATGGGTTATAGCCGCAGTGGTTGTGGCATTTTTCATATGGCTTTTCACGAGAGGAGGAAAAGGGGACGAACAAGGAGGTATTAAAATAGGCGATGTGGGCGGCAAGGTAAAAGGTCCCGGCTTGTGGGGCAGGATAAAGGACAGGTTCAGGAGAGAGCCTAAAGTAAAGATTAATATTCCTAAAGGGCCGGGAACACCGCCTGGAACTCCTCCTGGGCCAAAAAAACCAAAGGGTTCAAGAAGATGGTGGAAGCCATGGACATGGGGCAGGAGAAAAACTCCGCCTGGAACACCACCACCGGGAACACCGCCTGGAACT
>JASEIA010000038.1 GCA_030018575.1 Nanobdellota archaeon | reverse complement strand
TATCAAGTTCGAAATGCAATTAATTTAATTAATAAAGTAGGAATACGGGTTGGAGCTTTTTTTTATGATAGGTCTGCCTGGTGAGACTTTAAATGATATTAGGCAAACAATAGATTTTGCAAAAAATTTGAAGTTAGATTCAGTTAAGTTTGGCATATTGGTTCCTTTGCCAGGTACTGAAATATTTGATGAATTCAAAAAAAAAGGTTTTATTAAAACTTTTGATTATTCTGTTTATTTCTGGCACAAAAAACCCGTATTTGAAACTGATTTACTTACTCAAGAAATATTGTTTAAATATTATAAAAAAGCATACAGGGAATTTTACTTTAGACCACAATATATCTTAAGAAAAATATTTTCTTTACATAACTTAAAGGATATTAATAATATCTTAAAAGGTTTAAAGATCGTGCTAAAAAACCAATTATCAAAGAAAGACTCTAATTGTAATTCAATATCCTTAGCTCGTAGAAGGGTGTAGAATGATAACACAGAAAAACACTAAGAAAGATACCAAAGATATTCTATTTATATGTTTACCTTCAACTATAAACATTTTTAAGAATTCTAAAATTTCTATAGCTGTGCCATTGATACCTTTAATTAGCATAGCCCAACTTGCAGCAGTATCTAGAGAAGCAGGTTATACCCCTCATGTTTTGGATCTATCAGTTAAAAAAACTGAAGGGGTCAGAGAGAGAATAATTTGTGCTTTAAGGGATTTAAATCCTGATTATTGCGGTATAACCTTTACGACGCCATTAAGTAGCGAGGCAGATAAAGTAGCTAACCTAATAAAAAAAGTTAGTCCTTCTGTAATTACTATTGCTGGTGGAAGTCATGCTTCCAGTATGCCTAAAGATACACTCAAATCCAGAAATTTTGATATTGCTGTAATGGGTGAAGGAGAGATTACCCTTAAGGAGATACTATTAGGCAAACGATTACAGGATATTGATGGGATAGCTTACTATGTGAATTCTAAGGTTTTTATAAATAAACATAGACAATTGATATCTAACCTGGATGCTCTTCCTTTTCCAGACTATTCTATCTTTAACAATAGAGATTACCATACTCCGCGTTTGAATTGTCGCAAAAATCCTGTTATAGCAATGGAGACCAGCAGAGGTTGTGTCTATGGCTGCATATACTGCAGTAAATGCGTATTTCAGAGAGTGTTTAGAGCAAAATCCCCTAAGCGAACAGTTGACGAGATGGAACATATCCTTAGTTTCGGATATAAAGAAGTGCATATATGGGATGACGGTTTTTCTACGGATATTGGGAGAGCAAAAGAGATATGCCGAGAAATAATAAGAAGAAAATTGGACATAACATGGAATATCTATAATGGTTTAAGAGTTGATAGATTAGATGAAGAGTTGCTAAACCTCCTTAAGAAAAGTGGTTGTTACAGGATAAGTATTGGTGTAGAGTCTGGGAACCAGAAGATTTTAGATTCAATAAATAAAGGCACTAAACTTCAAGATATTGAACAGGTATTTAAACTTGCAAATCAAGTGGGAATAGAGACTATTGCCTTTTGTATGATTGGTTTTCCGAATGAAACAGAACAAACTATGAAAGATACTATTAATTTTATCTTAAGGGTAAAGCCCTCAATCGCTAAATTAAGTATACTCATGCCTCTGCCTGGAACACCAATTTTTGATAAGTGGGATAAGGAAGGGCGTATTATTTCTAAGGAGTGGTCAGATTATGTATTTCACCTGCCTCAAAAAGTATACAATCACCCAAATCTTAGTTGGGATGTTATAAATCATTATTATCATCTTTTTTACAGGAGGACGATGCTCAATTCAAATTTCCTTTATAGAAGAATTTTGAGGGATATAAGGCAAGGTGAGTTATTTATAGATGTTTACTATTTCTTAAAGAGCCTTAAGTGGGGATGGTAATCTGTTAGGAGAAGATACCGCTTCCTTTATGGGTTCCTGCTTTATTTGTTGCTGAAAAGCCAATATGGATTTTTTGTAACCAAGGGCAATATTCACTCTTTTTCCCAATAAAACTGACAGCAGTCTTCCACGCCTGCCAATTCTATATCCTTCTCATCAACCGGGAAAACCATGCAAAAAAATGGCATTTTGTTAGTGCTGTAAAGCTTGCATTTCCCTTCATTTAAAAGAGGGCAACGCCGCGTTTTTATGCAGCATAGCCCATTGCAACCTTCGCAACTTCCCTTCCTCGTTTTAACCATTTTGTTTACATATTCCCTTTTAAAATAGTATAGATAACGCCTTCTAACAGATGACCTTAAAGAAAGAGTTATAGCAATTATATTTTTTACAAAACTCTGTTGTTCCCCTTTGTTTGTTTTTGTCATTTTTATCCCTGTTTATAGCTTAAATATAGCAAAAAACCCGTCAGTCAGGCGTTTTAAGTCCTGAAGCGTCCTTATCTGCATAATCTGCCTTAAGATATATCTTGGCCGCAAATAGAACCGTTTAAAGGCTTCATCAAGAAACTTACTGTATTCTTCCTTGTTTATTCCCGGCGGCAAATACATGACCATGGAATGGTCCAGCTGGCTGTGCGTTTTGCTAAAGTCAAACTTGTATCCCTGTGATTCTAATGCCTTATACATTTCTGTCCCGGGATAAGGGGTGAATTTATTAAAATGCGCAAAATCCGGGTTCATTTTTACGGCAAAATCAACTGTTTTTTGCATGCTTTCCATTGTTTGCCCCGGAGTCCCCACTATAAAATCGCACCTCACATTTAAGCCTGCTTTCTTTGCTAATCTGATGGCTCTTTCATTTTGCTCAACCGTAGTTCCTTTTTTGAGTAATTTCAGTATCCTGTCGTCTCCTGATTCTATTCCGAACAATACCTGATAGCACCCGCTTTTTTTCATCATCCGAAGCATCTCGTAGTCAACAAGGTTAACTTTAGTCAAGCAGCACCATTTCAAATTTCGCTTTTTCATTTCCTTGCATATTTCAAACAATCTTTTTCGGTTTATCGTAAATGTATCATCAAAGAATTTGACATCTTTAACCCCGTATTTTTTTATTGTTTCATCTATTTCTTTCATAATATTCTTGACGCTTCGTTCCCTGTATCTTGTGCCAAATACCGCCCTGTCGCAAAAAGTGCATTGGCTCGGGCACCCCCTGGAAGTCATGATATGTATTTGCGGAAGTTTTCTGTACGAGGCAGGGGTAGGATGGTATTCTGACGGGGGCGGCAAGAGGTGCCTTGCCGGAAGAGGGATTGCGTTTAAATCTTTTATAAAAGGGCGCAGGGGTGTTTTTACAATTTTTCCATTTTTATCTTTATAAACAATGCCCTTTATCTCACTTAATTTTTGGTGCGTATTGCTGCCGTCTATATAATTCATCAGTTCCACAATTGTTTCTTCCCCTTCACCAATCACGGCGTAGTCGAACAATCCGAATCCCATTGTATACTCTGGAAGCGCTGTTGCATGCGGTCCGCCTATTATTATGGCTGCTTTGGGCATATATTCCTTTATTTTTTTTCCTGTTTGTAAAGCGCTTTCAAACGAAGGGGTCGTGCATGTAATTCCGACAACGTCTGCTTTTTCTTTCTCAAAAATAGACTGGAGTTTCTCAAAAGATACACCTGTCTGGCAATCTATGATTCTTACTTTGCCCCTATAACCTTTTTTTTCCAGGCATGATGCAATATAACATAGGCCGAGCGGGGGAATTAGATTCATAACCTTCTTCATGCTCTTTGTTTCGCCTACGATTTCCTCTTCGTCAAATGGAGGCGATATGAGCAGAACTGTCGAACGTTTTTTATCCATAAATCATTCTTTGGTGCATTATTATTTAAAAATCTTTCTAATGAGTGATATAGTCATCTTTTCGTGATACGATTCTTTTTAGCATATTTGATAAGTTCAAGCAACTTGTTTCTTCCTAATGGAAGATTTATCTCTGCCGCTTCTGCTGGTGTTCTCCCATTTATTCCTTGATATATTTTTCATCAAGATGCTGCCTTCCTTTTAGCTTTGGTTTTACATAAATGTGTATGGGATTTTAAAAAAAGACTATACTTTGTGCTCCATTTGCTGATTGTCCAACGTGAAACTTTCACTCCGTCATGCTGCCATAAATGATTTTTAACTTTGTGAAGCGGGAAGCCATCATTGTAATGATGGACTGCCCGAACAATATCTTCCGGTTTGTGCCTCATTCGTTCAAAACCATCCGGTTCAACAAAAGTTGAACGGCAATCATTGCAGCGATAAAGCTGTTTTGGACCTCCTTTGTTTTTGCGTTTTCCTCGTTTTACAATATCTGAACCGCTGCATAGCGGACAATTGAAAGGTAACATAGTAACCACCTCCTTATTGAAGAGGGGTTACTAATATATAAATATCACGTTAAATTGACTATATCCTAATGAGTAATCCCTGTATAAGCCGGTGAGATTAATTAAAGGGTATATAGGCACACCTCATTTTTTTGTTTTTTGAGATGCAAGCCGCATCTTTTGAAAAAGTTGCATTTATCCCCTGAGCTTATAAGCTCTTTAAGGCCTAAAAATCCCGCTTCTTCTTTTAATATGCGGCAGTCTTCTTTTGTTATACTTTCTTCAACCCGGTTAAGATGCCCTTGCCATTCCATGGTTGCTTCATGTGACCATCCGCTTGGAGTTGAAAGATTAAGATAAATAGCGCCATATGAATAAAAAGCCATCGGAAATGCTGTGGGTGTATGGATGCTGGTAATCATATAGGGGCCGGTTACTTCCGTTAAAATCTCTTTTACTTCAAGTGAAAGCAAGCTGTTTTCTTCAAAATAAGGCGTATTGTAATGGGATGCAGCAACATTGGCAATCGGGAAAAGAATAAGCGCGATGATAGCAATGTTTACGGCAAGCTTTGGAAGTTTTCCGAAATCCGTACTAAAAAAGAAATAGAGGGCGTATAACAAAAAAAGCATAATCAATGACGGGTGATAAAGCTGGTTTAGGTAAGGTATGTAAGTTATGAGGTTGGTTAGCGTAAAAAATGCGAGTATGCCTGCCGGAGCAAAAAAAAGCATTTCCTTCCTGCTCTTGTTTTTTGAAATCAGGTAAAGCGCAAATGCTGCAAGCAGAATAATAGAAGAGGCTATTAGCGCGATATTGACAACAGCCCAATCACCGGTAAACTGCCAGAAGGTTTCTACAGTGCGGGAAGAAGTGCCTAAATTGCTATTATCTTTCAAATCCCTCAAAAATGGGAACCACCAAAATGATGTTATGACAATGCTTGCAAATGAAGCGACTGCAATTTTTCTTTTTTCTTTATGTGCCAGAAAAAAGGAGAAAAGAACTATCCCTGCAAGAATTGTTTCCTGTGGATGCGAGAGAATCATTATCGCGAATGAGGGTATGAAGAATGCATAAAATCTCAAGTCAATCGGCTTGTCTTTGTACCATAGGATTATGCAAAAAAATGGAATAAAGAACACCCAAGCGAAGAATGTTGGCATTGCTCCAAGCCGTATAAAATTGGAAATTGCAACAGTATTCGCAAAGAGTAGAAAGTATAACGCTGCTTTCTTGGCATTGGAGAGCCCCATTGTTTTTCCAAGCAATGCGGAAAACACGCCGGCCAGCGCAAAAAGCAGAGCCATTGACAGGTATGTTGCAATTTGCACATTCTTTGTAAGCCAATATAAGGGGAGTGTGAAAAAGGACCATGCGGGAGAATATAATTTTAATACTGAAAAGCCCCCAAACCATTCAGGAGCAATAGCCCCATATCCGTATTTTACCAAAAAGTGCAGGTATGCCATAAATGAGCTTACATCATTAGTATAATCAAACGGAAATATCCACATCAGCTTTGCCTGGTCTATGAGGCGGATAATTAAATATGCGCCCATAATAAATATTATCGGATAGAACCACTTATCTTCTATTGTCCTAAACTTGCCTGTTTCTTTCATCGTCTCGGCTTGCTCACTTCAGGGTCTGCTGGGATATTGCCATAGTACTCCTCCGGCACGGTGATATTTTCAGGATAATCAACTTTCCATATCTTGAACGGCCCTATAAGCCTTCCCTGATAAAGAGCAAGCGGCATTCCTGTGTTTTCATCTGAATAAGCAAGTTTTATGTTAGGCCAATCCTGGTTAAGCAGGTAAAGCTTTGCAAACAGCCCCTTGTACACTTCAGGCGAGAGATACAATGCAGCGCCAAGAGGATTCATCTTCCCGTCCCCTTCTATAGTCGGAATTACCCTTAAGCATCCTTCAAGGCTGTCTTTTGCATTAAATATTGCCTCTTGGTTATTTATGAACACGCACTTTAGCGGAACTTTTGTCTGCTGCCCGTTATAGACAATTACCGCTTCAGGCTGGCCTAATTTCTGTACATTCTTTGTTTCATTGCCATCGCTCACTGTTATGGTTTGCACAGGGAGGAAAAATCCAGCCACGCCAGCGCTTCCCGCCGGGAATAACTTGCCTTGGTATATGAAGTCATCATCCAGCGGAGTGCCGCCTGCAAATAAATAAACTGTCTCGTTTCTTGTTTCCCTTATTTGGTTAGGCTGCATTGCAAATGTGCTTATCCACGAGTACCTGTCATAGTTCCTGTCAGCGCCTATGGAAGAATATGCAGGGTATTTTCCTATTTCATCAGAGACTATAAGCAGATGGGAGACATTCCTTGATTTAAGGAATTCAAGCGCCTCTGTCTCATTTTGCGCAGTAAGCACATGCCTGCCGACAAAATGATTAACCCCGCCCATAGCGTTTCCGCCGTCAACTATTGTAGCTCTTTTGCCGCCCCACTGCACCCAATAGCCATAATCCCACCAATGGGCAAAAACCGCATTCTCAGGGGTATTCTCCTTTACCCAACTCATGGAATTTTGCCATTGCATGTTAAAGCTGGGGCCCACATAACTTGCCTGCGTAAGGGAAGACTGCGAGAATCCATAGAATGCGCTTCCCACTACAGCGGCTAAAGCTATATATCCGGCTATTTTGTAAGCGTCTTTTTTTAGTTTCCTTGTCCATTCAAATGCTTCTAATGTAAAATATCCCGCCATTAACGCAGTTGCCGGCGCTAATATAAAGACAAGCCTTATAGCGCTCCTTCCGCCAAGCAACAGGACTGTAAACCATACCAGCGCAAATACATACATGGCATTGTTTATCTTTATGCTTTCAAACAGCTTCCTGTCTTTGTAGTAAGAGCGCACATAAAAGTAGCCAAGCAAGAGAGGGAAGCCAAACAATGCGCTTATGTACAAAACTTGGGAAGCCGCTGTATCGCCATTAAACAAGGAATTTTGAGCATATCTGCTGAAAGGAATTGCCAAAAAGAATACAGCAGAAGCGGCAATGAGGGCCCAGCTGCTTGTTTTTTTTGTTTTTATGCCTTTTATGCACACAGCGAACAGCATAATAGCGCCTGCAAAAGCCATAATAAGGTATTTCCAGCTGAACTGGGACAGCCATTCGGTAAAGAATGTGAGACGGTTTTCTGCGACAGTAAGCGTCCATCTTGTTTCTGTAAAAGCTCCTGTAAGGTTATTCCATGCTTCATTAATAGCGCTAAGAATCATTCCCGGACCCTTAAATATTATAAGAGCTATAAAAGCAAGCATCAGGGTTGAAACCAATACAAAAAGGCCAAAAGGCATCTTCTTTTCTGCTTTCTCCCTTATAGATGACATTGCCTTATGGCGGGCTGCAATGGATATAATAACTGCCAAAAGCCCCAAAAGAAATATTTGCGTTGTCATGGATGTAACCAATGAATCTATGTTGTATCTGGTAGGATAAACCGCCATCATTATCGGAAAGCATGAAAGCACGCTTATGCAGAAAGCAAGCTTTTGCTTTTTCTCAAAGATGTCAAAGAAAACGCCTAATATACCATATAGCCCCATAGTTATAAAAATAAACTGCACCCCGCCCCATACTCCGCCAAGGATTCCTATAAAGGCACCAGCCAGGAGCGAATAAGTGATGTAATGTTTGGGCTGTTCTGGTTTCATTGTAGCTGTAAAGAAGTAAAGCGCTGCAAACATTAACGCAACAGCCAGGGCTTCCTTATCCGCAACTCCCGCCATTGTCCTGTAAAGGAAAGCAGGGACAACCGCTAAGAAAGCTGTTGCGACTATTGCGGTCTTATAATTAAATAGTTTTTTTACAAATAGAAAGAAAAATATTGCCGCTATGAAAAAGCATATGGGGGGATAAAGCGCTGCTGCGTCAATTACTGTTGCATTCGGGTTGAATAGATGCAATATTTTGTAGAGATAAGCTATTAAGTAAGATAAAATTCCGAACTCGTTTCTCGGATCAAAGCCAAAAGGATAATAACGCAAAACATCATTTGCCATCAGCTTGCCATGCTCTACAATGTACTCGGCATACCTTAAGAAAGCATAGCTGTCTACGTCAGGAAGCCACTTGCCCTGCAATAGAGGGAGATTCCTTGTCCTTATGTAATAGCCGAACCAAGCAATAGCCAGCATTGCAATATAAATCAGCCATGATTTCTGTTTCTGCAGTTTATCAATAATATCTTTTTTTCTTTGCTGAAGCTCTTGGCTTAATGATTCGCCTGTTTCATTTGCGGTTTCGGCGGGATTATGATGTTGCGCCACAGATAATTCATTATCTTCCATTCCTGATTATAAATCAGTAAATAGTTTATATACTTTTTGCTGTTGCGAACCATTAGTTCATAATGGAGTTGCACTTTACTCTCCGGCTTTCAAAGGTTGAATCTGAAATGCATTTGTTTTTATCAGAGGTTTCTGCTGCCTTTCATGAGAGAATACAATTACCTTGCTTTCGTTAAGTTTAAAAACAATCAGGATATTTTAAGATATGGCAAATGTCAAATCATCTTCAATTTAAAAAATTGCATTTTATCCTGTGTATTTCTGCCATTATTCTGCTAATGTGCCTATTTGTTATTTTTTCAACGGATGTTAAGACGCACGATGGACCTGAGTATCAGACATTTATGAAATCATTTATAGGAATCAATAACATCAAGCTATTCTGGATTCATTCTAATATCTATCCCCTGATTGGTGCTATTTTATTGAAATTATACCCATCCTTACAGCTTGTTCGTTTATTGGGCGTGGCTATATTGGCGCTTATCGGGTACCTTTTATGGAAAAACAGCAAATCGCAACAGGCTGTTATTTTGTGGTTTCTTTCTCCTGTTGTTTTGGCAATGAATGGGGCAATCTATCCAGCCATTATGGGCACGCTATTCTTCTTTTTAGCATATATTTACTGGAAAAAATATGAACATTCAAAGCGCATACAACTAATGCTTTTCTCAGGGCTTTTGCTTGGAATTGCCGGGGCAATTGCAGAAGTTATTTGGCCTATTATGCTTTTTTTTGTTATTATTTTTTTATATAAAAGAAGCTGTAGGGAATTTTTGTTTTTTTTAATGTCATTGGCTGCAGGATTCAGCATCAAATTAATAGTGGATTATTTTGTATTCGGTTCTGCTTATTTTTCCCTGTTTAGGTACATAGGCGCGAATATAATTGTCTTTCTAAGGATGCATTCCGATAATATACTTTATTCCCCTTCCATATATGCCATATTAGGGACATTCGTGTTGATATCTCCTTTATTCATCATGTTGTATAAATTATATGGCGAAGGATTAAAACAAGAACTATACTTATTGGTAACATACTTATTATTTATTCTTTTTATATTTACAGGCAGCGGCGATAGGATTGCATCGCACTATCTTCTCCCCATAGCCCCTATTGCTATATATCATCTCGGAAGAATTTTGTCAAAAAAGCAATTTATTATTAGTGTATGCCTTTGTCTGCCGCTTATAATTGTTTACTCGCTTCAAGGAATAGGCGAGATGTCTACACCACTCCAACAGGATATAAATATGTTCTTGAACGAATTCGGCTATGACGCTGTAATAGCAGACAGAAACCTTGAACTGAATTTGGCGGCGGATATATGGAATAACCGCCCTCATATCATCTGGCTAGATGAATATCTCGCAAGCAAAACCGAGGACAAGGCTATAACAACTTACACGTTTGAAGAAGCGCCTTTTAAAAAATTCAATAATTTCAAGATTGCAAGGCTCTCATTCAGCTATTTGGCGAATGTAGACAAGGAATACCCTGATAACTTGCCTTTTTTGGCAAACAAAGGCGCTAAAGTGCCTCTAGAGGGATATAAGCAGGTTAAGTGCTACCAGACTATATGCGTATATGAAAAAGCGATTTAATAGCGCTTGCTGATTATATTATTCATTTTGCAGAATTGGTTCATGGACCTTAAAAATTAAGCAGGAATTAAGAAAAACTATGCTAATCTTACCCTAAAAAATTCGTTTTAATGCAAGCCGTAGTAATGATTTAATGCCCTTTATTATTTCCTTTCGTGAAATTTTTGATGCTCCTAATTTCCTATTTTCAAAGATTATCGGTATTTCCCTTATTTTGAATCCTTGTGACTGGCATAGAAACAGCATTTCTATGAGAAAAGAGTATCCATTGGAATGTATATTGTTAATTTCTATTTTTTTAAGGACAACTTGCTTATAGCATCTGAATGCATTTGTGCAATCTCTTGCTTTAAGCCCTGTCATTTTATGTATGAGATATTTTGCCCCTTTGCTTAATATCTTTCGCCCATAACTGCAATTTTTTGTACCCCCTCCATAAACATATCTTGAGCCGATGCATATATCGCATGAACCCATTTTATTTATCATTTCAGGTAGATATTTTGGGCTATGTGAAAAATCCGCATCCATGGTAATGATATAGTCATACCCTTTATCAAGCGCAAATTTAAAGCCTGCGATGTGCGCGGTTCCCAGCCCGAGTTTTCTTTCTCTTGCTATGAGATATAACTTGTTTTTATGCTTTTTCTGCGCAAGTTTACTTACCAAATCTCCGGTTCCATCAGGAGAATTATCATCCACAACGATTATGCTTATATGCAGGCCATTTTTTGATGAAACATCGAATATATCTTTAATAAGGGATTCAATATTTTCCCGCTCATTATAAGTCGGAAGTATAACGGCGCATTTTGTCATTTGAGTTCCTTATTCTAACATCTTAATGTTTTTAATTAATTGGGATTTAAAAGCTTTTTGTTGTGGGTCCTGATTCAGAATCATGAATGTTTTCTGCAAAATGCTTTTAAACCCTTCACATACTATTAATCCTATGAAAATAGTACTAATCTCAACTTCAACCTATCCCTCTGACCAGGGATTGAGGACAATCTCCTCCTGCCTGAAGCGCGAAAGATATGATGTTAAAATGGTTTTTATGCCAATGGCAGAGGATTATTCTTTGGAATATTCAAGCGCTGTTCTTCACCAGCTTAAGGAAATATGCAATGATGCAAAGCTTATTGGGGTGTCTGCTTATGCCTCGACTTCTGTTCGTGCTGAACAGCTTATCAATTATCTAAAACAGCTTAATGTCCCGATTGTATGGGGCGGACCGCATGCCACAATCTCCTCTGACATGTGCATAAAGCAATGCGATATTGTCTGCAGGGGAGAGGGAGAAGATGCAATGCTCGAGCTTGCAAAAAGGGTGAAAGAAGGCAGGCATTATTCAGATGTGCCTAATTTATGGATAAAGAAAGGCGAGGAAATAATAAAAAATGACATCCAAAACATGCCTGACTGCCTTGACTGCTTTGCGCCGCCTGATTATGATTTGGAAGACCATTATCTGCTTGAAGGCAGCAAGCTTGTTCCATTCAGGGAGAAACACCTGAACGGTATGATATTTTTCATGACAACAAGGGGCTGCCCGAATGCGTGCGCTTATTGCAGCAATTTCCTATACAGGCAATTATATCACGGGCACGGAAAACTTTTGAGGGGCTATACTATAGATTATGTAATCAAAGAGCTTAGAAGGCTCAGAGACAAATTTCCTTCAGTTGGCGTCTTTGACATCCGCGATGAAACCTTTTTTGCAAGGCCACTTTCTGACATAAAGGAATTTGCAGAAAGATACCAGAAAGAGGTAGGCGTAAGGTGGAAATGCCTTGCAGACCCGACAACAATGAGCGAGGAAAAGCTTCAATTGCTTGTTGATGCAGGGCTTACTGACATAATAATTGGAATACAATCCGGCTCTGACAGGGTAAATTTTGAGGTTTACAAGAGATTCATCAAGAGAGAGCAGGTTCTGAGGGCTGTGAAAATCGCAAACAAGTTCAAGGGCAGGCTTGCAGTGATGTATGACATGATAACAACAAATCCTTATGAAAATCCCGAGGATGTCCTGGACAGCATTAAAATCCTGATGGAAATACCAAAGCCTTATTTCCTTTCAGTAAATAATCTTGTTTTCTTTCTTGGCACTCCGCTTTATGAAAAGGCAATTGCAGACGGAATTATCAAGTCAAAAAAGGATTCTGCCTCTCATTTGAATTACTGGGACAGGTGGAATCACATAAAGCTGAAAAAAAAGAATGCTTACCTTAATCTCATCTTAAATCTAATGAGGGGACCTGTGACTGAAAAGAGATATGGGATAATTCCTGCTCCTTTGTTGAAGAAGCTGATATCAAAGAAAGCTGTTGATTACAACCTAAAGCACACTATTCCCACTTATACTGCGGGGCAGTTTGTGCAGGCAGGGGATTATTTCAGGGAGCATGTTGCAAAGCCGCTTTACAGGAACATTCTTCCGACTTCTGTGAAAGTGTGGTATGACAAGGTGAGGTACAGGGTTTAATTATTTGGATTTCATTGATGGATTCCTGAAATTCCAAGTAAATCTTTATAAACTGTATGCGCTTTTCAAATTCAAATGGCAGAAGAGGATATCTCTGATATTGGTTCAGAAAGTAAAAAAAGCATTGGCAATAGCTTTTCAGAAATCAGAAAAGATAAAATTTTGCTTTCTCTCTTTATAATCATAATCCTGCTTGGCATAACAGTCAGGTTTATTTACCCGACTGAGCCCGGGCTTTGGAATGATGACATGAGCGCGCTGCCGACAGCAGTATTGTGGTTCTATCCGCATGATTCTTATCCCGGACTTTCTGCTATGGGGGAACCTGCTTTAAGCAATTATATTATAGGCGCATCCTGCATGCTTTCAGGTCAGGATTTTTCCAATGTTACTAGGATAAGACCTGTATGGTTTCCGGATAGGGCTATTCTGCTTGGCGAGGCAATATCTAAATCAGAGGATTATTGCAGGATACCCATGTATGTTTTTGGAATACTATTC
>JASEIA010000037.1 GCA_030018575.1 Nanobdellota archaeon | reverse complement strand
AATCTAAGGATTTTGGTATTTATAAACTTTACTCCAATTAACAGAATTATCTATATCCTGGAGAAACTCAACCAATATAAGGTAATCTTAACGGCGTATAATTTCGGACCAGAACATATGCATCTATTTGTGTCTAATGTCCGTTTTATAGGCGAAATTGAATTAGTCAGGCAGATAAAAGGATACAGCTCATGTATGATGCGCCGAGGACATTGGGAATTATTTCGTCATAAGTTATGGGGGAAGAAATTTTGGAGTGAAGGGCACTTTTATAGAAGTGTTGGCGCTGTAACAAAAGAGAGTATGAAATGGTATATTACTGAAGGACAAAAGAAACATTGGCTGAAATATACCTATGAAGAATATGCCCTTATGAAAAATCAAAAACTCCTCACGGAGTTTTGACGTCAGCCGTAAACGCTGTGGGCTTCAGCCCGCAGTAGTTTACAATAAACGCTTTCTCCTCGGGAAAACGCACATATAAAGGCGGAGCAAAAAAGGTATATGCTGATATTAAAAACCGCTTCTATGGACAATTTCTTGAAGCAAATAAACAAGGAAAGAAATTCAACTTTACAACTGACAAGCTAGCGCATTACAATAAAGGTTTCAACAAATTTTTTTGTAATGTTGCTACATTAACATTTGGGGTTCCGATAAAATGTAAGAAATATGGTTTGAAACGAAACAATAATTGTATTGAGCGAGATCATCAATACAGCAGGAAATTAGAGAGAAACGCAAGAGGGAATAAAGCCATTGAAGGAATATCATCATTGTATGATATTGGAGATGCCTACTACAATTACATTGATAAGCAAAGACTAATGAAATTATGCGGGAAAACAAAAAAATGGATACCTAAGGAAAAAAGGTGGAGAACACCTGCTGAACGAGCGGAAATAAAAGTTGAATTGGGCGAGAGATTTCAACTGCTGAATTTGATTAAGAAGGCATATCCCGAAGACTAAAGAGAGTCCTTCACTCGTAAGATATATAAGCACAAAAGGGCTTTATTTCTCTATAATTAGGACTATATAAAAGAGGTTTATGCAGATGGCGGACAATAACCAGCAAAATATGCAGCAAAAGCCGGCGCAGGCTCAACAGCAGCCGTCACAGCCTGCGCAGCAACAGGCGTCTATGGCGCAGCCCGCGGCCCAGCAGCCACAGGCTGCAAGCCAAGCTCCTGCCCCTTCGCCAAAAAAGAAATCAATCATTGACTGGTTCCTTGGCAAGAAAACAGAAGAGCAATTGGGGGATGTAGCGCTTCAGTCTGTTTACAAGCCGCTTTTCAAGATAGGATTCCCTGAAAACATTCCGCATCTTCCTGACCCGAAAGACATAAGCACTGTTGATGTAAGGTACAGGGTAATCGAGCCTTTTGTTAACATTCACATATACTGGGACGCGCCAAACAATGAGCTGTTGTATGAAGTTGAGGAGCCGAAGCTTACAAATGAAGAGACAAAGAACCTCCTGCTTATCGAGGAAGGGCTGACTGAGCTAATCAACATAAGCTATCTTAACATTGAAAACACGGACATAGTGATAGAGTTCCTTGAGAAAACGCTTAAGATACTCATTGACGAGTTTGCAATAAAGGTTTCTGAAGAGACTTTCCTGAAGTACATGTATTTCCTGTACAGGGATTTGATTGGAATGAACCAGATTGAGCCCTTGCTGAGGGATTATTTCATTGAGGATATTGAATGCAACGGATGTGGAACCCCTATATATATAGTGCACAGGGTTTACAAGAACCTGAGGACAACCATCGCATTCCCTGAGATAAGGGCGCTGGGAAGGTTTGTTGAAAAGCTGGCGCAGAAATGCGGGCAGTATGTCTCATACGCAAACCCCCTGCTTGACGGAGTCCTGCCTGACGGCTCAAGGATCAATGCAACATACACAGAGGATGTCACGTCAAGGGGCCCCACATTCTGCATTACAGAAGGGAATGTGCAGCTGGGCAATGGTGCTGTGAAAGACATTAAGGAATTATTTAATGAGTGCAAGGCTAATTTTGAATGTATCGAATCTGAAGGGGATGAAGTTATTGAATTGAATGATATAAATGTGTGCGGTGTAAGGGCAGAAAATCTACAGCAAACGCAGGCAAATATTACAAAAATAATGAAGCTCAAGCCGCCTGAAGAACTGGTTAATGTGGAACTCAAAGATGGCGCAAGGCTCTGCGTGACAAAAAACCATCTGTTTCATGTTGCAGATGACACTCTTAGGCTTGTCCAGGCATCCGACTTAAAAGAAGGAATGCTTATTCCTGTGCCCTCGCTGATAGCATCTGAAGGAAGCAGGCAGCCAATAGATGTATGGTCTCTCCTGAAAGAGTTTTCAATGCAGAAAAAGGTATGCATTGTTGCCTCAGAAGCGGTAAAAAGCCTTGTTTCAATGGCAGCCGGCTCTGGAAAATATTCTGCAAAGGCAGGAGAATACGGCGTGCATGAGTCCTATTTTTATGAGGTTATTTCAAGGGGATGCTCAATATCATTTAATATCCTTGACAGGATTTGCACTGAATCAAATGCGCCGCCTGACTCGCTCGGAGAAATGCGCATTGTGGTTTATGGCGGCGGCTCCAAAGGCAAGCCAAAGGACATAAGCATTCCCAAGGCTGTTGATGAGGAGCTTGCATACCTTACAGGCGCGATTATAAGCGGCGGGCATCTCAACAGGGTTAACATTGATGTAAGCTGCTTTGAGGAAGGGTTCAGGGAAGCGGTAAAATCCGCATTGGTTTCCAAATTTGGCAACTGCGAAACTTACTATGATGGCAACAGGGTTTATTTGTGCAATCTCTTTGTCCCTTACTTTTTTAATAAAGTTTTTGAAGTCCCATTTGGAAATAAGAGCAGCACAGTAAAAGTCCCTTCAATAATATTCAAGTCTGATAATGAGGCTGTTGCTGCCTTTATCCGCGGGCTTTTTGACGGGGACGGCACGTGCAGCTCAGGCTTAAGCTACAAGACAAATTCAAAAGGGCTTGCAGAAGGGATTTCTTATTTGTTGGCAAGGCTTGGAATCTATTGCTATCTGGACAATAAAGAAGGGCAATACAAGGCAACAATTCCCTCAATTTATGAGGCAAAATATTCTGAAATGATCGGATTTAATAATAAGTTCAAGGCAGAAAAGCTAAAACTGCTGCTTGAGAAAAAAAGCGAGCGCAAAAGCCATATAAACCACGGAAGGATTCCTGCAAAGCCGGCGCTTTCCCTGCTGAAGGATATGGGGATATCCAAAAACTATATTGCTAATACAGCAGGCGTTGATTATAATCGGCTTTTGTATTATGATACCATTTCAAAGCCATTTGCAAACATGATTGCTGAAATATTAGAAAAAAAGCTTACACGCGAAGCTAAATTTAAAATGAGCCATCTTCTCAGGCTGAATTATATAAGGTGGCTTGCGAACAATGGCTATGAATATGTCAGGGTTAAGAAAGCAGAAACCGTGCCTAATGCAGACAAATTAAGTGTTTATGACATTGAGCTTGAGCCCTGCAAGTTTTTCATAGGCGGGAACAAGCCGCTGGTCCTTTTTGACACAGTAAGGAAGTTCACAAAAGAGCCATGGACTCCTGTAAAGCTGATGGACTTCAGGACAGTGTCGCCTGAAATCCTTGCTTACATATGGCTTGCAATCGAGCACAAGTCAAACATACTTGTAATCGGCGGGACAGGCTCAGGCAAGACATCTTTCCTTAACGCGATTGCGTTTTTCATACCCCCTGCTGCAAGGGTTGTAAGCATTGAGGATACAAGGGAGCTTAACCTGAGGCACGAGAACTGGCTGCCTGCTGTCTCAAGGCAAGGAGCAGGGCTTGCTTCGATAACAGGCGAGAAGCACGGAGAGGTTTCATTGTTTGATTTATTAAAAGAAAGCTTAAGGCAGAGACCTGACTACATAATTGTCGGAGAAATCAGGGGCAAGGAAGCATTTGTATTGTTCCAAGGCATGGCCACCGGTCACCCATCGTTCGGAACATTCCACGCAGAGTCTGCAAATTCAGTTGTAAAAAGGCTGATGATGCAGCCAATCCTGCTGCCTCCCTCAATGATTGAGTCCCTTGACATGTTCTGCATAATCACCCCTGCAAGAGTTGGGGGAAAGGACGTGAGAAGGATAAGCGAGATTGACGAGCTTGTGAATGTCAGCGACAAGGGAGATGCGACAATCAATATTCCTTTTGTAAGGGACCCTGCAAAAGATGTTTTCCTGTTCAGGACAGGCAGCAAGGTGTTTGAAAAAATAATGAAACGGACAGGCATCCAGTGGAAGGAGCTTTTGAAGGAGTTTGAAAACAGGACAAGGCTCCTGATGGAAATGTACAGGAGGAAGATATTCGGGTTTGCAGAGGTTCAGGACGTGATTCATGAGTATTACAAGAGGCCTGAAGCTGTGTTGAAAAGGTTTGGTTTGATAAAATGAGCCTTGATATGGTTCAGCAGAATGCAAAGACAATGATGGAGGCGATTTATGCTTACGAGTCTTTGCTAAAGGACAGGGATTCTAAGAAGCTTGAGACTATTTCCAATTACATAAAAGTTCTTATTGCCTCAATCAGGAAAAGCATGCAGGAGGATGCATGAGCATACAAAATGCCAAAAATTCCTGCAAGGAAATCATTGACAATGCAGAGCTTTTGAAAGCAGGAAAGATTGAGAAGAAAGCAGCTCTTATTTCAATTGAAAATGCTCTTTATTCCATTGAGAATGAGCTTGGGCTGAAGCCTGCGGAAATAAAAGTGCAGGCTGTTTCTGAGCCTGCAAGGGCAGAGCCTGTGATTGCGCCTGCTGTTCTGCAAGAAAATAAAGCCAAAAACAAGAAGGAGAAGTTCAAGCCTTCTTTGTCTATTGCACAAAAGTCAAGGTATCTTGATGAAGTCAATGTCACAAGGGACATGCTGGATGATTTTGTTGACAAAAAGAAAAAGAAGATTGTGTCTGCTGAAAGGGTTGCCTACACACTCTACAGCACGAACGAATACGGGAAGTTTGCAAACAGGTTTTTTGAGCCTTTGACAATAGCGGTCACTTCGAGGTTTAACACAGAGCTGCAGGGCTTTTACAAGACATTGAGGGCGTCAGGGATTAAGGTGCTTTCAAAGACATACATAAGCATGATATTCCTTTCAGCAGTGATTGCGTTTTTTGCAGTAACTCTTCTTGCTTCTGTCTTTTACAGCGCCCCGAACATAATAATACAGGTTCTGCGCGGCATATTCATAGGGCTGTTAGGCGCAGCAGTTACTGCAGCTGTCATGTATTTCTACCCTTCAAGCGTTGCAAAGACAAAGGAATCCGCAATCAAGGCTGACCTGCCTTTTGTCATAATCAACATGGCTGCTGTTGCAGGCTCAGGCGCAAAGCCAATATCCATATTCAAGACAATACTTTCTTCAGACGAGTATCCCGGATTAAGGGACGAAATCAAGAAAATAGTCAATTATGTCAATTTGTTCGGCTATGACCTGTCAACTGCATTAAGGGCTGTTGCAAGGGACACGCCTTCATTAAGGTTCAAGGATGTGCTTGACGGCATTGTGAACACGATAAGCTCAGGAGGCGATTTGAAAGAATACCTGAATGCAATGGCTGACGAGTCTTTGACAACATACAAGCTTGAAAGGCAGAAGGCTGTTGAGCAGGTTGGGACTTACTCTGACATTTACACAACAATATTAATTGCAGCGCCTTTGCTCTTTTTTGTAACGCTTGCAATCATACAGACAATGGGCGGGGAGATAGGGGGGGTTTCAGTTGCCTCAATAGCGACAATCGGGACTTACCTTGTCATACCAATGCTTAACATAGGGTTTATAGTGTTCATGAGCGCTGTGCAGCCAAAGGGATAGAATGAAATTCAGGAAAGTATACATAATAGGAGGATGCGTTTCATTAGCTTTGCTTATTGCAGACTTCCTGATATTCTTCAGCTTCAAGGAGCCTGTGGGGCCGACTGTAAGATGGTTCTTCCCAATGTTCATTATTGCTCTTTGCACTGCAGGCGTGCATCCGATGGCGGATTTCCTCAAGGAAATGAAATACCAGAGAAGGGTTGAGGAGAAGTTTGTTGACTTCTCAAGGGATTTGGAGAGCGCTGTCAAGTCAGGCATTTCAATACCATCCGCAATACTGCAGGCAGCACAGAAAGACTATTCAGAGCTTACGCCATTTATCAAGAAGCTTGCAAACCAGATTAAGCTCGGAATACCGATACATAAGGCATTGTTGACTTTTGCAGAAAACACGAAGAATGCGATGATAAAGCGCTCGATTGCGATTGTCATTGAGGCAGAGGCAAGCGGCGGAGACATAGACAATGTCCTCAAGGCGGTCACAGACGCGATGGTAAGCGTCAAGAAGCTTAAGGAAGAGAGGAAGTCAGGCACTTACGGCCAGATTGTGCAGGGCTATATTGTTTATTTTGTTTTCATTGGGATTATGCTTGTCTTGCAGCTGAAGCTCTTTCCGCAGCTTGCAGCGGCAGGCGCCGCGACAGGCGACACTGGAATGAATATACTCGGCGCTTCAGGAGCTGCAGAGGCAGTTAACCTTGACATGATATTTTTCGCTTTAGTGATGATACAGGGATTTTTTGCAGGGCTTTTAATAGGAAAGTTTTCAGAAGGGACAATCAAAAGCGGCATAATACACTCTGTAGTGCTGTGCGTATTGGCTGCGCTTGCCGTGACTACGGCTAAAGGCGGCATATGATAGGAAATCTTCGGATTTCCTAGATAGCAGAGAACGCTATTCTGGGCGTTCTCCACTATAAAAAAGAATATAAACATAGGAAGGCAATAAAATATGATGAACAAGAGGGGAACGAGCCATGCAGACTGGGCAATAAGCCTGGGAATATTCCTGCTGTACATACTTTCAATGCTGATGCTTATACAGCCGGGCGTGCAGCCATTTTACAAGGAAGGCGAGCTTTTGAGCATTGTGACTGAGAATTACAGGGACTCAACTTCATTTGCTTTTTACAAGACGCTGATTGTGATTGACACCACTGATATGAATTTTACACCAGGGACTTCTGAATATCTTGTCACGCTTAACGCAGAGACCGGCGCAGCATTCCCCTTTTCAGGCGATCCAAATGATTATGCTGTGACTGATAGAAATATGGCTTCCCTTGATAATTTTTATATAGCTCATGGCTGGGATGTTATACGCTTTAAGGCGCCTATAACAGACACCCCTGACAATAAGTTTTACATAATAAGCAACAAGCTTGCTGACGGCACTTCAAAGCCATATCTGGATAGGGGCGATGCTTCTTCAGGGCTTGAAATAAGCAACAGTGATATAGCCCCGCATACGCCAAACTTCACCCTTACAATAGGCTCCACAGAAGTCCTGCAGGGAGTAAGCGAAGACTTGCTTAAAAAGGATGCTGATTTGCTCGGCTTATACTGCCTTGATGCTAATTTGGGGCAAGCGGAAAGAAAGTACGGCGCAATAAAGAGAAGGTGGGGCTTTCCCACAAGCAAGGATTTCATGATTCTGTATGCTGATACTGCTTCTGCGATGTATAATCCAGAGGATGCTCCTGTTGGCAACATTCATCCTGTATGCAGGAATGCGCTTCCATACGAGCAGGCTAATGTTGTTGTTGAGGAATGGGCTGCAAGAATTGTTGATGAATTTGGAAATACAGTTCCGATAAGGATGGTGGCAAGGGTATGGTAAATACGAAGCAAGCAGCAAGTGGTTTGTAGTATGTAGCAGGCGGCCAGTAGGCAGTGGCGGGTGGCAAGAAAAATGCTGAACAAACAGGGATACATAAAAACGCTGGAAGCGGTCATTGCAATTCTCATTATTTTAATATTCACTTTTGCAGTCATGCCAAAGCCGGAGCCTTCTTACAAGCTTCCTTCATCTGTTGAAAATGCCCAGATTTACATCCTTGAGGAAATTGAAAGGAATGATGCTGTCAGGGCCGCTGTCATGTCTGGAAATCCTGAAGATACTGCTGACTCAATGTACGGGCTGATAGTTGACATAGTTGCCGCAAACATGCCTACAGGCTTTGCTTACACAGTCGGCGTATGCGAGAAATCAGCGTGCTCGTTCAGTGTCAGTGAGATACCTTCTAACAAGTCTGTTTACACTGCAGAGGCAATGATTGGCTCTGGCGGAACTGCAGATACCCCAAGGATTGTCAGAATCTGGATGTGGAGAAAGTAAAGCCCGAAATGCTTATAATGGGTTCTATCCATTCTTCTTAACATGAAATATAAGATAATTGAGGATTTGACTTCAGACGTGATGTTTGAGGCGTATGGAAAAGGCTTGAAGGAAGTTTTTGCCAATTCTGCACTTGCAATGTTTTCAGTGATATGCGATGTAACAAAGGTTAAGCCTTTGAAGGCTGTTGTGGTTAATATTAACGGGGATAATGCTTCTGACTTATTGTACAAGTGGCTTTCAATGCTTGTTGCTTTGGTGGATACCAAGGGGATGTTCTTTTCAAAGTTTGAGATTCTTGAGATTGATGAGAGGCATTTGAAAGCGAAGGCTTACGGAGAGGATGTGACTCCTGAGAAAGGCGAGACAGTCGTGAAGGCTGTGTTGTATTACGGGTTTAAGCTGGAGAAGACACGAGACGGCTGGAAGGCAAGAGTTGGGTGCGATATCTGAAAGGCCGGCCATCAGGCGTGAATTCTGTTATTATGTTCCTTATGCTGATTTAAACGGTTTTATGCATAGCATTCATGTTTGACCTCAGGGACAGAAAGCAGATTATATCATGGCATTTAATCCCGCGCTTTAGGGCGCGCCGGCGCCGTGAATGAAGAAACAGCTGGCATTAAAGCGGGTTGTGAAGCGCAACTGCCTAAAGCAAAAGGGGAATAACTGCTTCCGGAAATGCAGGCTTTTGCCTTTTAATCCGATAACTTTATAAGTATCATAATTATACACTTTATGTATTATTATGATATAGACTAATATAAAAGGATATAAAATGATAAAACTCATCATAAAGAAATTAAGCCTTGCAAACAAAAAGTATGCCACAAGGGCGGAAATTGAATCATTCTGCCGTGAGCTTAAGATAGGATATCCCATGGCTATAGGCTACCTTGCCCGCCATAAATACCTTATACGCATTCTCCGCGGCATTTTTTATGTTATGTCAATTGAAGAAAGAAAGATGGGCAAACTGAATATCAGCTATCTGGAGGCGATAAAAGAAGCTCTCCGTATAAAGGGAATAAAAAGCTGGTATTTCGGGCTTGAAACAGCATTAAAGCTGAATAACCTCACCCATGAATATTTTGCTGTTGATACTGTAATAAGCGGCGCCATTTTCCGGGCAAAGCCCATAAATATAATGGGGCACAAGATTGCATTCATAAAACTGAAGCCTTCCCTGGCTGTGTTTGGCATTAAAAAAGATGCAATCCCCTATTCTGACGCTGAAAAAACCATGCTCGATTTTATTTATCTTAAAAGAAGAGGCAGAATCGGGGCTGTGCCATTGGAATTAATAAGCGCATGCTCTAAAGCAAAACTGATTAAATATTCAAACTATTATGGAAATGCTGTAAAAAAAGAAATGGAAATGCTATATGGCAAAAAAAGAGTTCATTGAATTCCTGGCAGATAAGCTGAAAATTGAGCGAAAAGAGCTTTTGGAAAAAGACATAATACTCCAAGGACTGCTTGCAGGGCTTTGCGCAATTCCCGAGTTTCACGATAATTTTGCATTTAAAGGCGGCACATGCCTGATTAAATGCTATCTGGGCTATTACAGGTTTTCAGAAGATTTGGATTTTACTTATTTAAGCCAAAAACAATTTTCAGGAAAAAGCGAGAAACAGATACGCAAGATACTTTCAGGAAAGATAAATGATATTGCCTCTATGATATTGGCCCTGTCTGAAAAACAAGGGCTTGATTTTAAGGGAGACAAGCATAATAAGCAATATATCGAGATAGGGGGCAGCAATAAGTTTGTTACATTTAAGGCATGGTATTTTTCACAGATTTTGGGCGTGAAAACCTTTGTGAAAATACAAATCAGTTTTGTGGAAAAGCTTATCTTTAAGCCAAAAGAGGTATTTGCAAATTCATTGATAGCAAAAGGGCATGAAAAAGAGATAAATTTCCTCTTTCCGGATTATTCTTTCCTGCTTAAGCTGCCAAAGCCAAAAGTTTATGATTTAATGGAGATTGATGCGGAAAAAGTAAGGGCAATACTTACAAGAAGGGGGATTAAGGCAAGGGATTTTGTGGATGTGTTTATGATTTACAAAAAGAAAGGCATTAATGTCTTTAAGCTGAAACGCGCAATATTGCAGAAAACAGGCTTTATGCTGAAATACCAAAAATATTCAGAGAACTTATTGTCAAAAGAATTCAGCTTTGACATTAAAGCAATTATTTCTGAGGAGGAGAAGATTATGCTTCAGCCGATTGGAAGCGATTTTGAGCGTTTCTTAAAAGAGCTGAAGCCTTTCTTGGAAACTTTAATGCGTGAATTGAAATAGCTGTTTATGCATAATAGCCATTTCGGAAGCGTTTCTCTTGCCGCGGGGTTTGGGGCGCCCCCAAGGGCTTTCTCTAGATTATCTTATACTTCGTGCTAATTAAGCCCCACTCCACTACCAAAAGCCCCACTGCCATGAACAGCAAATAAATGGAAATGTCCTTGCTTATGAGCCTGTCCTTCAAGGCTGCAATTTGCGTGAATGCCGCAATCAGGCTTGCCTCATCAGTGGGCCTGAAGTACTGCCCGCCTGTGGCTGCAGCTATCTGCTGAAGCGTTGCCTCGTCAAGCTTGAATGCAGCTCCAATGTCAGAAATAAGCCCGCCTTCTGAAGTGCCTATGCCTATTGTGTTTATCACAACCTTGGTATCTTTAATATAATCCAAAGCATCTTTAGGATTAACCCCTATGTTAGACTGCCCGTCAGACAGCAAAACAACAGCCTTTGGCCTGTCTCCGGAAAGCAGGTTTGCAGAAGTTATTATTGCAGTGCCTAAATCCGTCCCTCCAAGCTTCTGTATTTCTATCCTCTGCACAATGTCAGTTAATTTAGCCATGTCATTTGTAGGAAGCGCATGAACATATGCAGCGCCTGAGAATGACACAAGCCCTATCTTTGCGCTTGAAGGCATGCTTTCAAGGAATAATAATACAGCCGCCTTTGTGGCTTCCATCCTGTTCGGCTTGTAATCCTCTGCAAGCATGCTTGATGATGCGTCTATTGCAAGAACCATGTCATAGTCAGTGCTTTGCCCATCGTACCATACCCTTGCGCCTGCTGCTGCAAAAACCAGGGCAACAACAGCAATAATCCTCATCATAAGAAGAAGCACGTTCTTCGCAACAATCCTCTCCCCTGTAACCCTCTTGATGGCTTCAAAGTTTGCGAACTTCAAAGCCTGCTTTCTTCCGTGCTTAAGGCTGTAGAAATGCACAAACACAATCAAGGGGATTATGCCGAGGAACAAAAGATACTGCGGCTTAAGGAATTCAACCTCCATCAGCGCGCCTTCCTCCTGCGCATCTGGAAAAAAGTGACAAGGGTATTGTAAAGCGGCTGCTCAGTGTTAAGCACCATTGCGCCTGCATTGCAGTCCTTGAAAGTTTCCATCAATTCCCTGTCCTGCCTTTTTGCAATTGCATCGTATTTCTGCTTTATCAGCGCAGCGTGTATAAGCTGCCTTTCGCCTGTGTAAGGGTCCTCAACAAGAACTTCTCCAACATCAGACGGCATTGAAACATCCCTCGGATCACGAACCATTATGCAGATTGTGTCAAACTTTCCGCCGAGAAGCTTCAGCTTTTTCTGCCATACCGCGCCTTTTGCGCCATAGAAGTCAGAAACTATTACAAGCACGCCGTGCCTTTTTGTGATGTAATTCAATGCAAACTCCTCTGCTTCCACAAGATTATAGCTGCCTCCGTAAATCTCCGGGTCTATCACAACCCTTGCAAGCTTGTAGAACTGCCTTATGCCTTTCCCTGCCCTTGTGTAATTCTTTATCTTGTCTGAAAACGCAATAAGCCCGACTGAATCCCCTGCGCTTAAAATTGTGTATGTCATTGCAAGCAGGAACTCAGCCGCAACCTCGTTCTTCAGCTTGTCCTGCGAGCCGAAAATCATGCTTGAGCTGACATCAAGAAGAAAATAAACCTCAAGCTCCCTTATTTCCCTGTAAACCTTTACAAGCATCTGCTTTGACTTCAGAGAAGCCTTCCAGTCAATCTTGCTTGCGTCAATGTCAGGCGTGTACGGCTTGTAGCCCTCGAACTCCATTCCCGCTCCCCTGAAAACGCTTAAGTATTCACCCAAAGCCCTTGTCTGCACAATGCGCTTTGTAAGCGCCTCTATCTTCATTATTATCTGCGCTATGTCTACCTTAAGCCTTCTCTTCTCTTCCCCGGCTTTCTTTTCCGCCACTTTGCACCTACGGCACCGGAACTTTTGATAGAATTTCCCTTATTATTACATCCGGCGTGATTTTTTCAGCTTCTGCCTCGTATGTGAGAATAAGCCTGTGCCTCATTACATCATAAGCGACATCCTTTACATGCTGCGGCGTTACAAAGCCCTTTCCCTCAAGCATTGCCTGCGCCTTTGCGCCAATGTACATGCATATGCCTGCCCTTGGGGAGCAGCCAAGCTCTATGAACTTTGCATGCTCAATCTTGTATTTTGCAGGGTGCCTTGTTGCGTCAACAATCTTTATGATGTACTTCTCTATCTCAGGGTCAAGATAGATTGTCTTTGCAAAGGCCTGCATTTCTATAATCTTTTCCGGATTAAGCACTCCCTGTAGGTTGAAGTCCTCAAACTTCTGCAGCGTGATGTTGCTTCTGAGTATTTTTTGCTCTTCGTCCATGCTCGGGTAAGGCATGAGAATCTTGAAAAGGAACCTGTCAACCTGCGCTTCAGGCAGCCTGTAAACACCTTCCTGCTCAAGCGGGTTCTGGGTTGCCATTACAAAAAATGGCGATGGAAGGTGAAATGTCTCTTTTGCAATTGTGACCTGCCTTTCCTGCATTGCTTCCAGCAAGGCTGACTGTGTTTTTGGGGGGGTTCTGTTGATTTCATCTGCCATCAGGAAGTTTGCGAAAATTGGGCCTTTCAGTGTCACGAAGCCCTTTCCTTCAATATAGCTCTGCAAGCCTAATATATCTGTTGGCAGCAAGTCAACAGTGAACTGGATTCTGCTGAATGTGCATCCTGCTGAAACAGCAAGAGCCCTTACCAGAAGCGTTTTTGCAATTCCCGGAAGCCCTTCAACAAGAATGTGGCTGTTGCATAAAAGCCCCCTTAATAGCCCGGTGACGACAACATCCTGCCCTACAATGACTTTCTTGATTTCCTGCCTTACGTCATTCAGCATTTTATGGTATTCCCTGACTTTCCTGGCAGTGTCCACGGGCGCGCTTTCTTTGATTCTCTTTTCCGCAGGCTTCTTGGCTTTCTTTTTCTGCTCCATTGGCTTTTCAGATGTTTCCAGATGCTTCTTCAGAATCTCCTTTGCCTTTTTTGCATCCTCTTTAATATTCTTAACAGCTGTTTTCACCATCTTTGCTGTTAATATAATGCTGTTTTATGCTTTTAAATGTTTGGGCGGTTATTGGTTTATGGTTATTAGTTGTTGGTTATTGGTTTGCGGCAGCTGGCTCTTATGAGAATTCTGATGAAAGGCAGGTTACTATCCTGCCCCTCATCCCCTTGTC
>JASEIA010000036.1 GCA_030018575.1 Nanobdellota archaeon | reverse complement strand
GCGCCAAGCGCAAGAACCGCCAAAAGTAGGATATGCCGAAGTTTGAAGAGAACCTTTGGATAAGGAGTTTAAGAAAGGGTTAAGAAAAACAGGCCGCATCCCCTGATAATACTACTTATAGTATACTACCAATAACTTTAAATATTACTTATACTACACTATAAGCAATATTAAGGTGCAAAATGCTCAATGAAAGGCTAATAGCAATGGTGCGGGACTTTAACCCGCGGTGGGAAGGGAAACAAATAACCTTGCCGGCATATAAGCGGCATATATTTGCTAAAGTCGAGAAATATATGAGAACAAAGCAGATAATAGCAATAGTTGGCCTTAGAAGGGTAGGCAAAACAGTGCTTGCAAAGCAGATACTGGCGGGGCTAAATGAAAAGGAAAACACCTTCTACTTCATGTTTGATGAGCTTGTTACCCGGAACCCGGCAGTTCTCGAAGATCTGCTCGATTATTATCTTAAGAATATTGCAAAGGAAGGAAGAAAATACATCTTTCTTGATGAAGTGCAGAAAGTTGATTATTGGGAAGATGTCCTGAAAAGATACTATGACACAAGAGAAGACATAAAATTTGTGGTTACAGGGTCTGCTTCGCTTAAAATAAAAAAATCAAAGGAAAGCCTGGCGGGGAGGGCATTTGACTTCTATATGCCCCTGCTTACTTTCAGGGAATTCATTGAATTAAACGGGTTTGAAGCTGAAAAAGCGGAAATAGGGGGCTTGAGGAAATATTATGAGCATATGCTTAACAAAAAACCGGTATTTGAAAAGCTTTTTTCAGACTATGTCTTCAAGGGCGCATTTCCTGAGATGGCGAAAGAGGAAGATGAAGAGATAATAAAGAATTATGTGAGAAATTCTGTTATAAATAAGATTATATTTGAGGACATACCTGCCGTGGTGGAAGTCAAAAAGAAGGAATTGCTTGCGTCTGCGCTGGAATATTGCGCCAAGGAGACGGCGGGATTGCTTGACATAACAAACCTTGCTGCAACATTGAAAGTAAATTACATTACAATGCGCTCTTACATTTTTTACCTTAAGCATTCATTTGTCATTGACATCGCCTATAATTATTCGAAGAGCATTGCAAAACAATTAAGAAAGAACAAGAAAGTTCATATTGCCCATCCGTCAATAACAATGACGCTTATGCGGTACCAGAAAAGCATGCCCGGCTCCGAGGATATAATGGGCAGGTTTGTTGAAAGCATAATATACCAGCATTCCAGGCTTATTGGCGAGAAGGTTTCTTTTTGGAGAAGCCCGCAGAAAGAAGAGGTTGATATTTTCATTGAGGACAGCAAGCTGCCGGTTGAGGTAAAATACAGGAACAGGGCGGGGCTGGCTGATGCTGATTCGCTTTTAAAGTTCATGAAACTGCAGGGATTGAAAAAAGGCATTATTGTGACAAAAGACATTCTCGACGAAAAAGAAGCGGGCAGCATGAAAGTATTGTTTATCCCAGCATGGCTGTTCCTGCTTTTGGTGTAAGCTTTTGTTGATGCTTAAATGCCTCCCCTGGAACCATTCTTGCAGCAATGGATTTGTCACTAAACGCCTTAAACTCCGAAAGCTTTATATACTAGCTCTATTTTAACCCCTTAGTGATAAAATCCAGAGGATTTTAAGGGGTATTAGGAGGACAATAAAAATGGCACAAAACGAAGCGTTATTGAACAAGCTGAGGACAATATTTGACCTTAACATATACGAGGCAAAGATATGGACTGGCTTGCTTCAGAAAGGCGTGGCGTCAGCGTCAGAGCTGGCGGACATTTCAGGCGTTCCAAGAAGCAGAAGCTATGATGTTCTTGAAACTCTTGAGAAGAAAGGCTACATAATGCAGAAGCTTGGCAAGCCCTTGAAGTTTGTCGCTTTAAAGCCTGAAGAAGTTATCAAAAGGCTGAAGAGCAGAATATCAGAAAGGGCTGAAGAGCATGTCAAGGAGCTTGAGACAGTAAACACAACAAGCATCTTCCAGGAGCTTGAGTTGCTGCACAAGCAGGGCATTGACAAGGTTGAGCCAACTGAAATGACAGGATTGCTTAAGGGAAGAAAAGCAATACACGACCACCTGAAAACATTGGTTTCAGAAGCCAAGAGCAATGTGACAATAGTCACAACATCGCAGGGCTTGTTCAGGAAAGTTGATGCATTGAAGCATACTCTTAGGAGAGCAAAGGAGAGGGGCGTTTCAGTAAGGATTGCGGCTCCTGTTGATGGAAATGCCTTGCCTTCAGAGCTGAAGAACATTGCAGAGCTGAAGAAGTTCGGCAATGCAAAGGCAAGGTTCGTGCTTGTTGACAGCCAGCATGTTGTTTTCATGACATCTGATGACAAGGACGTGCATGAGCAGTATGACTCGGCAGTCTGGGTTAATTCGCCTTTCTTTGCGCAGGCTTTTACGCAGATGTTTGAGAGCACGTGGCAGAAGCTTGAGAGGGTGTGAAGGAGGAATAAAATGAATACCGAAACGAAGAAAGGGCTAACAATAGCAGGGACATTGGTAGGCGGCTGTATAGCCATAACTGGTTTAGCCCACGGCTTGGAACGCTTGGGAAATGAGCTGGACGATATGAGGCAAATAGCCCCGCAAAGAATAGAAGTAAGGGAAACTTATGGGGGCTTTTTTAGTTCAATAGCTCGCTTTGACTGGGTAAGGGATGGCAAGGCATGGATACGCTCTACAGACGGCGACAAGACGATTGTAGTATATGGTGCTTGCGACAGGAATATATACCTTGCATTTTATGGGTCTAAGGAAGTAGCATCTGAACAAGCAAAGGAAGAATTAGGTGGGCTTTGCGAAGTCCTTGACTGCGACGGGATTTGCAGAGATTGGAAGAAAGCTAGCGAACAATTATAACTTTTTATTTTTTTAGTTTAGGGGGTATTCGGAAAATGGCAGACATAGTAAAGGCGGAAGAAGCAGGAAAGGCTGAAAGAGGTTATCAAGATTATCGAAGCGAGGGCAGGATGAAGCCTGAAGAAATACTCGAGCGGGTTGTAAATGCCGCAATTAACGACTTTAAGGTTGAAGAAATGGCAAGGCGGGACTTTAAAACATTTGTTGAAGGCATGACTGAAGATATTTCTGTTCATTCCCCTATACAATCTTCAGAAGAGTTCATGCTTGTGCTTGAGAACTATCTTAATGCAAGGGAAAAGGCAAAGGCAGGCAGGAATATACCTATTGCAGATGCCGCGTGCTACACAGCAGAGATGTGCCTTGCAATGCAATATGCTGCGAAAGCCTCTTATTTGAAAGATGTTGTAAGGGCAGCGTTCAATATCAGCCTTAATGGAGGGAAGTGCTGAGATGGCGGAAGATGGAGTGGCGTCAACCCTTGAAGACAGGCTTGCTGACTTCATATGCGATGTAAGCAAGCTTATGTGGATTCCGGCTGAGCACATGGAATACTTTGCTGATGAAGTTGTCTCAGGCGTAAAGGAAATGGCGCCGCAGGCTGCTTTTTCAAGCAGGGCTTATGTTGATTTCATTAAAAGATTTCCTGGAATAATAGAGCAGGCAGGGGATTACAAGCCGCATGAGCTTCATGAGAATATTCCTATTTTTGCAGCTGAAATGGCGCACATGTTTCTTATGAGAGAAGGCGCATTGCAGGACCCCGCCATGAAATATGTTCCTTTGTTTGGCAGGAAAGTATACCATTAGCCTCTTTTTTCTTCCTGGGCTTTAACAAATTGTTTCCAAAACGTGAACAAAAAGTTTATAAACTATGAACACTTTGTTTACAAATCATGAACATAAACAATCTTTTGTCCACAGCAGAGAGAGTAAGAATATTAAGGCATATAATCTACAAGGAAGAGCCATTTGGGGTAAATAAAACAGCAGAAGAGCTGAATCTGAGCAAGGGGCTTGTTTCAAAGGTGTTCAATGCGCTTTTGAAGGAAAATCTCCTGAAAAAAGAAGGAGCCAAATTTGTCCTGCAGGACAATCTTAATGTTAAATCACTTAGGCTTTTTCTCAATCTTTCTTTTTTGGATGTTTCTGTATTCAAAAAATATGCTTTTGTCAAGGCAGCGGGATTATACGGCAGCTTTGTGAAAGGGGAGAATAAAGGCGATTCAGACATAGACTTGTGGGTTCTAATCAAAAAAACAAGTGAAGAGTCTCTTGCGCAGCTTACTTCTGAGTTGAGAAAGAATTACAGCAATATAAAACCGCTTTACCTAACCAAAGAAAAATTAGAAATTCTTAAAAAGGAAGAGGCTTTATTTTTTCACGCCATTGTTTTTGGCTCGATAACATTATATGGTGAGAAAATTGAAAATACATAATTCATCAGATTGCATAAGGGATGGGTTGCTGAGAAAGATTCCTCCCTCGAAAGATAATGCGGAAGCAAGCATAAGGACAGCGCAGAAATGGCTGGTTGAGGCTGAAAAAGACCTGTCTGCAAAAGCATTCAATTCAGCGCTTATGGCTTCTTATGTTGCAATGTTCCATTCTGCAAGAGCCATTCTGTTTTTTGACGGTTTCAGGGAAAAAAGCCATTTCTGCCTTGCGCGCTATCTTGAAGATAATTATGCAAAGAGGGGGCTTCTTGAAGACAAATGGGTTTCCATGCTGGACCATTACAGGGACATGAGGCATGATGGCCAATACAGCCTTGGATTTTTGACAACAAAAGATGAAGCTGAAACCTCCTTGCAGACAGCAAAAGGGTTCGTAGGAAGGTTAAGCCTGCTTTTGGAGCGCTTAAAGGCAGGGCGGGCAAAACTTTAAATTGTAAAGGTTATTTCAAGGAGATAAGCATGGAAGAATCAACCCTTGAAGACAGGCTTGCTGACTTCATATGCACTGTAAGTAAGCTTATGCATATACTCTGCGCTCACATGGAATACTTTGCTGATGAAGTTGTCTCAGGCGTAAAGGAAATGGCGCCGCAGGTTGCTTTCTCAAGCAGGGCTTATGTTGATTTCATTAAAAGATTTCCTGGAATAATAGAGCAGGCAGGGGATTACAAGCCGCATGAGCTTCATGAGAATATTCCTATTTTTGCAGCTGAAATGGCGCACATGTTTCTTATGAGAGAAGGCGCATTGCAGGACCCTGCCATGAAATATGTTCCTTTGTTTGGCAGGAAAGTATACCATTAGCCTTTTTTTAAGCTGGTTAGGGCACATTTTTTATCAAGGCGCGAATAAAAGATTTGCATGCCCTAAACAATAGTGTCATGGCTGGAAAGAGCTTCTCATGAAAATAAGCAGGAGCGCCATTATTACTGATATTACAGAAGTAAGCAGAAAGTATTTTGGCTTTCTGAGCAGCAGGGGTATAAGGTTTATGGCTATTATTCCCCCCCCAACTATTAAATTTGCTGTTTCTGTCATTTTAGCCCCTGCTTTAAAATCAGCTTAATTATTTCTATAAGCAGGCCCAGGCTTGCTAAGAAGCTTCCAAGGTTAATATAGCTTAAGACAATTGCAATGCCCCTATTATTACAAGAACGCCTGCAATCAAATCAAGGGGGCTGCCAAATAAGCTTGCTTTTTTGGCCATGGAATATCTTTCGTTTGCAATGTTTATAAGCCTATCGCTACATTTAAAAACATGTCAGCACTATTCCTATGATTATGGACGACATAAAGCGCCTCTTGGCTTCACTGCACCCTTTGGAGAGGAAAGCACTTCCGCACCTGAAAGAAGGCATTTCTCTCGCAGAGCTTGAAAAAGCCTCTGGCTTGAAGGAAATAGAGGCAATGAGGGCTTTGCAGTGGATGGAAAACAAGGGAATCCTGAAGATTAACCAGCAGCTGAAAGAAGTTGTTGGCTTGGACAAGAACGGCATTGAGTATAAGGAGAAAGGATTGCCTGAACTTCGTTTTCTTAAACAAATAGCCAGCAGGCCTGAGGCAAAGGTTTCTGAAATTCAAATTCCAAAAGACGAATTAAACATAGCGATTGGAGCTTTAAGACAGAAAGCTGCAATTAACCTAAGAAAGGATGAAAAAGGGGAATTAGTTGTATCTGCCACAGAGCACGGAAAAGGATTGTTAAAAAAGGAAAGCATGGAAGAGGCGTTCTTAAAGCAGCTGCCTTTGGAATTAAGCTCATTAAAGCCTGAGCAGAAGTTTGCCTATGATGCGTTAAGCAAGAGAAGGGAAATAATCAAGACAGATGTTGTCAAATTAAGGACAGCAAGCATTACAGAGCTTGGCAAGAAGCTGATGAAGGAAAAGGTTACAGGAAATTTCATTGAAGCGATAACGCCGCAGGTATTAAGGGAAGAAGCCTGGAAAAATGCAAACTTCAGGGCTTATGACATCAAAATAAACGTCCCGAAGATATTTGCGGGAAAAAAGCAGCACTACAGGGCATTCATTGACAATGTAAGAAGCAAGCTAATCTCAATGGGATTCAGGGAAATGACAGGCCCCATTGTTGAGTCAGACTTCTGGGACATGGATGCATTGTACATGCCGCAGTTCCATTCAGCAAGGGACATTCACGATGCTTATTACATAAAAGATCCGAAATACGGGTTAATAGACGAAAATTTAATGAAAAAAGTAAAGGCGGCGCACGAGAATGGCTTTAACACGGGAAGCAGGGGATGGAAATATACTTTTGATATCTTAAGAACAAAGAGATTATTGCTGAGAACCCAGGGAACTGCCTGCTCTGCAAGAAAGCTTTCATCAAAGGACATTCAAATCCCCGGCAAATACTTTGGAATCACAAGGTGCTTCAGGTATGATGTTGTTGACGCAACACACAACTGCGACTTTAACCAGACAGAGGGGTTTGTTGCGGAAGAGGGATTGACTTTCGGGCATCTGAAGGGAATGCTCAAGATGTTTGCAGAGGAGTTTGCGCAGACAGAGACAATAAGGATTGTTCCTGACTATTTCCCGTTCACAGAGCCTTCTGCAGGGCTTATGGCAAAGCACCCTGAGATGGGCTGGATTGAGCTTGCAGGCTCAGGAATATTTCGCCCAGAGATGACAAAGCCGTTAGGCATAGATGTTCCTGTAATTGCCTGGGGAATAGGAATTGACAGGCTTGCGATGTTTGCATTGAACATACACGATATAAGGCGCTTGTTCAGCCATGATTTAAATGTATTAAGGCAAATGAAGGTGATGTACTGAATGCCCACAATTACTTTTGATATCAATGACTTGAACAAGCTTGTGGGAAAAAAGCTTTCAAAAGAAAAAATTGCAGAGCTTCTGGACTATGCAAAAGGAGAAATAGAGGCAACCAATGGAAACGAGATTTCAGTGAAGTCATCTGACACTAATCTTCCTTACCTCTGGAGCATTGAAGGCATTGCAATGCTTTTCAAGGGGCTTTTGGGGCTGGAAAAGGGATTGAAAACTTTAAAAGTGGAAAAATCAAAAGACATGGTCATTGTTGGCAAGCCAGTGAAGGATGTCAGGCCGCACATAGCTGCTTTCTCAGTAAAAGGCGCAAAGGTTGATGATTATTTATTAAAGCAAATAATACAATTGCAGGAAAAGTTCTGCCACAGCTATGGAATGAAGAGATTAAAGGCAGCTGTTGGAGTTTATAATTACAGCAAGATAAAATTTCCTGTTTATTACAAGGCTGTTTTGCCTGAAAGCGTGCAGTTCATGCCTCTTGGCTTCAGAAGGGAAATGACTTTAGGCGAAATACTTGAAAGCCATCCTACCGGAATGGAATATGCGCATCTTTTGAAAGGATTTAAGTGCTATCCTCTGCTTGTTGACAGCAATAAGCAGGTATTAAGCTTCCCTCCAATAATCAATTCAGAGCATTCAGGAAAAGTGCTTTCTGGAGATTCAGAGCTGTTCTTTGAGGCAACAGGCAATGACAGGGAAGCTGTGCAATTGGCTGCAAACATATTTGCGTTTGCTTTTGCTGAAAGGGGATTTAAGATAAGGGCAGTAACGATAGATTACTCAGGCAGGAAAGAGGAAAGCCCTGCTTCATTTAAAGATTCAATAAAATTAAAAGCAGATGATGCAAACAGGTTGTTAGGCTTGAGCCTGAAAGAATCAGAGGTAAAGCAGCTTCTGGAGAAGTTCAGGTACGGGTATGAGAAAGGAAAAGTCCTGATTCCTGATTACAGAAGGGACATAATGCATCCTGTAGATGTGATTGAAGACATTGGAATCGCTTATGGCTATGACAAAATACCTGCAAGAGCGCTAAAAGAATATACGCTTGGCGGCACATTCCCAATCACAAAGTTTGTTGACAAGGCAAGGGAATTGGCAGTTGGGATGGGATACCAGGAGATATACAGCCCGATGCTTTCAAACATGAATTTGCTTTACAGCCTGATGAATGTTGATGATTTCGGAACAGTTGAGATTGAAAACCCGATGACAGGGGTTTTTTCCTGCGCAAGGACATGGATACTTCCTCAAATGATGGAATTGCTGTCCAAAAACAAGAATGCTGAGTATCCGCAGAAAATATTTGAGCAGGGGCTTGTAACGATGAAAAAGGATTTGAGGGACTTTGAGAGAATGAGTGTTGTCACTGCGCACACCTCTGCAAGCTTCACGGAAATAAAGCAGGCTTTGGATTTCATAATGAACAATCTGGGGGTAAAATATGAGATTGAAAACACTGTCCATCATTCCTTTATTCCGGGCAGGGTTGGAAGGGTTGTTGTGAACAGAAAGGGCGTTGCATATATCGGGGAAATCCATCCAAGAGTTCTGGCTAATTTCGGATTGGGGGTTCCTGTTGCTGCTTTTGAGATGAATTTGTCAGACCTCTTTGAAATTGTGAAGAAGAAATAAATTAGTTTTCGCTATTCTTGACTATCTTGTCTGCCTTTATGGGCTCTGTATAGTCATATGCCATGTGATATATCATGGACATTTTTTCATCGCTTATCAATCCGGGATAAGCTTCCTTAACACCCCTCATTACCCTTTCAAAGAATCCGCCATTAAGCCCAAAGCCGGGTATGAATATAGTTGGCACTTCTGATTCTGCTATGATATTTGCAATGTGCCTGTAAACATGCTCATTATGCGCAATTGTCACGTGCCCTTTTCCCTGCATTGTGTATTCCATAATGTTTTTTGCTTCAGGGCAGAGCTCTTTCAAAGACGAATACTCAAAAGGCACAAACTCGTCATGCTTTGAGCGTATGTTCTCGAACAATATCCCTTTTTCCTCAAACTCCTTGTTGTGCTCCCTGAAATAATCGCTTAATGCCTTTACAAAATCATTATCCGGCTTAAGCTGCCTTGCAGAATGTGGGATTACGCCCATGTTCAGCAGGACAAAGGCGGCATATGCCAAAGGCGTTCCCCTGTAAGGCGTGCCTATTGAAAGAAATTTCTTCACAGTGTCCGGGTTTTCCATGGTGTATGCAAGCCCAATAAGCCCTCCAAAGCTGTGCCCTATGATATTAAACTGGCTTTTCCTGGATTGCTGCTTTGCCTCTTCAATAACCTCTTCAAGGCTTCTGTGCTTTGTTGTGCCTACATGCTTTTTCCACTGGTAATAGAAGCCGCGCGCAATGTCCGGGCTGTATTCAACCAAGTAAGTGATTTCCTCGCCCGCGTCCTTCATTGCCTGGTACATTGTTCTTAATGACATATACTAGCTGTCTTTAGAAAGGTATTTAACTTTTGCGGAATATACCTATCTTATGGAATACGAGCTTGAGCTTGAAAGGGCTGCAAGGGAAATTAAGAAATCAAGGGCAAAAACAGTGTGCATACAGCTGCCTGACGGATTAAAGCCAAGGGCGACTGAGATTGCTGATTATCTTGAGAAGAACACAAAAGCAAAAATCACTATTTGGGCAGGCTCCTGCTTTGGCGCGTGTGATATTCCAAATGTCAAGGCTGATTTGCTTATCCAGTGGGGGCATTCTGCCAAGCTTAAGAGATAATCTTCGTTATTTCCTTTTTAGTGTCTTCAGGCGAATCAACCTGAATGCAGTCAACGCCCATCTGCTTTACAGGATAGTCATTGCCTCCTTCAAATAACGCATCGCCGATGTAAAGTATTTCCTCTTTTTTAATGTCCAATTGCTTTTCTATCTGCTGTATCCCAAACCTCTTGTCTATGCCCTGCCTTGTGACATCTATGGAAGTCGTTCCTCCTATCTTAATCTCAAATTCAGGGATATGCTTTTTCAGCTTTTCAATCATTGCCAGCCTCTTCTTGCTGTCGGGGTCCCATTCTTTTTTTAATTCGAGAGGCGCCTGCTGCCCAAGCGCGGAGAATGTAACCTGGCTTCCCCTGTCTTCAACTATTTCTCCGTATCTTGTTTCTTTTATGAATACAATTTCTTCAAAAACCATCTCAAATGCGCGGAATATTTTCTTTTTTTCATCTTCCGCAAGCTTTTGCGAATAAACCTCTTTCCATTCGTTTTCAAACCTGTAAAATGCCGTTGAACAAGTTGGGAATAAAAATAAGTTTTTCAATAAATCAGCATTATTGCAGTTTAAGCTTGACAGGAACTGCTTTTGGTACTGGATGTACGAGCCGCCTGAGATGACTGCAACTGCCTTTTGTTTAAGAAGCTCTTGCAATAAATAAACCATTTCAGAATCCATCGGCGACTTGCTTTTTGCCAGTGTTCCATCCAAATCAAACACAATCAGCTTTTTCTGCATGACTAGAGCAATTCTTGCAGGGTTTAAATTGATTATGCACATTTTCTAAAAAGGTTTATAAACAAACCCTGCTTTCTTTATGCTATGGAAACAAAACAAGAGCAGATTGCATTTCACAAGGGCGCGCTTTCAACGCTTATTGGAGAACAGCAGGCGTTGTCGCAGATGATGAATGTTGTGCAGCAGGTTGCGCAGGCGCATGTCAAGGCGCTTAAGGAGCTTGGCGTTGATTTCGAGGCAGAAGCTAAAAAAGCGCTTGAAGCTGCAAAAAAACAAGGGCTTGACGGAAAAGTCGCAAAACCTTAAGATGGCAAGCACGCTGGCTAGATGGGTTGCGGGAAAGGGCATTGACAATGTCAATCCATCAATGCTTTCCGATGAAATGCGGAATGGCATCATGACTGAGGCAGGCATTATTCTGTTAAAAGAAGGAAGAATCTACGAAGCTGTAAAGGCGGTTGTAATGGCCGGCAATTCTGACAAGCTGGTTGAGATGGGAAATGAATTTATAAGGCAAACAAAGTTTGAGGAAGCTGCCCTGTGCTTCATACCTGTAAAAGACAAGGAAAAGCTTGAGAAAACAGCTGCAGAGTGCGCAAAGCTGGGAAACATGAGCCTTGCTTATTTTGCCTATCTTGCTGCAGGAAATGAGCAAATGGCTTTATTCTTAAAAGAAAATTTTTGCCCTGAATTATAGAAAGTTATTATAAGGGTACGCAGGTTCCAAGCTCCGGATCATCAAGAAGATCTGCGACGCTTCTTTCCTCATGCACTGTGCCGTGCTTTCCGCAGAAAGGGCAAATCCTCTCACGCCATGTTTTCTGCCTTTGGAACTTGTAATTGCATGCTTCGCATACAAACCTAAGCTTTGCATCTATCATGCTTTATAGTATGTATAAATGCCTTAATTAAGCTTTCTGTGAGGTATTCTTCCTATCGTCAACAATGCTGGAAACGTTTATAAGCCTGAAAAAGGGTTATTTTCCTGTGGCAATTCACGAAGAGCTGCATGAAGGAGAAAAAATTATTCTTGAAACGCATCCCCACAGGTGGGTTTATGCTGCATGGTATGCTGTTGGCATTGTGCTTATGTTCAGCCTTTATGGACTTTTAATAGGCATTCCTTATCTTGCATTTGGCGCATTTCTTGGGATTCTCGTAATAATACTTGCAGGGATCTTAAGGAGGGCTGACAACTATTATGTTACTGACAAGCGCATAATCCACGAATACAGGCTTATTTCAAGAAAAGTTTCAAGCGCATTCTACACCAAGGTGCAGGACCTGCATTTTACCCAAAACCCCTTTGAAAGGATATTGGGGATAGGCACTGTGCACATAAACACAGCGGGCGGGGCTGATATTGAGTTGTCATTCAGGGGAATTACCCCCGCTGTAAAAAGAATAATAGAAGAGCATGTGGGCAAGCACCACGTGCAGCACTAGATTGTAAATAACAAAGCTTATAAGGAATGTAGTATAGCCAATTTTGTTTGCCGGCATGGCACAACCTGGTACTGCGCAAGCCTGGAAACTTGCACGATGTTCGGGCAAGTCCCGAACGCAAGTGAGGACAGCTTGTTCCCGAAAGGGTTTCCCGGTTCAAATCCGGGTGCCGGCGTAGCAATCTTTTTGCTTAGGGGAATCTTTTTATACCACCAATACATTCCCTGCCTTTATGGAGTGTGCATTCTGCGACAGGAAGAGCCTTGAAAGCCAGATAATAACTGAAACCAAGAACTTCTTTGTAATGCCTACAATGGGGCAGATTGTAGAAGGCTATTCTCTTATAATTCCAAAAAAGCACGTCCTGTGCTATGGGCTTTTATCAGAAAAGATGCTTGACGAATACCTTGAATTGAAAGAAAAGATTGATAAGGCGGCAACTGCTGCGTACCAGAAGCCGATGTATTTTGAGCACGGCATTGTGGGGCAGACAGTGCCTCATGCGCTTATTCATTGCGTGCCATCAGATAGGGATTTGTTCCAGAGGCTTTTGCTGAGGAATTACAGCATAAAGGAAAAGAGAGTTATCGAATCTGAAAAAGACTTAAGGCAGGTTGTGCGCGATTTTGGCCCTTACTACTTTTATGAATTCAACGGCTTGAAAATGGCTTTTGATGTGGATTCCCACGAAGCGCCATTAAGAATGGCTCTTGCATCTGTATTGGGAATGCCTGAGCTTGCAGACTGGAGAAACATGAACAGGCAATCTGATGAAAAATCAATGAGAAAGACAGTTGAAAACCTAAAGAAACTTCTCTAATTCAGCAAGCCTGAGTATCTTGTTCTCGTAAGGCCTTTTGTCCCTTCTGTCAATTAATACAGCCTGCGCGCCCGCCTTCTTTGCAGGCTCAATGTCTGTCTCAGGGCTGTCGCCCACCATCAATGCATCTTCTGCGCTTACGCCAAGCTCTTCAAGGACCTGCGGGAGCATCTCTGATTTTAATTGCCCTCTTTCGCAGGACAATGCAACAACATCAAAGTATTTCCTGAGCTCAAACTTGTCAAGAATCTTCTCAACTGAAAAGCAGTCTGTGTTTGAAATCAATGCAAGCTTTATCCCCTTTGCCTTTAAATTTTCAAGCATCTCAAGGGTGTCGTCATAAAGTTTTGCAAGCATCCAGTTCTTGTTCCACATGCCTATGAAGTCATTCATTGCCCTGAATCCCGGGTCCCTTCCGAATGCTTCGCATGCTGCCTTGAATCCCTCTTCAAGGGTTTCAAATTTTTTCGTCATGAACGCTGTTTCAAACTTGTTTACAAATTCTGAAAACTCCATCCTGCTCTGGAACAGTATCCACTGCGCTTCCCTTAAAGGCGATTTTATTCCGTGGTCTGCCAGTGTTCCCCAAAAGTCAAAGATTATTGCTTTTACCATTGTTTTTGGAACTCTTTTCTTATTTTTAAACTTATGCCTGTGCAGCGTTTAGGTGGGCTAAGCGAATGCAATGAGCGCATGCCCGCCGCTGAAGGCGACGGGCTGCGTCGCTGCCCCGAACGACACGGCAACTTCGTTGCCTATCGCACGTGGCATCTCACTTCGTTCGATGCCCCGAACGAGATTTGAACTCGTGTCACAGCCTCGAGAGGGCTGTATGATTGACCGGGCTACACTATCGGGGCATTTGTTGTAAAGAGAGGGTAGCTGGTTATTTATAAACGTAACGTTTAAAAAGAGAGGCATATATCCGTATAGACAATGAAGAGAAGTTCAAGGCGCTGGAAGAAGAAAAGGCAGATGCGCTGGAAGTGGCAGAGGAAGCGCATGAGGAAAG
>JASEIA010000035.1 GCA_030018575.1 Nanobdellota archaeon | reverse complement strand
TATAGGCATTGCGCCTTTATAAACTTTACTATATTATTTTGCGGCAAGCACTTAGAGATGACAAAAGTGCATGTTGGTTTAACTGTATCTCTTTCGAACATGCTAAAAACAGTAAGAAAACTTAAAAAATTAAGAGAAAAAGAGAAGTGTCAAGGGGACAGTCAAAAGATAAATGGTCTTGAAAGGCATATTAGCGTCCTTGGCGCTAATTTTTAACGTTGTAGTGTTTAGTTTATCAACACATTCAAATAGGGGTTTTGCGTAAGGCTTAAATAGTAAAAGAAGACAACAAAGGAACCATGGCAGGAAAAATCTTGGGCGTGATTGCATCAGTAGTATGCGGATACGCAAGCGGATACGCTGCGTGCAGGGGAATTATGGAAATGCAGGAGACAAGGGAGATAACTTCCAAAGAAGTGCATGTTGCCGAGGTTGATGGAATTTATCCCGTGCGTGAAATATATTATGACTGGGAGGAAGGGAAAAATGCAGTTGTTTCTTACAGGGAATGCAGCCCTTCTGAATATGGCAGATTTGCTGCTGTTATCCTGCCAAGATGCAGGAAGCTGGGGTTTGTCACCTCAGGGATATGCAGCGACGCGCTTGAAGGAATCTGCGTTGACAGGAAATGCAGGGAAAGGAAGGATTTACCCCCTGAGCAGATAGAGGCAGGGTTCAGGAAGTATGAGGAGCTCTGTGTTGTTCTTGACTGCAAGGGCATTTGCGAAGATTGGAAGAAGCTGTAAAAGACGGTTTGAGGCTATTAAATGCATTTAAATTGACAAGTTGTTTATAAACGGACTTATTATAATCAGCAAATTTGATGTTTTTAGAAGATATATTAAATAAACAAGGTTTCTTAGAAAATTATTATTGTCATTTATTAGTAACGAAACATTTATAAACAAGGGAACCCGAAAAAATAGCAGGATTCGGGGGTAAAATGCGCATAAAAAGAAATCTAAATGTAGCACTGGCAAAGGCACTGACCTCAAGATGGAATGAAATAGAAGGTGAAGTTGGATTTTCCGGAAATCCAATTGAAACTATTTTAAGTGTTGCAAACACATACAATCCAGACATTCTTGTTGCGCCTGAGTTCTTGTTTTATGACGGGAAAAGGATTATGACCGAAGATGAAAAAAAATCAATTGAAAAGATAATAGCAAATGAAGTGCACAGAAAGGACATGTTAATAATTCCAGGAAGCATAATGTGGCATAACCCGAAAGAAGGGGGGCTTGTAAAGAATACATCTCCTGTGATAACAGGGGGGAAGGTAATTGCAGAGCACATGAAGGCAACTGACGGCGGATGTGAGAATATTGCAAGGAATCATGGATTAAGGTATGCAAGAGGGCCTAAAAAAGGCACAATTTTTTCATGGAATGGGCTGGATATAGGGCTGGAGATTTGCGCGGACCATATCTGCGCCTGCCTGCTCTCAACAGGGAAGAAGGTCGATTTTCATATAGTGCCTGCAAGCGGAATGTCGTACTGCAGCTGGAATAACTGCTCAAGAGGCAATGGCTACTTCATTCTGTGCGACGGGTTTGAAGGGTGCAGCAACAGATTACTGCAAAGAAAAGGCGCTGAGGATTTTAAAGATGTTAACTGTATTAAGAAAGCAGGCAATGCAGATATTTACAGGATTGAGGCGGAAGTTGAGGAGGGCATCTGAGAAAAATGAGCCGCGAAATCAACTCGCTGGGAAGAATTGCATCAGCTTTAAGAAACAGAGAAAACCAGGTTCTGTTAAGCGGGCTTATTGAGGATTGCGGCAAGGTGCCTTTCACATGGCAGATGGACAGCCCGAAGCATTACAATGGCTGGAGAAGCCCTGAATCTCTGGAATATTGGTCAAGGGCAATGGAAATGGAAGTAAATTCTCTTCTTAACATAAGCGCGCGAATGCCCGCGGTTAAGGCTGGAATTCCGGCAAACCCTTTTTTTTTACTTGCAGGGGCAGGCATGTATGACACAAGAAAAAAGCAGATAAGCATACACAGCATAAACTCCGCATATGCCGCAATTGAAGCATTGGCGCATGAAATCTGCCATTATGTTCAGAATCTCAAAGAGTATAATTGGGTTTCAGACAGCCCGATATATGACAGCGCGCTCTGCGAAGGCTTTGCAGATGCAATTGCAATTGCATCTATCGGAAATTATGCTGAAAAATCAGGCAACCTCATGCTGAAGTGCAATGCGCTGAAAAGCGCGCAGAAGCATATGGAAGCCTGCAGGGATTACTGCGCAGACAGAATGCCCTCCATAAAAACAGACAATCATGTTGGCGCAACAGCATTCCTGCTTGCAGAAGCAAGGCACGGAAAAGGGGTTTACGAGAAAGTGCTGAAGTCCTGTGATCCTGCTGGAACGCTGGTCAGGCTGCTCAGAGGGGGATGAGATGAGGAAAAATGGAAGCATTTGAAAGAATAAAGGAAAGCCCAAAGAGGATTTATCTTGTAAGAGCCGCAAATGCAGAGAATGCAGGCGGCTTTCTTAGCGAGGAGGAATACAGCAAATTCAAGACACTTTATTCTGCAAACCCGCTTCTTGCAATACAAAGGATGAACTCCGCAATAGCAGCTATCGGAAGCGAAGATGCAAAGAAGAGGTATTGCGATGAATGCGTAAGCCTTGAATCAGCAGTTGAAAGGGAGATTATTGAATCAAGAGGAATGCGCTATGGGATTGAAACAGAAACAAGAAGGGGATTGCCTTATTTTCTATTTGACGGCTTTGTTGACATGGGGTATTACAGCAATGAGATGAACAGAACAAGGGAAAAACTGCTCGTTGACAAGAAAAAGCTTGCAAAGCACCTCGCCTGTGCAAAGGCGATGTCAATAATGTTCCCGGAAAGAAGCGAGGCTGTCATGGCAAGAATGGTTGCTGGCAGGATAAATTATGACAAGGATATAGCTGAAAGATTTGTAGAAGAGAAAGATTTTGGGCTAATAGGGCTTAACGAGTTTCTAGAGGAACAAATCGGCGTTTGCAGGCACTTTGCAATGCTCTACCAGCTTTTTGCGCAGGAAGCAGGCATTGAGTCAAGGATTGTGAAAGGATACCTAGGCAAAAGGCCGGATGGGGGGCTTCACGCGTGGAACATGGCTCACAGGGATAAAAACTGCTTCCTTGTCGACACTTCAGGAAGCTATCTGCAGGACAACAAGGACGGCTCCATCACAAGGTGCATAATGTTCATACAGGACTCTTATGAAGGCAGGTGCTACAGGAAAGCAAGGGCGTATGGAAAGCAGTACAGGCGACATGAAAGAAACAGGAATTTCTACAAGTACAGATATTTAGAATTCTAAAAAAAAGAAAAATAAGGGGCTTACTATACCCCGAAGTTTTCCCTCAGGAAAGAAATCATCATTTCATTTCCGGCAGTGCCGTAAACCCTATAGGCATCCTTAAGGTACTCCTTTTTGAGGTAAAGGTCGCCGAGCTTGTTCAGCTTGTCGTTCTCTGCAGCCGAGGCATATGCCTTTTCTGCAAACGGAAGAGCCTCTGTCCTCTCGCTCTTGATGCACCTGTCCCCTACTTCAATGAGCTTGAACCTGTTGCCCAAAAGCTGGAAAACCTCGATTGCAGAGTCAAATTTCTCCCTCTTGATGCATTCCTCCCCTACTTTCAAAAGCATGTCCTTGTCATTCAAGAGCTTGTAAGCCCTGATTGCATCAACCATCTGGCCGTCCCTTAAGCAGGCTTCCCCTGTCTTTCTCAGCCTGTCATTGTTCTCAGCCATGTGGAAGCAGTCAATTGCATCCGAGAACATCCCCTTTGATGCAAAGTCATCGCCTATCTCGACAAGCTTCTGCTTGTTGCCTGTCTGCACAAATGCCTTTATCGCTTCAGGAATTTTTCCTTTCTTGAGAAGCTCTTCGGCAACTGCGTTAAGCACGTTTCCCCTCATCTCATCGCTGAACATTGAAAGGTTTACATTATCCACGCCTTTCTTCAGGATGATGGGCACCATCTTTTCATAGGTTTCATTGCCCCTTGCATTAAATTTCTCGACCAAACCTGGCACGGCTTTTTTTATGTGTTCCATCTTGAATCACCCTCGCTTTTTTGAAATTATAATCTGCTAGATGAGATGAACTGCTTATTTAAATAGTTATTGCTTTTTGTTTGAAAAGAGAAGAAGGTATGTTATCACTATGGAATTTAAGAAAGAAGAATGATTAATGGAACAAAGAAAGAGGATGGGCGCAGTTATTGATATCCCAAAAACATTTGTAAAAATACTTGCGATTCCATCAAATGTTACACGATTATCAGCATGAAGTATGCTGGCAAATGCCTGCATATTTTTTCTATTTTAAAATCCGTCGTTGTAACATCCACAACTTCTCCCGTTTCCACTATGTTTGTGTTTCCGGTGGTTGGATTCTTATCAGTTTCAACCCAAATGGTCTGTGTAGGCTTATCTTGTGGACGGGTCTTTCCTTTATGATTACTTTTGTTACCTTCTTTTCTGCCCACAGGCAAGCCTTTGGCTTGCGACTTGTCAAAGCGTAGTTTGGAAGAGGGCGTATGGGCATTTTTATACTTCTTCAGTTCTTTCTCAAGTTTCTCCTTTTCTTTCTTGAGTTTTTCATTTTCAATTACCTTATCAACCAAGTCATCAAGAATTTTATCTTTTTCAAACTGCTCATACTTCTTCCTTATAGACGCTTCAATCTTCGCAGACAAGAATTATCGCCCTCTTTCCAATATAATTTTTCGGGGCATCTATCTTTGCACCATTGCCAAATTTTGTAATGTTTTTCTCATAGAAAAACTTCACCCCGTTTTCAATGGTGAATTTATCAGTTTTGAATGTAAATTTTCTCATTTTTAGTATATAATATTATATACTAGGACTACATAAACCTTATGCATCTAATTTTTACGACGGAAAGAAATTATTTGACGAGGTAGCTTAATACATACGGTTTTGTTGCCACTGCTCAATGCAAAAATGCATCTTTATTACTATAATCATAATGGATAAATTTATAAACTTTCATTCATCATAATATTGTATGATTCCTGCAATAAAAGACTCGCTGCTGCTTCAAAAGCGCGAGATAGAGTCAAAGCTGAAAGAGGATTATGTGGAGCGTGAAGCAAGGCTGAAAAGCCCAGACAAGGGGATTATAAATGTGATAATAGGCCCAAGAAGGGCTGGAAAGTCATTTTTTGCGATGAGGGCGCTGCATGCCCTCGGCAATTTTGGCTATGCAAACTTTGATGATGAAAAGCTTGTTTCTGTTGAAGATTACGGCGAAATAATAGCAGCCTTAGGCTCAATATATAGCAGCCCGAAATATCTCCTGCTTGATGAAATACAGAACTTAAGCAAATGGGAGCTTTTTGTCAACAGGCTTCAAAGGCAGGGCTATAATCTGGTTATAACCGGCAGCAATTCCCACCTTCTCAGCAGGGAATTATCCACGCATCTCACAGGCAGGCACCTGCTTGTCAACGTATTCCCATTTTCATTTTCCGAATTTCTTAAGCTTGAGAAAAAAGAGCTTACATCCAGTGAAAAAAAGGAAAAGCTGGCATATTACCTTGTATATGGAGGCTATCCCGAGCCGCTGATTAAAAAGCTGGATTATAAGGATTACCTTTCCACGCTGTTTAATTCAATAATACTCAAAGATATAGTCAGGCGCTATAGGATAAGGGCGGTGGATGCCATTGATGACCTGGCTTCATACCTTATTTCAAACATTGCAAAAGAATTCTCTTATACATCATTAAGCAAGCTAACAAAATGCAGAAGCCCCGTTACAGTAGAAAAATACATATCTTATTTTGAGGAAGCGCTTATATTTTTCAGGATAAGCAAATTCTCATTTAAGCTGAAAGAGCAGATAGACTCAAATAAGAAAATATACTGCACAGACAACGGGCTTATTCATGCAAAAGCATTCAAAATAAGCAATGACACAGGAAGGCTTTTTGAGAATCTTGCAGCCATTGAGCTGAAAAAGCGCGAGATAAGCGGGGAAGCTGAGGTTTATTTCTGGAAAAACACCCAGCAGGAAGAAGTTGACTTTGTTGTTAAAAGAGGGCACAAGGTAGAGCAGCTCATACAGGCCTGCCAGGATATAAGCGACGCAAAAACAAAAGAAAGGGAAATAAGGGCTCTTTTAAAAGCAGGAGAAGAATTGAAGTGCAATAAGCTCGTTATATTAACAGGGGATTATGAGGCTGAAGAGAATGCAGAATGGTTCGGCATAAAGGCAAAGATTAGCTTCGTTCCGCTCTGGAAATGGCTTCCAGGGATAAGCACGGATATCTAAACAACAAGGCAACGCTTGGCGCTTTTGCATATTACTTTATCATTAACGGGAAGCTTGATGTCAAATTGCTGCGGCTTTACGAAACAAGCTTGGTAAAAGCAGATTCATTGCTCGGGCTTCTCGTGCAGGAGCAGGACAAGCGCGGAATGTTTACCTACCGCCAGCTGCCGCAAAGCAACAAAGAGCCTGCAGAAGAATCAATAGAGCAAGCAAAGAAATTCCTTATGCACGCTGAAAAGCTGATTGCCCAATAATAATTCTTAAAACAAATATAACAATAAAACCATGGCGGAGCCCGCTCCTTTATGCCGGATTTACTTTCTAATTAACATGAACTTCAACAACATCCTCATCAGCAACCTTATGCTCGAGCTTCAGCACTTTCTGCCCGTCAAACTTCACTGAGCTTCCCCATATTCTCGCGAACCTGAATCGATTTACAAAGCCCCTGTGCAGCTTGTCGCAAACATTTTTTATTGTTGCGCCCTCGGCCAGCACCATAGGCTCGTTCATGTCTGCATTTTTTCCCGCTTCCTTGCAGTAAATCCTGACAAGCTTAAGCCTCTGGAATATAAGCTCCTTTAACTCATTTAAGCCGATATTTTTTTCAGCTGAAATGCACAAGTCAGGCTTTAGAAGGGCTTTTACTTTCTCAAGAGCCGCATTATCAACGGCGTCAACCTTTGTTATTATAATAATTCCAGGCACATATCTCCTGTTGCCTTCAACAATGTCTATCAGCTCATCAGGGCTGACATCCCCTCTCAATACAACGTCTGCATTGTTTACCCTTAGCTCGTGCAGCATTGCAATTGCAGTTGCCTTGTCCATTTTTGTAAGGTTGCCGCACGAGAGGCTTATTCCGCCTGTCGGCTTTTTTGAAATCTTTATCTCAGGCTTTTTCATGTTCATCCTGATTCTTGCCTCATACAATTCATGTTTCATGACCTGAAGCTGCTCAGGGGCTGCTGCGTCAACTAAAAGGATAATTAAATCCGCGTTTGAGGCGGCTGCAAGGACTTCCTTTCCCCTTCCTTTTCCTTCAGAAGCCCCTTCTATAAGCCCGGGAACATCGAGAATTTGTATTCTTGTTTTCTTGTAATTTAATATGCCAGGGATTACTGTCAAAGTCGTGAATGCGTATGCAGCAACCCTTGAGTCTGCGTCTGTTATCTTGTTCAATAATGTGCTTTTTCCTGCTGACGGAAAGCCGATTAAGGCAGCTGTCGCATCGCCTGTCTTTTTTACTGCAAACCCGTCTGCCGCAATCTTGGCAGTTGCCTTCTTGTGCTTCTCATCCCTTAATCTCGCTATTTTTGCTTTTAGAAGCCCCACTGAGCGCTGTGTTCTTTTATTATACTTAGTAGTCCGGAGCTCCTCTTCAAATTCAGCTATCTTTTCATTTAATTTAGTATCATTAATGCCCATTATATCCGAGAATATAGGGCATATTGGTTAAATAGCTTTCTATGGGAAAAGAGCTAAAGTCAGATTTAAATACTGCCTTGCACTTGTTAAATATATGAAAAAGCACAAGCTGTTAAAGAATCCCGAAGCCTGCCGAACATGCGCAATGTGCTGCCGTGTTTTTAGCTTTTATGACCACAATGCAGACGGGTTTGCAGACAGGGTTAAATTGCTTAAGACAGACAAGATAAAAGTGGAAGAGTCGGATTTTATCACAAAGTCAGGAAAAAGGCTTTTCAGGATTGTAATCAACATCCCGTGCTCTGCGCTTATCAAGAAGAATGGAAAATATTTCTGCAGGCTGTACGGCAAAAAGCAAAGGCCGAAGATGTGCAGCGAGTATCCATATAATATCACAGATTGGGAAAAAAGATATTGTAAAGGATTGAAAAAAAATAAGTAATAAAAAAATTAAAGTGTTGAAAAGCCAACAACCCTGTTTGCATTTGTATGGGCGTTTACAACCTTCCCAACAAGGCCACGAGCTGTTTTTGCTCCAAATGCAGAAAGCAGCTCCTTAATCTCCGCTTCATCAGTAAAGGTCATTACTTTTGATTCATAAGGCGTTATGTATTTCTGTGTTTTCGGATCAGGTGTCAGCCTCACTCTTATGTTCAAGCCGTATGGCCTTTGCCTTGTCTCAAATTCAAATTTGCCTGCACAAAGCTCTTCTGAGCCGCATTTCTCAGAAAGCCAGCGCTGGTACTTCTGATTGCCAAGATAAGCTTCTGTTACCTCTGCCTTTATCGGGTTAAGGTTTTCTGTTTTTATAACCCTTAAATCTGTTGGCAATGCAAAGTCATTCAAAAATCTTGTTCTATTTTCAAGCCTGTCCATCATTTTTATTACCTCCGGATATACCTGCAGACAGTATATATTGCTTGTTTATAATCATTTCGTTTCAAAAAGCCTTAAATAGAGACAGGAATATTAATCAAGCATGAAAGAAGCACTCTATTACAAGAAACTCAAAGATAATTCAGTGCAGTGTGTTCTCTGCCCCCACTTCTGTGTGATAGAAGAAGGAAAAAGAGGCAAGTGCAGGGTGAGGGAAAACAATGAGGGGGCCCTTTACAGCCTTGTATATGGCAAGCCTAATTCAATAGCAATAGACCCTGTTGAGAAAAAGCCCTTGAACCATTTCTTTCCTGGAACAAAAACATTTTCAATAGGAACAGCAGGCTGCAACCTGAAATGCCATTTCTGCCAGAACTTTGAATTGTCGCAAAGCAAGCCGGAAGAGCTTCCTTTTTATGAAATGACGCCTGAGAAAGTGGTTGAGGAAGCAATAAAGGCAAAATGCCATTCAATATCATACACTTATTCAGAGCCCACAATATTCTATGAATATGTGCTGGACACTGCAAAACTGGCAAAAAAGAAAAGCTTGAAAAATATCTTTGTCACAAATGGCTTTATCAATCCTGAGCCTTTGAAAGAGCTTTGCAAGCACATTGATGCCGCGCATGTTGACTTGAAGGGGTTTACAGAAGAGATTTACTCAAAAACCTGCGGCGCAAGGCTGAAGCCTGTGCTTGAAACGCTTAAAACACTGAAAGAGAATAATATCTGGTTTGAAGTGATTAACCTTGTGATTCCGGGCGCCAATGACGGCATGAAAAAGATTAGGGAAATGTGCCTTTGGCTAAAGAAGAACATTGGGGAAAATTGCGTGCTGCATTTCAGCAGGTTCTTTCCATGCTATCTTATGAGCAATGCAAAACCAACGCCTATTGAGACTTTGGAGAAAGCAAAGCAAACAGCTGAAAAGGCAGGGCTGCATTACATTTATGTTGGAAATGTCTCCGGCGAGGAAAATACCTATTGCCCAAAATGCAAAAAGCCCATTGTAAGAAGGATGCATTACAATATTCTGGAAAACAATATTGAGAAAGGAAAATGCAGGTTCTGCAAGGCAGCCATTGCAGGAAGATTCATCTAGCCCTTAAAAGCAGGTAAAACGCGGAAAGCCCGAACCCAACCACTGCAACTTTTCCCAATAATAAAAACGGGAAAGGGGCAAAGAAAACCACTGAATCAAACGCAAATAATTTCCAGCCATTTTTAAGCTGATTATAATGCCTGCTTGCATAAGCAAGCCCGTAAAGGAAAACAAGGAATGAGAATGCAAGCAATGCATTCTGCCCAAGAACTGCAATTGCCGAGCCCATGCAAAGCCCGAGAAACAGGTAATCCAGCTTAAAGTTGTATCTTTTCCTTTCAAGCCTTGCTTGCATTACATTAAGGAAAACAGCCAGAATAATGCCGGATATTACTGAAACAAATCCCACCCAGGGCAGTGAGTGCATGAAAAGCATGACAATTGCAGAGATTGAGATTGCAAATATAATTATCCGCCTGAGAAGCGAAAGGTAATTTGCTCCGGCTGTAATCTCCTGCTTCGCAAACCATGCAAGCAGCATTCCAAGCGGAAGCCCTGCAAAGACAGCCAAGGGAAGCAAAAACAGGTAATCCATGTTGTATTATACTCCCGCAATATATTTAAATGTATCCTCAAGATTATTTAGCTATGATTACAACGCCTTATGAGATATTCAGCATACTTGTTGTGGTTGCGGCTGTTGCATACATATTTTCAGGGCTTGTGCCTAGAAGAGACCCTTACAGCCTCAAGCCCGGCTGGGACGAGCTGAAGTTTGCGGCATTGGTTGCAGCTCCTGCAGTAATTGTGCATGAAATGTTCCACAAGTTCACGGCTATGGGCTTTGGAATACCTGCTTTTTTCCAGGCATGGTGGTTCGGGCTTGGATTGGCTGCTGTTTTGAAAGCAGTCGGCTCGCCATTCCTGATAATTGCGCCGGGGTATGTCTTAATGCCTGCAATCGCCACGCCATTGCAAAGCACTTTGATTGCATTTGCAGGCCCCTTTGCAAACCTGCTAATGTGGCTTGGCTCTGCATGGTGCCTGAAAAGCGAAAAAACATTCAGGAGAAAGACATTCATATTCCTGATTGTATCAAAGCAGATAAACAAGTACTTGTTCATATTCAACATGATTCCAATACCGGGATTTGACGGGTTCCACGTGGTTTCAGGAATCTGGCGCTTAATAGCTTAAAAGAACTTACTTCTTTTTCTTCTTTGCAAAAATTCTGCTTAAAAATCCTTTCGGAGCCTGCGACGAGCGGCTTGGAACGCGAATGACAATGCCTTTCTTTTCCGGCTTTTTAGCAGCAGGCTTTCTTACAATCACTTTTTTGACTGCTTTCTTCACAACCTTTTTCACAGCCTTCTTAACAATTTTCTTAACAGCCTTTTTGGCAACAGCTTTTTTAACTGCCTTTTTTATCGGTTTCTTCACAGCCTTCTTAACTGCCTTTTTTGCAGGTTCCTTCTTCACAGGCGCCTTTTTAACTGCTTTCTTTGCTGCCTTCTTAGGCTTTCTTGCAGCGCTCTTCTTCATTCTTGCAAACAGCTTTGCCGCCTCAACAGCCCTTGCATCTTCCTCAACTTTTATCTCAGCCGATAGCTCGTCAATCCTTCTCTGGAGGTTCTCAACAGTCCTCTTGTTGTCCTGCTCTGTCATCAGCTGCCCGCACTCAGGGCAGTGGAAGTCAGCCTCCATTGCGTCTTCCATTGTCATTCTTGCGCACTTGCCCGGGCACACATAGAACTTTCCCTCTATCTCCTTTGCCAGCTTTTCCTGAAAATCAGCAAGCTGCCTCTTTTTCTGGCTGAACAATGCTTCCTTTATGTTCTTGATTGCAAGGGTCCAGTAATAGATGTACCAGCCTTTCTTCTTGTCTTTCTTTCTTGTAAAGGTGACAAGGTTTGACTTGTGCAGGCGGTAGAGCATGTTCCTTACCTGGTTGACTGTGACATTGAGCTTTTCAGCGATTGCAAACTCTGAAACATTCTCCCTGCCCCTTAGAAGGTTAACCAATGGCAGTATGTCCTCTCCGGCCATGTTCACGATAAGGTCGTCTATCTCCCTTATTGAAAGGCCCGGCTCCTCTTTTTGCGGTGGAATCTTTCTTGAATATTTCATAAGGGCTCTTTTTGAAAATGTTGTAACTTTCTTTTTTGCGCGCTTGAAAGGCGCCTTCATTTGCTTTCCAGCGCTTCCTTCAGTTCGCTTGAAAAGCTTTGCAGGAGCCTTTTTCACCGGCTTTTTTATCTTCTTCAAGATTTTTCTGAGAACATTCTTTTTTTTCTTTGCAACCATAAGATATAACACCTGCTGTCAAGGGCGTTATAATTATTGTAAGAAGTGGTATTTAAATATGTCGGAAGGGCTGTTTATGCCTGAAATGCCTATTTTGCAAGAAAAAGGGTTATAAAGAAGGCAGACAACTAAATACTCATGCCAAAAGAGGAAATGCGCTGGAATCTTGATGATGTCCTTCCCATAAAGAAGTTTGACCTGCTTTACAGGGAGACAGAAGAGAAACTGAAAGAATATGAATTCTTCTATGCAAACATCTCTCCTGAGATGCCTGAGCAGGGATTCAAGGCGCTTATTGATTTTGACGAGAAGATGAGCGAGAAGCTGAACAGGCTAATGGACATGCCGCTTTTGATGGAAGCAGCTGACCAGAAGTCAGCAGAAGCAAAGCTCTTGAAAAGCAGGGCAGAGAACCTTACGATAAAGCGCGCAAACATTGCAAGAAAGCTCGGATTGTGGATTCAGGGCAAGCCTGTTGAAAATATAAAAACACTTGATGACAGGAATGCTGAAAGGCTGTTCAATGCAGTTCTTGACTTAAGGTATGTTTTAAGGCATGCAAGGGAGTCAGCAAAATACACTCTTAATGAAAGGGAAGAAAGGATTGCCACTGAGAAAGATGTGACAGGAATAAGCGTTGTCCTGAACTTAAGGGAGCTTATTGAAACTGAGTTCAAGTACAGGTTCAAGCCAAAGGGAAAAAAAGAAAGAATAATTGATATTGAGGCAGATGTATTGAAGTATGCATATTCCAAGAATCCTGCTGAAAGAGAGGCTGCATCTGTTGCACTGCTTTCAAAATTCAAGGAAAACCTTGACAAGTTCTTCATGATGTACCAGGCGGTTGTCAAGGACTGGCATTACTCGGCAGAGATGCGCGGCTTCAAGTCAGCAATTGCAATAAGGAACCATGCAAACCACGTTCCTGACGAGGCAGTGGAAGCTTTACTGGCTGTATGCAGGGAAAACAGGGATGTTTACCAGAAATATTTCAGATTCAAGGCAAAAGAGCTTGGAATGAAAAAGCTGAGAAGATGTGACTTGTACGCTCCCTTGAATATTGCAAAAAGAGAGGAAATACCCTATAACAAGGGTGTTAAGATTGTGCTTGACACCTATGACAATTTTGCAAAAGGGTTTGGGGAAAAAGCAAGAGTGATAATCAGCAGGAAGCATATTGACTCGCATCCAAGATTAAACAAGAGAGGGGGGGCTTTTTGCTCAACAGTTGCTCCTGCAATTGCGCCTTATGTAATGCTTAATTACACAAACAGGTTCAGGGATGTTTCAACACTTGCTCACGAATTAGGGCACGGCATACATTCTTTGTATGCAAACAGGCATTCAATAAGCAGCCATCACGCAAACCTTCCTCTTTCTGAAACAGCATCCACCTTGGGAGAAATGATTGTCTTTGAAAAGCTGCTTGAGATGGCTAAGAATGACAGGGAAAGAAAGGCAATGCTTGCTGACAAGATGGCTGACTCTTACGCGACAATAATGAGGCAGGCTTATTTTGTTGAGTTTGAGATTCTTGCGCACAATGAAATAATGAAGGGAATTACATCTGAGCAGCTTTCTGACATTTACCTGTCCACATTAAAAGAGCAATTCGGGGATTCTGTTTCACTAGGCCCTTTATACAGGTATGAATGGTCAAGGATTCCGCACATATTCGAGACTCCGTTTTACTGCTATGCATACAACTTCGGGGAATTGTTGTCTTTGGCTTTATTTGCCCGCTATAAGAAAGAGGGAAGCTCGTTCGTGCCCAGGGTTGAGAAAGTTCTTGCTTATGGCGGCTCTGAGAATCCTGATAAGGTATTGAAAGAGATTGGGGTGGACATGTCTTCAAGGAAGTTCTGGCAGGGAAGCTTTGAAATTGTGAAGGAATGGCAGAAGAGGCTGGAGAAGTTTTGACGAAGCGTAAAACGGAAAGCCTTTTATAGTAGTATGCCTTATTCATATATGTAAGTGAGCCGGCTCCGTAAAAAGCCTGTGTATGCAGGTTAACCAGCGCTTCA
>JASEIA010000034.1 GCA_030018575.1 Nanobdellota archaeon | reverse complement strand
CGCCTGAAAAAAGAAGCCCTAATTATATTTATTGGCGCCAGGATGTTGATTTTAACGCTTTTGTCAAGCAGCTTACAGAAAACCTGTTTAAGAAATATGATGGGTTTTATGGAGTTAAGACAGAGCAGTTTCCATTATTTGAGCAGTACAAGTTTGTGAGGCAGGTATGCAATCATCTGGTTATCAATGGAAAAGAATATAAAGTAATAGGCTCCTTATGGGATTTTATGTTCACGCGGCTTGGCAGGGAGCAGAAGAGAGTGCTTGACTTTGGAATAGACTGCGGGTTTGGAGAGAGAAACACGTATGGGTTTGGGTTTGTGAATGTGAGGTAAAATTGGGAAATGCAAAGATAAAAACAAAGTATGCTTTTCTTTTAGCTAATGAAACATATTCAAAATGCCCGAAATGCTCTCACTCTGTCAGGCAGATAAAGATTCCAATAGCAATAAAATTCAATTTTGGGCAGATGATGTTTCTCAACAAGCACTGCATGTATTGCAAGGATTGCGATTTGCTGATTGTGAACAAGAATGAGATAAATGAGCCTGCAAGCTCCCTGCATGGCAGGGGAATAACAGACAAGGACTATGAGGTTTTAGGCACGGTTGAAAAGAGCTTATGGAAGCTTGGGTGCAAAGGAAGGGACAATACAAAAGATATTATTCTGTTTAGGGAAAGGGTGGAGCAATGAATAAAGGCACTAATAAACCCATGAAAAATCTGGTATTGAAAAAGGAGTTTGAGGAACTCTTGGAAGAAAGCGGATTAAAGAAGGAGTTTTTGGACTTCTTGAAGGATATTGACATGGAGCGCGCTGAAAAAGCAAATAAGAGGCTGGAAGGAAAGCCGATTACTCCAGAGTCATTTTCATGGCTTGAAAACGAGTCATGGTTTGGCGGCGACTGGGACAGGCATATCGCATGGGTTAAGCAGAACGGCTCTGAAGAGCAGAAAAGGGAGGATATTCCCCTTTTGGAAAAGATGAGAGAGAAAGAGAGGAAGGGGGAGTTGGAGTGGTGAGATGTGTGGCGGAGGAGATGGAAGATATTAAAATTGAACTGACTGGAAATCCTTTTGTTGATACAGGGCTGGCGGTTATTGCTTCATTAGCTGGGCTTAAAAATATAGATGAACTAAAATTGAGTCATGTTTATAAAGTTCATGGTGATGGTTCTCAGATAACAAGATGGAATTCATGCCGTTAGGATCACTTTTCCTCTCTCAATTTTTCTTGTTTTTCTCTTGAATCTCTCCGAAAAGCTTATAAACAACCCTCTTTTACTATTCACAGCGTATAGCTGTATCTATATGGGTATTAGCTGAATACTAACTATACACGGAGGAATAGAATATGGCAAAACAAAAACCACACATAAACATCGTGTTTGTCGGCCACGTCGACCACGGCAAGTCTACAACAGTCGGGAGGATGCTCTTCGATGCAGGCGCTATTGACGAGCAGACTATGAGAAAGCTCAAGGAACAGGCCGCTGCTTTGGGAAAGGCAGGGTTTGAGTTCGCATTCACAATGGATGAGCTTAAAGAAGAAAAGGAGAGGGGCGTTACAATCGAGCTGTCGCACAAGAAGTTCATTACAGACAAGTTCGAGTACACAATCATTGACGCGCCCGGCCACAGGGACTTTATCAAGAACATGATTACAGGCGCATCACAGGCTGATGTTGCTGTCCTTGTTGTTGCAGCCTCTGACGGCATCATGGCGCAGACAAAGGAGCACGTATTCCTCTGCAGGACACAGGGCGTCAAGCAGATGGCGGTCGTGGTCAACAAGATGGATGTTGCAAAGTTTGACCAGAAAGTCTTTGACAAGGTCAAGGCAGACGTAAGCAACCTGATAAAGCAGGTTGGGTACAAGCCTGATGAAGTCCAGTTCATACCGACGGCCTCATACCTTGGCGACAATGTTGTAAAGAAGTCAGCAAATATGCCATGGTACACAGGGCCTACATTAAGGGAGCAGCTTGACAAGTTCAAGGAGCCTGTAAAGCCCACAAACCTGCCTTTGAGAGTCCCAATCCAGGATGTATACAACATCACAGGAATTGGGGTTGTTCCGGTAGGAAGAGTTGAAACAGGCATAATGAAGGTTAACGATAAGGTTATTGTTGTTCCGGGCAGGGAAGGCAGGGGAATAACAGGCGAAGTAAAGAGCATAGAGATGCACCACGAAGCAATCCAGATGGCAGAGCCCGGCGACAATATCGGGTTCAGCGTAAGGGGCATTGCAAAGAAAGACATTGCAAGGGGAGATGTCCTCGGGCATGTTGACAAGGTGCCAACGCTTGCATCTGAGTTCACAGCCCAGATATTTGTCTTAAATCACCCAAGCGTCATTGCAGTGGGCTATACGCCGGTATTCCACATACACACCGCGCAGGTTGCTTGCCAGTTTGTTGAGCTTGTAAAGAAACTTGACCCTGCAACAGGCGCAACGCTTCAGGAAAAGCCGGACTTTATCAAGACAGGCGACACAGCCATTGTCAAGATAAGGCCTACAAAGCCGGTTGTCATTGAAAAGCAGTCTGAGATACCTGAATTGGCAAGCTTTGCCATCAGGGACGCAGGCATCACAGTTGCTGCCGGAAGGTGCATAGACATAGTGAAGAAGCAGCTTTAAGCTCTTCTTTTTTTAATTTTTTTATATTAAAGGAAACAAAACATGCAAAAAGCAAGGCTGAAGATATCAAGCGCGGAAATAGACAGGCTGAATGAAATCTGCAGTTCTATAATTGACATTGCAAAGAAAAGCAAGGTAAAAATCTGGGGTCCCATACCTCTGCCGACTCAGAGATTGAAGCTGACTACACGAAAGGCGCCTGACGGCGAGGGGAAAGCGTCTTTTGACAATTTTGAGATGAGGATACACAAGAGGCTGATTGACCTGGGCGTTGACGAGAAGGCGTTAAGATTGGTTATGAGAGTCCATATCCCTGAAAGGGTAAACTTGTCGATTGAGATAATAGAGTAAGCAGCTGGAAAAGCTTTATATTCTTAATTTCCTGTTATTATCAGTATGATTTCAAAAGCAATAAGGCTATATGGGAAAAAATGGCACCATATATACGATTTGTTTGGAAAGAAAAGAGGGAAGATTGCACTGCAGCCTTCGCTTCAAAAGCTGAAGCTTTCAATTTCATCGCAGATAAGGGTTTTGAAAAAGCTTGAGAAAGCAAATTCTGAAAAGCAGCTTTTGAATGAGCTTAAGAAAGTGCTTGAGCAGCAGAAAAAGCTGTTTTCCAAGGCAAGGATTACCGGAATTTTATCAAAAGAATATTCTGAAACAATAGCTTCCCTGGAAGATGAGGCAATACATCTTCTGAAAAAAGAGCAGGAGCTTGTTTTAGGGCTTGAGAAGCTTTCCGAGCAGAAGCTCCCTGCTATGAAAAAGAAAGCAGTGATAAGATTAAGCAAAAAGCAGGCTGCATACGCTGCAAAAGCCATTTCTTCCGTGAACAAGTCATTAAGGGATGTTTCAAATGCAGTCGGGAACAGGAAAGAGGTGCAGAAGACGACAAAGCTTCTTCTTAAGCATCTGGCAAGGCTCCAGCATACTGAAGTTTACGGCTTTTTGAAAGAGGATGCTATTAACATAAAGAAGGCGGCAAGGCTAATACTTGAAAATCCCCGCGAGGCAAGGCTTAAGCAGATGCTTGCAGGCATATATCTTGTTGCTCCTTTCTCATTTGATGCGACAGGCGCTGTTATCTTCCTGAGATGCGCTGTAAAGTACGCGAACAAAAAGAGCAAAAGGCTGCAGAAAAAGATAAACGCAATGAGGGAAAAAAGAAAACCCCACTTACGGGTTTTTCAATAGCTTCGCAAGCTCTTTTGGGCTTTTGCTTCCTGTATCAACAATCAGTAGTTTATGCCCTGCCTCAAATGCCTCATTTAAACAAACATCAAATATCTCACAATCTAAATTCTCTCTTATTTTATCTTTTGAATACCCTTTCTTCTCAAGCCTCTTCTTAAGAATTTTTAAATCACATTTAGTAACAATGCACAAGCCAACATATTTTGCAGGAATGCAGTGCGACATATGCGAATCAATAACCAATTCAGCCTCCTTCTTTGCGTTTATCAGCTTAACCAGCGCTTTTGAAAGCCTTGCTTCATCAACAACATTTGTTTTTCTTTTAGAATCATAGCTCTCAGCAAGCTTTTCCTTTTTTACAACATCATTCACATCAATGTATTCATATTTCAGAAGCCTGGCAATCTCCAAAGCTAATTCAGTCTTTCCTGTCCCGGGAGTGCCTGTTACAATGATTACAGCCATAATAATACCTTGTTCAGCCCCCTTTATAAGCATTTCAGCCAATATTTATAAACTGCAACCACTTTGCTATGGTTATGGCGCCTGAAAACAGATCCAGGGGGGATTATTTCAGCCGCCTTAATGCGCTTTATGAAACTCTTGATATTGTTCTTTACCCCATGCCCAAGAAGCTGTTAAATAAAGATTATGAAGAGAAATTCGTGCTTGACCCTGGCTTTGCGCCGCAGATAGATGAAATTGAAGAAGATAACAGGCAAACTTACGGATTTAGGGGCTGCATTTATTTTGAAAAGCTCAATGAAAAGCAGCAGAAAGCTGTAAAGGAAGCCTTGGAGCAGTATAACAGCGGGCCTGATAATTTCCTGATTTTGCCCCCAAGATTCTGCAAAAATGAAAAGAAATGCCCTGGGCACCATTATCTTGAAGACAGGGTTGCAAATGCCATTCCAGAAGACTTAAGCTACTGCTATCTCTATTTTTTTGCTTAGCAGACATTAACGCCTTTCTCTGCAAGAACCTTGTTATTCACATACAGCGGGCTGTCAAGCCTTGCCCCTATTGCGACTGCATCGCTGGGCTTTGCGTCAATGCTCACCAATTTATCATCTTTTAGCGCAAACATCCTCCCTTTGAAATATCCTGCGTCATAGCTGTCAATGGCGGATGCAATTATCTCAATGCCAAATGCATCAAGCAAGTCAGCCATTGTGTCGTGCACAGTGGGCCTTCCTATTATCTTGTGATAAATCCCCTTCACTATTGAGTCAGCCTGCTCTCTTGTTGTAACTGCCGGAACAGCCTTGCAATCCACTTTTATAAAAATATTTGTGCCTGAAAGAACAACCTCAGCTGCTGAATAGCCTTCAAGCTTTACCCCGAGCTCAGAAAGGCTCTTGTATTTTCTCTTTGCTGTATCATACCTTACTATATTCATGCTTTCTGCTATAGTCTTCTCAACTTCTGTCTTTGACATTGCATTTAAAGCTTCCCTTAATGTTGAAACTTCTTTAATAGGAATCAGGCTTGAGCCGCCTATGAGGGGGGTATAGCTTATTTCACATAAGTTTTCTTTGCAATTCTCTGTTTTTGCCTGCTCTATTTGCCCGCCTTGTCCCGCAGGAACAACCAATAAAGAAAGATTGGCCATTTTTGCAGCCTCTGCTTTCTTGCCAACAAGCCCTACAGGCAGGATTTTTCCGGATTCGTCAACAGCGCCTGACATCGCAGCATCCTTGCTTAGCTCAACCCCTTCCTGCATTGACATCACAGCAACAGCCATTGCAGCGCTTGCGCTTCCCCCGTCAACAATTCCAGCCCCTGTTTTCATTGAAAAGCTTACATCATATTTTTTTAGGCTTTTGCCTGTTATATTTTCAACAGCATGTATTGCGTTTCTCGCAAACATCTGAAGCTCATACCCTGCGAGAATGTTATTGACATTTACCAATACCTGCCCGTTGCCATTTTTCAGCGCGGCAGTAACTTCTGTCATCACGCCGTTGCCGTACTGGTCAACTCCCGGCACATTAATCTTAGCTTCCTTTTCCTCTCCTTTAAGGTAAACAATTTCCTTTATTTTCTCAGGAAACACCTTTGTCCCGATTAGAATCCCCATTGAGAATATTACGAGTATGCCTGCGATAAAGCAAACATCGGCAACAATCTTGCCAGTATCCCTCTTTTTCATGCTTATGGAAAGGCTGGAATAGGATATAAATGTTTTGGGCTAGAAATTTCCTGCTTTCCTCAATCTCTCAATTGCCGTAATCCTGTCTTTAGAATTGAAGATATAGCTTCCTGCAACCAAAACATCAGCGCCTGCTTCAAAAGCCGCCTTTGCTGTTCTAGCGTTTATGCCTCCGTCAACAGCAATAAGAGAATGCCCATACCCTTTGCATTCCTTAATCTTCTTTAAACAATTCCTGCCAAACTTCTGCCCGCACTTGCCGGGATTCACTGCCATTATCTGCGTATATGCCTGATACATCGGCTCGTGCCGGATTTTACTTGAAGGATTGTAAGCAAACCCCAAAGAAGCGCACGTTCCTTTTGCCAAATCCTCAAAAGCATTAATCCGCTTAAATCCTGCCGCCTCATAATGAATTATAATGCGTTCAACTCCCTCATTCAGTAATTCTGAGAAATGCATATCAGGCGCATACATCATCAGATGCACTTCAATGGGCTTTCTTGTCCTTAGCCAAGTTTTTTTAACAAGATTAATATCATAAAACTTCCCAGAAACAAACAGCCCGTCCATGAAGTCAATGTGAAAGCCGTCAACAAAAGGCTCAACACAATCTATTTCCCTTTCAAGATTATTCCTGTCAGCAGCAAGCAACGATGCAAATATTTGACAATTTTTAGCCACCACTTACCGCCTGCTGCCTTCAGCCGCCTACCCTGCCATCTCAGCAACATAAATATTGTTCTTGTTCTCAAGAATCTTGATTCTTACTCTTTTACCTGCCTCTGCAAGGCACTTGTTCACGCTTACGCAAACCCCTTTTGCAGCTGCAATCATCTGGGCCTTTTGCCAGCCGGGGCATTTAACTACAGCCTGTATCTTTTCTCTTTCCTCGAAAACAGCAGGCAGCCTGCTTGCCTTGTGAATCCCGAAATCCTCCTTTGTCAATGCCAGTTTAGTTCCTGTTTCCTTTTCCATTGCCTTCAGCTGCTGATAAAATTTCCAGAACGTTATTGGCTTTATGCCTTTTATTTTCCTGCTGTACCTGTAAGTCTCATACTTCTGTATCCCAATCTTTGCATTAAGCTTCTTGGCTAATTCAACTAATTTAGGCATTTCAGCGTCATTCACTTTTGGAATCCATACAGGCGCTATCAATAGTTGTATTGAGGAGTCAGCAATCATCTTTGCAATTTGCAGTATGTGGTCCAGGCTGTACGTGCTGCATCCGCTTAAGTCAGCAGCTTGTTTTGAATCTAATGAGTTTATTGAAAGGTTAATCTGGCTGATGCCTGCCTTTTCAAGGGCATATACTTTTTCTCCTGTAAGCAAAGTGCCATTGGTTTGCATTGAAATTCTTTTTACTTTTGGAATTGCCTTTATTCCCTTCACAAGCTCAGTCAATTGAGAATAGGTTGTTATTTCTCCCACAGAATCAAGGTTTATCTCGCATTCAACCCCCTTGAATTCAATTATTTTTTTCAGCTCTTCAAGAAGATAGTCCTTGTCAACTGTAAAGGAGGCAGGATGCATGTCAGGAGAATTTGCGCTTACCGAGCAGAACCTGCAGTGCATGTTGCACATTGTTGTTGGGCGTACCTGCAATAAGTCAGTTCCCCTGTCTATTATGCCAAAGGCTATGCAGCCGATTAAGGGAATGCCTGATTCACGGGTAATATGTATTAATTCCATGGCTTTGAAGTGTGTTAAAGGGGTTTAAAACGCTTGCGGTTCTCAAGAATAAACTATTTAAGCCTGTTTGCCGTATATAATTCAGTGGGAAGACACCTGAAACTTGAGCAGATGGCGCAGGATTCAATGGATTTTCTTATACCTTTCTTTTCAGCATCATATTCAATATCAATAAGAAGGCCGCCTTTAAGGGCGCCTGTATGGAAAAAGGAAAGGGATTTTGCAGGGCAGTTCTCTCCAGAAGGAAGAAGCGGGCTTATAGAGCTGAACAAGATACATTGCAATATTGAGAAAGGATATCACGGCGTTGTTGCGCACGAGCTCGGGCACGCTGCAACATACCAGCACCATAAGGCATATTTCTATTCAACAGGCGACAAGGAAAAAGATTTCATTTACGATTCCCTTGGAGAGGGCATTGCAATGGAGTTTGAGAGGACAGGGCTTGAAGGGCTGCTTGAGGCTGAATTCATTACAAGGCCGGATTTTGATACTGAGATTAAATCTTATCGCGAAGAAATATCTTCCAGCGCATTATTCAAGATAGGCTATAAGCTGGTAAATTTCATAAAGCAAAAAGCAGGCATAAGGGAAATAATCTGCTCGCCTGAGAAATATTTTGATGCCGTAATGTCAAAATACGGGAAAGAAATAAAAGCCATATCCTGCAAAGCTAAATGATATACTTTTCTTTCGCCTTAATAAGCATTTCAAGCGCGCTTTCGCATTCTTCTTCAGTATACGGCTTTCCAGTTGCCCTGTTCATTCCCCCAAGGCCGCAGGGCATTGTGATTAAGTCGCCTTTTCGGAAATCCTCTATGTCTGGTGCAGTTTCAATGCCCCATGCAATCCTTCCGCCTTTCTGCCTGAAATTCATGTATTTCTCCCTGTCATATATGCTTAAGTCATATTGGGATGCGTCAAAGCTTAAGATGTCAATGTCTGCTTTGAAAAGCCTTTCAAAGTCAGCCAGCCCGCAGACGTGTATGCCTTTTGTGACGTTAAAGCAGGAGAATATGCCATTCCATTTTGATTCATAGCCAATCCCTGACTGCCCAAGAGCAGGCTCGTCAAGGAAAAGTATTGTCTCCCTTGCATTTAACCCTTTTAATATTGCGTCAATGTGCGTGTATATCTGCAAAACAGCTTCCTCTTCACTGTATTTGCCTGTGAACATCAGCGTTGCAGGACCAATGCACTGCACTTTTGCAATGTCATATGAATGTTTCTTGAACTTTTCAAGGCAGCTCATCTTCCCCGGATTCTGGATGTATTGAATCATTGAGTCGCCAAGCATTGGAAGCTCAGGAAGAAAAGGTATGTCATGCCTTAAAGAGTATGCAACCGCCTTTTCAGCGGAATCATAAGGCAGTGAGCCGATTTGAGTGACGAGTGCCGCCAATGTTGTTATCACCGCTTTTTTCATTCTTGACCTCCCTGGAGATGCCTTGCCTTGTGAATTTCAAATAACTTTTCGGCTTTTGGCTTATTCATGTCAATAAGAAGCAATGCATACATGTTTGCCGCCTCAATGAATCTTTCAGCATTTTCAGCCAGTTGGCCTTCCACCCGCATTCCCATGCCCTCAATCATTTGAACAGTTGAGATATCAAGATAGCTTACCGAAGTGCCGTTTCTCCCGGACTGGTACAATTCAATAAAACCATCGCAGTTAACATCTGTCCATTTATCTACAATATCAGTCAGCATTATCCTGCGCTCAAGCGTATTGCCAAAGCAGCCGTCCCTTCCAAGTGTAGGATGCTTGAATGTATACCCCCCGCACCATATCTGGTACCCGTACTCGTCCATGACAACAGTTGCTGTTTTGCCGCAGAAGCCGAGCCTTGTTGGGATTGTTTCAACCTCAACGCCCTCAGGCAGGCCATAGGTAATCCTGTCAATCTCATTGTTAGTTATTATTGGCTCATATCTTAAAGAGCCGCTTGATGCAAAAGAAGCTGCTATGAGAAGCGCAAGCCTTGCCCCTCTGTTCATTGTCCATCCCTCGGTGGAACATGGTACCTGAAGCGCCAAGCAGAATCCGCCTTGTCCGCGCGGATAAGTGCTTTAAACATATTAAATAAAGGCTTATAATCCTGCGCAGGGCTGCTCATCACATCAAGCCTGTCATAAATGTAAGGAGGGGTTTGCACTATCGCCCAGTCCATAAACGCGTCAAGGATTTCATCACACCTGTAATCAATCCACTTTGCCTTTTCCGCTTCTGTTTTATAATACATCCTTTCATTGCATTTTCCGTCGTATGCCGCACTGCCCGGCGCCCACTCTGAATGGTCCAAGGTGATATTTACAAGCCCGTCATCGCAGGCTAATATATATCCCCAAGTGTCCATTCTTGTCTCGCAGGAAAGGAAGGAATTATTGTTTCCAGGCTCCCTGCTTGTTATTGCAGGAGGATTCCAGACAGCCGGCTGATGGCAAGGCGCAGGCAATGCAGCAGGCATAGAACATCCCATAACAACTGCTGTTAATATCATTACCTTTTCCACAATATCGCCTCAAGAGGTGCTATTCTCCATATCTTTATAAAGGTTTAGCATTCAAATGCAGAAACAACAACTTTTATATACACTCTTGCACACATATAACCTTATGACACCGGCATCGCTCGGAATGGTTATTGGGTTGGCAGGCGGTTTTGTAAGGGCCTGCATCGGCTTTCTCTACAAGAAGGCAAAAAACAGGGCGACAAGGTTTTCTCCCCTGAAATTTCTTGTAACGCTTATTGAATGCAGCATTGCAGGGCTTGCCCTGGGCATGATGGTTGAGGTCAATGATGCGAAAACAGGCATTGCGCTGGCATTGGCTGCTGCGGGATTTTCAGAGCTTGCAGGCAAATCCGGGCTGCATGACATCCTCGGCTTGAAAAAATGAACAGGAAAAAGGCGCTTTTAAAAAAGTGGGAAGGCATTATCACTGACAAGAGCGTGATAAAAGCATTCATGCAGGTTGAAAGAAAGGATTTTATGGCAAAAGAAACAGAAATATACGCTTATGATGATGTTGCAGTGCCTTTGATGCACGGGCAGACAATTTCGCAGCCTTTTACTGTAATGTTCATGACACAGGCATTGGAGTTAAAAAAAGGGATGAAGGTTTTGGAAGTGGGGGCAGGCTCCGGCTATCAGGCTGCTATTATCTCTAAAGTGATTGGAAACAAGGGAAAGCTGTATACGACTGAGATTATACCTGAGCTTGTTGAGTTTGCAAAAGAGAATCTTGAGAAAGCGCACATTTCAAATGCTGAAGTAATACATTCAGATGGCTCGTTAGGGTATAAGGAGAAAGCCCCTTACGACAGGATTATAGTGACTGCCGCAGCGCCTTCTGTTCCAAAGCCTCTTTTGTCTCAATTGAAGAAAGGAGGCATAATTGTTATTCCTGTCGGCGTTGATGCGCAGGAAATGATGAAGATTAAGAAATTAAACGGAAAAATCAAGAAAGAGAATTTGGGGATGTTCCGCTTTGTGCCTTTGAGGGGCAGGCACGGTGTTTCATGAAAGAGGATAATTCTTTTGCAGAGATGCTGAAAGCAGTCCGTGAAAGCATTGAGAACGTCAATGAGAAGATAGAAGAGATGAAGAAGGAATTAAAAAAGAAGATGTAGGCTTATTGCTCTTTAATTTCTAAAGGCTGGCTCATCTTTGTGCAGTAGCTTGCTTTGATATAAACAGTGTCGCTAGGCGTATACCCATAGACTTCCTGTTTCAATATGCAGCAAACATCCAAGCTGGCGATTTCTTCTTTTTTGTTTAGCCCTCTTACGCGCACGGCTCTTGTTTTAAATTCCGGGAACTTTCTGCTGCACGCGCCCTGAACTTCATTATCAGGGGATGTGGCTGCATCATGAACATAAATCAATTCATCAAATGTAGCTCCCTTTGCTTTTTCCGCAACAGAATCATAGATACGCTCGCCGCATCCTGCGCCCAATACGCCCATGCCCAATACAATTGCTGTTAATGCTCTCATTTTATTTGCCTCCTTAACGGCATTTGCCGCCTTCTTAAGCGGAAATTAATTCAGCTATTTATAAGACTATCGCATTTCAGCCTTTTGCACAAGTTATACGTCTACATATCATTAGCATAACCAACATAATGTAGACGTATAGGCTATCTTGGATTACCCTGGTTTGCAGAAAACCTTAAATACTTGTTATATCATTAGATATAACATGGCAAGACAGATTCAAGTCCAAACGCAGGAAGTATTAAGATTTCCAAGGCTGGATACCATATTGATGGTTGAGGAATTCATAAGAAAGAATGACGGAGAATACAAAAAAAGAAAGCTGTGGGAATCCCTTCCAAAAAAGATGATGTACCAGACGTTCTGTGTTATTATCGATTACTTGCTTCATTCACATAAAATTTCAATTGATGCTGAAGGCAAGATAGGATGGATATATTATCCTGAAAAAGCAGTATATTACTTTAAGGCAAAGCCATGTAGAAAATACTAATAATTAAACCTCTTTTCATATTGCTTATGATCAAGATATTCTAATACAAGCCCCACAACAAGAATATCATGTGTTGTAATTGTATATATTAGCCTCCAGCCGCCATATAGGTTAATTTTCCAAAGATTTTCTGGATCATATTTTTTCATATACTCGTGTGGAATCTGCCTTTTAGGGATTTGAATGCCACAAAAGGCATTATTCTCTATAGCATCAAGCGCTTTTTGTATTGCCTTGAATAATTCTCTTTTTTCGGCATTTCCTTTTTCTAGTTCATAAATATCATTGCACAACTTGTCGCTGGCAAACTTGATTATACATGGTAATTTCATTCACAGCACTAAAACAGAACTTATATTTAATGCCTCGTCCGGAAATTATGGAAACTTTTCAGGATTTATGAAAAATCACTTCTCTTTATAAGCTAAAGCCACTCTTTCCACTTCTGCTCAACTGCTTCCTGCCCGATGTTCTCGAGAATCCTGAAGTAAGCGCCTGTTTCCAAAGCCCTCGCAGGCCTGCTCTCTGCTGCAAAGACATAGCTTCCTGCCCTTTCGCTGTAAGCCCACAGCATCCACGAGTCAATAACTGAATCGCACCCTGGATTCTGCCAAAGCTGCCTTATCTCCGGTATTTCATCAATAAGAATGTCAACGCATTCCCTGCTTTCATCATGCACAAAGTAATAGCTGCCGCACTCAATCATGTAGCCTGTATCATAAACAACAGCCAGGGGCGCGTTGCTGCACGCAGGGGCTTCTGCCTCAAATGTAATTACTTCCAATGGCTTTCTTGGCTCTTCCCCGCACCCTATAATAATGCCTGCAAACAGTGGAAGGGCGCTTTTCAGCCTCATCTTTTCGCCGCCATTTTCTTCAATGCATTCTCGTCAAAGGCAAACTGCCTGCCGCAGCCAGGGCACCAGTTTACGCCGTTGAAGTAGTTGTCAAATTCTGTTCCGCACCTGTTGCAGTGTGTCATGCTTATATTCCTATTTCCTGCATATTTATATATTTTACTGTTGGCAATTATTCAAAATAAACCTTGACAGCCAGCATAAGCCCTATTCCCGCAAGGAAAGGCACTATGCTCATCAATGCCCTTTTAAGGTTTCCTTCGTGCAGCCTGTGCATCTCTGGAATCAGGTCAGAGGCTGCAATGTAGATAAAGCCCCCTGCTGCAAACGGAAGAAGAAAGTGCGAAAAAATCTCCGCTCTTGCTGAAAGGAAATAGCCGATAACGCCGCCAACAATGCAGGTTGACTGCGCCAAAAACGAATACAATAGCGCTTTCGGCTTCTTGTGCTTTCCGTACAGCAGGACAGCAAAAAGCCCCATCTCCTGCGGCACTTCGTGCGCAATAATCATCAGCGTAGTAATAATACCCAGCCCGGGATTTACAAAAAAGCCCGCTGCAATCACAAGCCCGTCAATAAGGTTGTGTATGCCGTCGCCTATAAGCATCAGGTAAGTAAATGGGTGCTCGCAGTGCTTGCACCTGTGCCAGTGAAAATAGCCCTCAATAAAGAAGAATGCAATAAATCCGATTAATGTATAAGCCATTGCGTTAAAAGGCTCAATCTTCTCAACGCTTTCTGCCAATAGGTGAAAGAAAGCCCCGCCTAGCAAAGTGCCTGCTGAAAAAGCCATCAAAACCACTATAATCCTGTTCATCAGCCTGTCGCTGAGCCAAAGAGATATCACTCCGACAAGCCCTATAAGGCTGTTTGCGATTGTTGCAATTAAAATCCAGATTAAGGCGTTCATTCCTGTCTGGGTCTGATACCCCGCAGCTTGCTGCGATTGCCCATTTCACCTCCACTTGCCAC
>JASEIA010000033.1 GCA_030018575.1 Nanobdellota archaeon | reverse complement strand
AGAATATACATCAAAAATGCTTCAGAAAGCTGAACAATTACGGTGTTTTGCGAGGAAAACCGCAAAAAATAAGCAACTGCTGCAAGCCAATAATGCTTAAATAGGGATTATTGCTATTTCACTATATAACAAAAGGGGTGTAAAATGCCACAATGCGAAATCTGCGGAAAAGCCACGGCTCTTTGCCAGTGCATTATTGAAGGATGCGAAATGAGCGTCTGCAATGCATGCTCAAAATACGGCGAGAAGGTATCTGGCTTTAGTTTGCCTTCTGCGGGAAAGAAAGCGCAGAAAGAGCAGTTGAAAAAAGAGGCTGCAAGAACCGCGCTAAAGGGGGCTGAAACAGAGATTTCAGTTTCTTCAGGCGCGGGAAACAAAGTAAAGAATGCAAGGGAGAAAAAAGGATTGACGCAGGAGCAGCTTGCAAAGGCTGTTGCGGAGAAAGCGTCTGTCATACAGAGGATTGAGTCAGGGCACATGTCTCCGGCGATAGCGACTGCAGGAAAGCTTGAGAGGTTTCTGGGGATAAAGATTGTTGAAGAAGCGGAAGCTGTCGAGGTAAGGAAAGAGGCTTCTGAAGACGAAGGGTTTACGATTGGGGACTTGATTAAGAAGAGATAGTTATTTGTTAAGAATAATAATATTCCCTCTGCCTTTTTTTATCTTTCTTATAATGCCTTTGTCTTCTAATTCTGCAATCATCAGGCTGATTTTTGCTTCTGAAAGCGGGATGTGCTTTCTGATTTCAAGCTGAGTCGTCCTTCCGCCTTCTGATTTTATTATGTTTATTATTTTTTCAAGGTCAGCGCCGATGTTTTTTTCATTTGAAAGCTCTTTCTCAATATTTTTCTGCATTTCCCCTGCTTTCTTTCCGGTCCATCTCAATGCAAGAACAGCTGCAATAAGCATTAACGCAAGAAAAGCAATGCCAACATAAATCCACATATTGTTGTTTTCCTCCAACCCTGAGCTTATGTCCATGTCAACCTGCGCTTCATCCTCAATGTAATCAAACAATATAATGTCAAGGATGTATGAGCCTTCTGAAGAAACAGACACTTCTTCCTCTGCAAAAAGCTCTATCTCGTTTCCGTTCAGAAGCTTTGCAGTAAGCAGGTAATTCCCTTCAGGCACATTGAAAGAGTAAGTCCCGTCCTTTGAAACAATCAACTGCCTGGGCTCTGTATTGATTTCAAGAATCGCATTCTTCTGCAGCTCAAGCTGAGAATTATATATAACGCCTTTCAATTCCGCGGCATACGCAATGTTAATGCAAAGCAGGAGCAAAGCAAGCGCAAGCAATTTTTTTCGCATGCCATTATAAGCAGCTTTGATGTTTAAAAATATTCTTATTTATTGGAATATCCCTTATTTTCACGAAAGAAGGGGGAAACAAGCTTGTTTTTTGAAAAATAGCGCGCATAAAGTTTTGTAAAGCATTAATCGCAGGAATAAGCCATTTATTTTTCGCTTTTGAAAGTATGTATATAAACAAAATTCCTCGTTAATGCTGTATGCAGTCAGGAAAGCTGCATGAATATTAAAGGATAAAAAACAACGGAGGAATAAAAATGAAAAAATTATTGGCAATATTTGTGCTGGCATTGTTTGTTGTCGGAATGCTGCCTTTGGCATTTGCTGAAGATGCAGCAGATGACAGCACGACAGACGCGCCTGCAAGAGGCAGGGAAAAGGCCAGGGAAAGGCTGCTTGACGCAAGGGAAAAAGCGCTTGAAGACAGGCAAAAGCTTATTGAGGCAAAAGATGAGCTGCTTGCAAAGCATGAAGCAAGGGTTGCAGAGCTTATTGAGCGGTGCAAGGAAACCGGAAAGACAGAAGAGGAATGCAATGCGCAATTCCAACAGAGGCTTGGCAACATTGCAGCATCGGCGCCAAAATTCAGGGAAAAGCTCCAGCAGTTTGAAGCAAACAGGGAAGAGAGAATCCAGAAGCTGAAGGAGCTTAGGGATGATGAAGTTCTTGGCCAGTTTGGGAGAGCAAAGGAATTCAGGGCAAGGGCGCTTGACAGGGCAAGGATTGCGAATGCGCAGGCAAATCTTGCAAAGGCAAGGGAAAGATACCAGGAAGCTTTAGCAGGGCTGGACAAAGCAAAGCTGAGGCTTGAGCAGGCAAAGACTTCAAAGGTATGCAAGGCATCCCCGGAAAGCGAGGAATGCGCAAAGGCAAGGGAAGAGCTTAGGGCTTCTGCAAAAGAAAAGCTCTTGAAGCACGCAGATATAATATTGAATTCGCTTGAAAGCGGAAAGGAAAAAGCAGTTGCAAGCGAATACTTAACAGATAAGGAAGAAGCCGCGGCAGTTGCTTTCTTTGACGAGCAGATTGCAAAGTTCACTGCAATAAAAACAGAAATTGAAAGCGCAGAGACAAAAGAAGCGATTGTTGAGGCAGGAAAAGAGCTTGCTGTTGCGTGGAAGGAAATGAAGCACAAGATAAACGCCTACATTGAGTCTGCGTCAAACGCAAGAATGGCAGGCATAGTTGTTAAGGCAGAGCACCTTGCAGCAAAGCTTGAGAGAGTAATGGAAAGAATGGCTGAGAACGGAAAAGACACTTCCGCTGTTGAGCCTTTGGTTGCCGAGTTCAAGGCAAAGCTTGAGCTTGCGAAAACAAAGTTCAAGTCAGCGCATTCTTTATTGCTTGAAGTGAGAACCTCTGAGCTTTCAGGCGAGGATAAGAAGGCAAAGCTCGATGAGGCTAACGCATTGGTAAAGGAAGCCAGGAAAGCGCTGCAGGACGCGAATGCAAAGCTTCGCGAGATTTTCCTGAAGCTGAAAGAGGCAGGAGCGACAGCAGAGCTTGCAGCAGCGACAGCTGCTGAAGAAGTAGAGGCTGAAGCAGAGGAAAACGCGGCAGAAGAATCAGCCAAAACAACAGAGGCGGCAGCCGCCTGATTTTTTTCTTTATTTTTTTAAAATAATTTTTTGAATATTAAATGGACCCAGCCAGATTCGAACTGGCGACCTTCTCCCTGTGAAGGAGACGTCATAGCCGCTAGACTATGGGTCCATAAGGCTTGCAGCCTCACTCGAAAACTAGCGGTTTTCGGTGCGCCGAAACTGGGCGCAGTTTCGTGCGTATCAGCTTGCGGCAGGCAAGCGCTTTGCTTAGCCCGCCTAGCGCCGCCTGTATTGCGGCGGCGCGGAAGATTATTATGAATGGACCCGGAGTGATTCGAACACTCGACCTTCTCCCTGTCAAGGAGACGTCATAGCCGCTAGACTACGGGTCCGTAATGAAAGCCCCAGAGGGGAGTTGAACCCCCGACCTGCTGATTACAAGTCAGCCGCGCTGCCACTGCGCCACTGGGGCGGACTTAAAGCTAATTATTTAAACTATAGGGTATTAAAAAGCTTTTCGGGTTAGGATTTTTGCAAAAACCGCGCAATAACAGAAATAATGCCGGACGGCTGGCTTTTTTGGGTTTTATATAGGCGGCGAATACTTTATATATAGTTAAATCTTATAAAATTACATGCTGAAAAGAGGGCAGGTTACGCTATATGTAACTGTAGGACTGGTGATTGTTGCCCTTGCTGTTTTGCTAATAATGATGCGGCAGGGAGCCTTTCTTAGCCAGTGGGAAAAGGACAGGCAGGCTGCATTGGCTGTGCCTGAGCAGGCGGCTGAAATCCACAGGTATGTGCGGGACTGCATTGCGGGAATTGCAGACGAAGGAGTCTCGCTGTTGGGGATGCAGGGCGGATACATTGAGCTTCCTGCAGAGAAAAGCATTCCGAGCCTGGCTCATCCTTTCAGTGAAAACCTTGAAGTGCTCCCGGGAATGAAGGCGCCGTTCTGGTTTTACATCGCGGGCAACAGGGTGCAGAAGACAGTCACGCCCACAAGGGATGAAATGGAAACAGCGCTTGAAGAATACATCAAGCAAAAGTCAGGGGAATGCACGCTTAACTTTGAATTGTTTGACAGGTTCAATGCAAGCTTCGGCAGGGTTAATGCTGATGTTTCAATAAACTATGATGCTGTCCTTGCCACTGTTGACTTCCCGATAAAAGTCGAGATGCGCGACTTTGTTTACAGGATACCGAAAATCTACGCAAAGGCTGACGCAAGAATAGGGGAGATGTACAGCATTGGAAGGGAGCTGCTGAACAAGGAAAACACTGATTATTACCTCGAAGAAAAGACAATAGACATTCTTGCAATGTACAAGGGAATCCCGTTTTCAGGCACTGAGATGACTTGCGCCCCGAAAGTATGGACAAAATCAGGTGTTGAGCAGGAGCTGAAAAAGGCGCTGAACGCAAACATGCAGTTCATAAAGCTGAAAGGCACTGCCACAGAAGGAAGCAATAATTACTTTGTATGGGATGCGCTGGCAAAAAGCCACAAGGCAATAAGCTCAACTTTCCGCTATTCAACAGACTGGCCTATCAAGATGGATGTTTATCCATCAGATGGCGAGATATTGACTGCAAAGCCTTTCAATGATGTCGGAAACAGCGCAATGGCTTTCCTGACATCAATATTCTGCATAAATGATTATCATTTTGTGTACGATGTCATGCATCCTGTTCTTGTAACCCTGTCTGATGAAAACGGGTATGTGTTCCAGTTTGCAGTGATGGTTGCGATTGACAATAACCAGCCGCGGGAAAACAAGAAAGGGACCCTTGACATCCCTGATGTGGACAACAGGATTTGCAGCGAGGCGCAGGGCAGGGCAAGGGTATATTCCCTGGCTCCTGACTCAGAAGGCAGCCTGCAGCCTGTCAATGACGCTGAAATAAAGCTAAAATGCATAAGCACTGTCTGCACAGCCGGGAAAACTTCTGTCGACAGGAATTCAAGGGAAACATACTTTGAAGGCAAAGTGCCGCAGTGCGCAAACGCGCTGATGACTGCAAGCAAGGAAGGATATCTTGACGCAAGGCAGATTGTGAGCACTGTTTCAGAGGATACATATTCATTGAAGCTTGAGCCTTACAAGGAATTTAATTATGAGATAATGGTTGTTGAGGGCGGGTTTGAGAGGGCGCTGCAGGTAGGGGAAACAGCAATAATCAGCATCAGCAACGAGGAAAACGGATTTGCAGCTTCTGCAGCATCTGCGACAGGAAAAATAAGGCTTGTTGCAGGCAGGCACAATATCCAGACAAGCCTTGTTTCAAAGGGATTTGAGATAACTATAAAAGGAAAAGAAGTAACACACTGCGTGGAGCAGCCCACAAGGAATGTCCTCGGGCTGCTTGGGTTCACTGAGCAAAGATGCAGCACAACAACAACGCCTGGCATGACGCTGAACAATGTTGTAAGCGGAGGCTCGTCATCAGTCTGGGACTTCAGCAGGAAGGATTTCAGCAAGGGGCAAAAAATAATATTTTACGTGCCTGCCACGGCAGTTCCTTCAACAGTGGAAGACATGGAAACAGCGTTTGCAATGGCTGACAACCCCGCGAATGCAATAGCGCCCAAGGTGGAATGGTAAAAATGGCAAGTAGGAAAGTGGGGAGGCAAGCGGGTTGGCGGCGACAGCGCTACCTTGCTACTGCGCTACCTTGGTACAAGCTGATTGCAATAATTTTCTCCATGCTGATTATAACTGCTCCATTCTCATCTGCCTTGCTTGACTGGGAAGAAGAGAAAAGGGAAGCTCAGACAGGCGAGTCAATAATAGTGAATGTGAAAGGATATGAGCCGCAGATACTGCCTGCTTCTGTTGTTGAAGACGGTGATGTGCCTGTTTATGTATACCTGACAGGAATCACACCGGGAAGATTAATCGGAAGCCAGTCGAATATAGAGCCTATTTACGGCAGCATGAACATAAAGCAGGTTTACATAAGGCCCGGGGATGAGGAAACGCTGAATTACGTGCGCGGTTCTCCAAAGTACATCAAGCCCAGGCAGATTTCATTGGAAAACCTCGGGTATTTAATAGTGACATTAAAGCAGATTGAGAAAGAGGCTGATGTGCCTGACAAGATTAAGCTTAACATGAAAGCTCAAATCACATTTGAAAATGCGGAAAGATTATACAGCATGATTGAGCAGGACTTGCTGCTGCCTGAAAGGACTGACGAGGCGGCATGGAAGCAGGACCCCAACTTCAATGATTACAGGTTCTTTGCAGGCAGGGGCGCAATAAGGGCAACTTCAATCAGAGATGGCAGCGCAGAGCTTACTGTTTACGGCGGGCAGGACCTGCAGTGGCCGTTCACAGGAACACCGCGGCCCTTAAAAGACCTTAAGCTTAACGAGGGGGAAACATCAGACCCGATAAGGATGAGCGCCGCATCTGACTTCATGACAAACGCTTTCAGGGTAAAGCTCATCGACATAATTGATTCTGCAAAGAAAAGGGCAAGGATAAGGGTTAATGTCAATGGAGAAGAGAAAGAATACATTGTTACAGAAGGCTCAAGGCTTTACCCTGGCTCTTCGCTTAAAGTGACGCAGATAAATGTTGTGAAAGAGCCAAGGACAAACAAGGTTACTTACGAGATTGTCGTGAAAGGCCCGAGGGACACTGCAACAGTGTCAAAGACATTCTTCCAGAAGATTGCGGAAGGCGCGGCAGATGTTTTGGGATATGTGAGCGATTCAGCTGCCGAAGATGTTAGGGACGCGGCAGGATTAACCCAGGAAGGAAGCGCGTCTGCAGAGACAGGATATTTAACTCCAAGCGAGACGCCGATAACATGCGCAGGAGGAAAAGGCATATGCCAATCAGAATCCTGCGAAGAAGACAAAATTCAGTACATGGTTTCTGCTTGCTCAAGCATGCCTGGAGGAAGCGGGTACTGCTGCGGCACTGAAAGTTCCGCAACTGCGGCAGGCAGCAGCATTAACTTCGTCGTGATGAGCGACATGCACACAAAGAGCGGCGGAGGTGCAAGCCTCAGAACAAGCGCAGCACGGGGAGCAATAGCGCAGAATCCTGACTTTGTGGTTTTTACAGGTGACATAACAAGCGGAAATCCGGGAGAAACAGCTGCAGGCGCAAGGGCGATGTGGAATTTGTTTACAACAGAAACATGGGAAAAGATTAATGATGCAGGCATTACGATGATACCTGTCTTGGGCAACCATGACATGTACGGTGAGGGACAAAATGAGTATGTAGCTTACTGGAATCAGCATAAGCCTGCTGTTGCAATTAATGAAAATGGAAATTATCCGCTATATTATTCATTCAATTACGGAAGCAATTATTTTATCGTGCTGGAGGCAGGAAAACAGCAGCTTGGGAGTGCGCAAATGAGCTGGCTTGCTGATGAATTGGGCAAAGCAAAGGCGGCTGGAAAGAGGATTATTGTTTTCGGGCACCTGCCCCTGACAAGGATTTTGCCTGCTGATTCCGGACAAAGCGGAGGGGAACAGATTGCTCCAAACAGCCAAATTAAGTCCCTGTTTAAGCAGAATAATGTTGCCGCATACATCCACGGGCACGCGCACGTATTCTATGAAGGGACAACAGACGGAATTAATGTGATTGCAGCAGGCCCTGTCGGCAGTGATAAGAGAAACCTGCCAGGCGTTGGAATAACCCGGCACATGATTGTTGACGTGAATGCAGGCGCAGGAAGCATTGTCTCGCGCGGGCTTGTTGAGCCTGATTATTCTTCTGCTATATTTGATGAAAGCGCATTTGCAAGAGCGGACATTGCAGGGTTCAGCGTGTGGGCGCAGGGAAGCGCTGCCGGAACAAGTGGCGCAAGAGTAACAGCCGCGCCAACAGCCTTTTCAGCCATGGAGCAGATAACCTGCGCAAGCTATGGAGCAAGGAGAGGGCTTATAGGAAACTGCAGGCAAACCTGCAACCAAAATGAGGCAGGAGTCATATATAGGGATGCAGAATTATGCACCAACGCAAATGCACAATGCTGCATACTGAGTGTCTTTGATAAAGCAAAGGTAGCAAGCACTTTCGCAGAAGCAAGCAGAGAGGAATCAGAAATTATAGAACAGGCTGAAGCAGCCCCTGCGGCAAAAACAGCCGCGCCCGCCATCTCACCAGGCGCTGGCGAGGGAATCTGCAGGAACAAGGTACTGCTTTTCAGGGAAGGGGGCGCGCCGGAACAATGGCTTAAGGTAATAAAGGAATCAACGCAGGAAATGGTTTACTGCACAGCTGCAGAGGAGTTCAAGAGGGTTGCTGAGCTTTACTTCGGCATAAAGGATGACAAGGGCGTGCTGTATGAAGACAGGGCTAATTACAAGCTCGGGGAGATATACTATTGGCTTGGGGACACTGAGACAGCATTGAAATACTTCAGGCTGGCAATTAAGAACAACATGGGAGAGTTCATACCCCTTGCAAAAACAAGAATCACAGAGCTTGAGGAAGATGCAAAGCTGCACACAAGATACAAGATTGGCGAGTTTGAGGACAATGGAGTTTCAATAAGGGTCATGGTGCTTGACATGCCTTTCCAGGCAGAGGCAGAGCAGCCTTCTGCAACAATTGAGGTTGAAATAGAAGGGACAAAGAAGCTCAAGGCCGGAAACGGAATTTTTTCAATGGGCATAACAGAAACAGGCGAAGATGGAGTGCAAAGGCAGTACAACTGGCTTGTGCGCGACATAAGCCCGGAATCTGTTGTAATAGAGAAAAAATACAGGGCGGCGCCTCCAAGAGGATATAGGGCAAATGTAAAAGCCCTTCCGCTTAATAGCGATGTAAGGCTGGATTATAGCTCTTCTGGCGAGAGCCCATCATACAGAACTGTAAGGCTGAAGTCAGTTGACCTGAAGAAATACGCAATAGTTACCGTAATACCGGGCACAGGCGCGCCGCTTGTAAGCAACACAAACTTCACAATACACATTCCGGTTGAAAAGCGGGCAATACAATGGACACCTGATGAGATAAGCGACAAAATCAATTCAACCCAGGCAGTGATAGAAGATCTTGACGAAGTGATAAGCGCGCTGAATAACATTGTGGTTGTGTGGAAAAAAGTTTGCCTTGTAACCTTCGGCTACCTCACTCTCAAGAACTCGTTCTTCGGCGGCATGTCAAGGACACAGGCGAGAAGGTTTGCAATGCACGGGCCTGACGGAAATTCAGGATGGGATGCTTACTGCAGGCAGAACAGCGGCGAAGGCAGGATGTATGAGGATTACAATGAATGTGTCATTGATAATTCAGGCCAGATAGAGTCAACAATAGACGCTTCGCAGGATGCTATTAACACTGTAAATAAAGAGATGGAGAATTACAAGGGCCAGCCCTGGTACAGGAACATCACTTCAAAATACACTGACTTGAGTAAATATGAGGATTACATGGGAGATGACTTGTACTCGCCGCAACAGCTGAGGGACTACAGGTACTGGCAGCTTATGAAGGATTCTCCTGATTACAGCAGCCTTTCAGGGAAAACAAGCGGCAAAGGCTATGAATACAACCTGAGGAGCGAAGTGGACACAAAACTTTCATCCATGCGGCTTGAGAATACGAACAAGCAGGAAGCATACCTTGCGGCTGTAAGCGATGTTGAAGCGCATTACAAAAACTTTGGCGCATTAAGCGAGCAGGACAAGGCAACATTGTTTTCAGACCTGTATAAGTCGCACCTTGCAGAGCCAGACACAAGGTCAGGGGACTTCCCTTATATAGAAACAATAGGCGCAACCCCGCTTGCAACAATCAGGAGAGAAGGAAGGCAGCTTTACTCAAACACCCCGCACGGAAAAATAATACTTCAGGAAGCGACTGTAAATGACTACCAGAGGGGGCTTGCAGATGCAATGAGCGCTGAAAGCCCGAGGTATCTTGAGGGGATGGACGAGAAGCTTAAGGCGGACTTAACAGCAGAATCAGCAAGGGTTGAGGCTGCGTATGAAAGAAACCCCAATGCGCCCTTAAGAACAAACCAGGGAAATGTGTATGTTGACGAAGAAGGCAACTTCTATGTTGCAATGACAACTGCTTATGCAACAGGGCAGACAAGCCCAACTTACAATCCGCGGGCCATTGGGGAGTTTTACTCTGACGGCAAGCCTTACTGCATACCTACGTGCACTAATGGCAATTATGTAAAAGTGCTTGACTTCTACAAGGACGGGAGCCCAAGCGTGATACAGGAATGGAATGTTGGAGAAGACGGCTTATTATGCAATGAGGATGATGTGCTTGTGCAGCACCAGAGCATGCTTGAAAGGCCTGGGATGGAGTCAACGCACAGAAGGCTGATTGAGCAGGCGACAAGGGTAGGAAAGCACTCAGAAGGCCAGGTGCTTAGCATGTGCGGCAGGAACTTTGGCGTAAGCACTTCGAGGGCAAATTTAGACGCCTCAAGAAGCAGCGCAACATGCTATGATGTGATGGACCCTGATGACTGCAGGATGCTGTTTGGAGTTTGCGACCCTGTCATGTGCCCGCCGTCAAGATTCAATATGGGAGGGGCATGGCAGGTGAATGATGTTGTGCAGACAGGGCTGATTGGCTCTATTGTATTGGGCCTGCATAACTTCGACATACCATACGAGCCTGTCCCAATATGCCTTACAGGAGTATTGGCGGGACTGCAGAACATCAAATCAGTATTGAGGGGATATGTTAAATGCCTGAAGACAGCGCAGGTCCAGGGAGTGTCAGTCGGAATCTGCGACAAGATACGCTCAGTATTCATCTGCGAATTGATTTGGAAAGAGGCAATGGCAATCATAAACATGAAAGGCGGAATATTCAACTGGATTTCACAAACCTTCCTTGACCAGAAACAAGGCGGAGGGGAATATCTTACATTTGACTCAAGCATACAGAATGTGGAGGATTCAGTCTCATTCTTCACAAAAGAGTATGCAACAACTGCGTTTGCATCATACCAATCAAGAAGCATCGGAGAGATTGGCACTGAAATCTGCAAGCAGGCAATATTCGGAAAGCTGCCTGCATTCGGCGAGTTCTTTGACCAGCTTGCACAGCCTGAAAGCCCGCCGCAGTACACTGCAATTGTCGATGAGAGCGGATACTCTGAAACACAGCAGCTGTCAAGGTATGGAGTATTCTACCATGTATATGCAGGAGAAGACAATCCTGCAACATATTCTGTATTCCTGAAGAATTCAATCACAAATGATGTATTTTATGCAACAGAAAGGTGCGAGGGAAGGCAGGGCTCGATTGAAAAGGGAGGCATTGCTTCCTTTAACCTGGACTGCATTGCGCCAAAAGGCTATGACAATGTCTGCATCACGCTGAACGGCAATACAGAATGCGGCTTCGGCAAGGTAAGCACTGACTTTGCCCTTGACTATCTTTCAGACCTGATTGTTTCAGACGAGGCGCAGAGGCAGATTAAGTCTGAAGAGGATTGCGTTGCATCAGTTCCAAGAACAAGCCCGTCATTGGGAAGCATTCCCCTGCCTGAAAAGTCAGGGCTGTTAAGCTCAGGCGTGCAAAGAGTATGCTCACTGCAGAACCCGGGGCAGGGCACGAACCCGACTGACTGGAGGGAAGTCGGAACCTGCGGAAAGGATTCTTCAGGAAGGTCCATGGGCAAGTGCTGGATTGACATGAGGACAGTGACCATAAACGACGCCGACAGGATGAGAGAGGTCTCAAACGCGCTTGACGAAACAGGATTCAGGTCAATACGGGAAGAGATGGGCATTGACGCGCTTGAATATAAGGAAAGCGTTGAGGAATTAAGAAAAATAGAGAAAATAACAACTGACTCATGCGGCGGCATTGCAAATGCAATGTCAGAATACAAATACCTTGAAACAAGGACAATAACCCCGAAGATTGCTGCGCAGGCAGGCTACAAGTATGCAGAGCTGATGGACAAGGCTGCAAAGGACTGCGCGCAAAAAGACCCGAAAAGGGAGTTTTCAAGGCTGCTTGACAGGTTTGAGTATGACCTGGAAGCATTGTACTTCATATACCTTGATAAGTTTGAGACAGATATTGCTCCGTTCTTGACAGGTCGGGAACTGCCTGCTGCTTTTGTGAGCGAATACCGGCAAAAAGTAAAGGAGCTATATGATGTTTACAAGAATAATCTTGCTGAGCTGCGCAGTACGCTGGCGGTTGACGAAGCGGTTTATAACCAATATGTAAAGAACTTTGAAACACTTTACCAGACTTCATCTAATATGAACGAGCCTTTTGTTTTCAGGGTTGCGGTTTCAGAAGAAGCAGGGCAGCAGGCGCGGATTGAGGAGAACAAGTGCAATGACTGCGGCATGTACTGCACCAAACCCCAATGCCACAACCAAGGCATGTGCTATTATGTGCCAAGGACAATGGCATTATCTGCCCAGCCGCTTTTTAATGGATGCCACACGTGCTCAAAATTAACAAGCTGCTCTGAAATGAACAATGACAAGAACATGTGCGAGAGCCGGGCATGCACTGGCAAAGCCAAAAATGGTGAAGGAATTAGCTGCAAGTACGATACAAGCGGGCAGTGCGTGGAAGTTGAAAGGAGGGCGGAAAGCGCTGCTCAAAGCAGTGAAGCAACAGAAGCGGCATCAACAGGCTCTTCAGGCACTGCGATTGTGCCTGTGGCAGGAATGCAGATTGCTTATGACAATGCAGGCGCAAGAACAGCAGGAAATATAGTTGATTACGGCTCTTATGTTGACTTGGACCCTGAAACGCAGAAAAACCGCGTTGTTACATCACTTATGAAAGGGCTTGTTTCAAGAGCGGCGCCAGACACGATTCCAACAGGGGCTTCAACATTTGCCGAAGGGACAATAACAGCTACTGTTTATTACACGGCAGACTGCAACGACAAGCCTGGATGGGCAGACGGCTCAAAATGGTATAGCGGCATGTTAGATGACAATAATGTGATAAAAGCAAGGCCGGAATACCAAAGTGCGGCAGCCTGCCAAACCTACGCTGACTGCAGCAGCCAGAGCCGCATGAAAAACTGCAAAACAGTTGAAGATAAAAAAATATGCTGGTACGGCGCCTGCAATCTTCCAATGAGCGACAGGGGATTTTACGAAGTTACATTATGTGAAGGCAGCAGTATTTGCAGGGATAAGGTTTACAGCTACACAGATATAAGCAAAACTGCTTTTGAAGGAGGGGTTGCAAAAACAACTGCAAATGAGCGCGGATATACAAAAACAGGCGTAAAGCCTGAAACGCACAGGACCATCGCTGTCAATCCTGATGAAGGCACGGGCTGCTTTATTCCCTACGGCTCAAGGGTATACTTAAAATTCAATGAAGGCAATCCCCTTAACGGATGGTATTTTGCAGAAGACACCGGCGGAGCCTTTAGGGGAAAATATAAGCCAGCCTGCAAGATTGACATGTATGGGGGTGTTGGCGCGAGAGAGCTTGGCGCATTTATGGCGTTGAATAATAAGCCAAGCAACAAGTGGCGGCCTGAAATTTGGGTATATCCTCCGAGGGCAACAGGAAGCACGGCGGCAGCATCTACCGGCACACCAACTGGTTCTCCCAGTGCAGCTACTTCGGGCACAACATCAACAGGCGGCAACTGCATAACAGCAGGAGGCACATGCAAGGCAGGGTGCACTGACAGGTATGAGACTCAAACCAGCGGCTCATGCTCAACAGGCGTGTGCTGCAGGCCCAAGGCAAGGGCGGGAGTTACGCCGAATGCGCGGACAGAAAGAGTAGGTGCAATAGGAGACTCAATTACGCAGGACGGAGGGTATGTAAACTACCTCAACATGCAATGCAGTGCTGCGAACATTGACTTCTTTGAGCACGGCATTTCAGGGCAGGGCTCAACAGCCATTGCCAGAAGGTTTGACAGCGCAATTTTGGCAAACAATTATAACGATGTGATAATCATGGCCGGCGTAAATAACATATGTGGCGGCAAAACAACAGTCGAGAGGGACCTGCAGGCAATGTATAAAAAAGCAAAAGATGCGGGCTTAAGGGTTATAGCGCTTACAATAACTCCATGGAAAGGGACAACTGGCACTTTTGGCTGGACAGCAGCATGCCAAAGGAACCAGGAAATTGTCAACAGGTGGATAATGGCTGAATCAAATGCCGATGTCAAGGTTGATGTTTACAATGTGCTTAACGACCCTGCAAACCCGGGCGCAATGAAAACAGAGTATCATGCTTCCGGGCAGTTCCTGCATCCAAACGCAGCGGGCCAGGAAGCAATAGGAAAAGCCATAAGGGATGCTGCTTATCCTGGATGCAGGGCCTAAAAGTAAACAATAACATGGCAAAGGCTATCCCAATCACAGCAAGCTGTGGGGCATTA
>JASEIA010000032.1 GCA_030018575.1 Nanobdellota archaeon | reverse complement strand
CTCATTCGGTATCACGCAAAACACCGAAAAGTTTATAAATAGAGAAGACAACTCTTTTATAAATTTTATTGTATTCGAAAACATATGTTAGAGAACATATGTTTTCGGATATCCGAAAATATGCAATATTTTCGAATATAATGCAACATATATATTGGGATACAACAATAGGCGCCCAGCCGCGGAGGATAAAATGAGCACATCAATAAAGCAATGCCCGGAATGCCGTTCTCTGAATCTTACAGTGCACCAGGAAAAAGGCGAAATCATATGCAGGAACTGCGGGCTGGTTATAGAAGACAGGATGGTTGACTTTGGCCAGGAGTGGCGGGAGTTTGACCACGACCAGGCTTCAAAAAGAAGAAGGACTGGAGCTCCCATGACCTATAGCGTGGATTATGCCGAGCCGATTCTTGTGCAGGAAAACAAGAGAACAAGGGTTGTAAAAATAGGCGAGTTCGTAGACAATATTCTTGCAAAAAGCAAAAATGTAAAGACAGAAGGCCATGTGGAATATGCAAATATACCAGGCGGAAAAAAGGCTGTCTGCTTTGACAATGAATATAACATAAAGTTCAAGGGAATACAGGAGGTGTCAAGGCATCCTGTCAAGGAGATGTATGACATAAAGCTTGAGCTTGGAAAAAATGTAAAAGCCACAGGGGCGCACAGCGTTTTCACAGTTGAGAATTCCAAAATTATTCCCGCAAAAGTCAGCGGCTTGCATGAAGGGCAGTTTATCGTGGCTCCTTTATACCTGCCGTCCGCAATCCACCCTGACATGGAGCTGAAAATACTTGATGAGTTTTTCAGGCTGTCGGGAAAGCACAAGAACATATACCTGAGAAATATCAGCGATGATTGGCTGTTTTTGAATGCAAGGCAGATTCTGCCGAAGATGGATGTTGACGCAAGGCAGATAAAGGATTGGAAAAGGCGCGGCACAATGCCTCTTTGGGCGCTGCAGAATCTTTTGGAAGTTGCTGAGGCAATGGAATTTGATTTCAGCGGCTCAAGAATAGGGATTTACAGCGGGCCAAACGAGCTTCCTCTTTCAATCCCAATCACAGAAGGCTTCTGCAGGATGCTTGGGTATTACGCAAGCGAAGGCCACTGCACAGAGCATTCGGTTGTGTTCTCTTTCGGCGCGCATGAAACCGCTTACATTGAGGAGGTAAGGGAGCTTTCCAGCAAAATCTTTGGCATGGCGCCAAAGGTGTATCCAAAAGGAAGCGCTGTCCAACTTGAGATAAGAAGCAAGCTGCTGAGCATGCTTTTCAGGGATGTCTTGTTGGCCGGAAGCTGCGCAAAGCAAAAGAGGGTGCCTGAGCTGGTTTATTCCCTGCCTGATAATATGAAGAAGGCTTTTCTCAGGGCATACATCAATGGCGACGGCTCTTTATTTGTAAGGGAAAATGCAGGCAACAGGCCGACTGTTCATGTTTCAACATGCTCTGTAAGCGGGCAGCTGAGCAATGATATTATAACTCTTTACCAGCAGATAGGGATTCAGGCAGGCTATACAGAAGCGCTTATTCCAAAGCATATCCTTGAAAGCACTGGCCAGGAAATAAGGGAAAGCCTCATGACTGAAACGCAAATTGCCGACCCTGAAGCTGCCTTGAAGCTCGGGCTCATAAATTCCCTGCCTATAAGCAAGGGCAAGGGCAGCATAGGCTCGCTTGTGCCTGTGCACGAAAAATACTATAGGGAATTGGGCTGCAGGAAAAATGCAAGAATCAGCAGGGAAAGGGCGATAAAAATTGCAAGGCTTCATAATGATTCTGGCTTGCTAAAAATCGCAGAAGCGCCTTTTATTTATCTCAAGATAACAGGAATAACAAAAACAAAGCCAACATCCAAATATGCTTATGACATCTCTGTTCCCGGGGAGGAGAATTTTGTAGGGGGCAGGGGAGGAATATTCCTGCATAATACCAAATATGACAGAGGCCTCGGCACAGATGTCGGGCAGAAAGGGGATATTTACAGGCTCGGCATGAAAGGAAAAAATAAATTTTTCAGATTAAGGAAGTGGCAGTACAGAATCAGTACTGCAATTGAAAGAAATCTTAAACTGGCATTAGCTGAACTGAAAAGGGTTGCCTCATTCCTTAAGCTTCCAAAATCCGTTGAAGAGGAATCAGCGAGAATTTACACTCTTGCAGTCCAAAGGGGATTGGTAAGGGGAAGAAGCATGGAATCAGTTGTTGCAGGCGCATTGTACGCAGCTTGCAGAAGGCACGAAGTCCCGAGAACCCTTGATGAATTAGAGGAAGCTTCCGGCATTGACAAGAAGGAAATCGGAAGGACTTACAGGTTTGTTACTCGTGAGCTTGGAATAAGAATCCTGCCGAGCAACCCTGTTGACTACATACCCAGGTTTGCATCTGCATTGAAATTGTCAGCCGAAACCCAGAGCAAGGCTGTTGAATTGCTGGAAATGGCTCAGCAGTCAGAATTGACTTCAGGAAGGGGCCCTACCGGGATTGCAGCTGCATCACTCTATGTTGCTGCTCTCTTGAATAATGAGAAAAGAACCCAGAGGGAAGTTGCTGACATTGCAGGCGTCACAGAAGTCACAATCAGGAACAGGTACAAGGAGCTTCTGAAGAAGCTGAACTTTGAGAAGTCAGTGAGAAAGAAGCTGGATGCAATGTCGAGATAAAGGTATTGCTTGAGGAAGTATCTGAATTGTTTGGAGTGTTTCTAGCAGCTAAGCGAAGCGCATACTGCTTTGATGATCAACCTGTCTGCAGGTTGTTTGGCAAGTCAGTGAGAAAGAAGCTGGATGCAATGTCGAGATAAAGGACTTTTGGCAATATTGGATTTTTTCTTTTGTTATATTATATAACTTTAATCACCCTTTTTACATTTTTTGTTATATTATATGCCTTAGTTATACTATATAACAGAAAAGTTTAAAAATGAGATGTGTGTTATATTATACAAATGCCAAGCGAATTGAAGGAAATATTGAAAGAGAACGCAAGGGAATATTACCGCAATGCCTTGCAGGCGGAAAAAAAAGGCGAGTATAACAGCGCAGTGACTTTGTTTTTTAAGGCAATATCCGCGCTTTGCGACCTTTATATCCTCTTAAAAGAAGGCAGGGCGCCTTCAAGCCACGCGGACAGGTTCAGGATATTGGAATCAAGCCACCCTTCTTTTTACCAGGACAGCTATAAGGCTCGGCTTAATAAGGAAACCTCGGAGATGCTGAAAGATGATGCAAAAAGATTATTTGAGCTTCTTAAAATCAGAATGCAGTAAGCTAGCAAAAAACAAGGATATTTTTGATATTGTGCTATATGGCTCTGCTGCAAAGGGGAAGGAAGAGCCGGGGGATATTGATGCGCTCTTGATATTCAGGGAAATGCCGCTTAAAGGCAGGGCGGAAACAGCGCAGGAGCTTAAAGGAAAACTTGCGAAAAAGCTGAAAGGCATTGACATAAAAACAATTAACCTTCCCGAGCTTTTTGAAAGCGATTTTCTTGCAAGGCAGGCAGTGCTTGTTGAAGGGTACAGCCTTTTGCATAATGCGCCTTTTTGCGAAAGAATGGGGTTCAAGGGATATTTGCTTTTTACATACACGCTTAAAGGGCTTACGCAAACTGATAAGACAAGGTTTGTGTATGCGCTTAGCGGAAGGGTAAAAGAAGGCATAGTCTCTGAATTGAAGGCAGAGCCGCTGGGCCGGGGGGCTGTTATTGTGCCTGCATCAAACAGCCTGAGGTTTGAGCAATTTCTGCAGACATGGCATTTAAACTATAAGAAAAAAAGCATTATGGTGTCTTTATTATGAAACTCGTGTCTATTGCCGGCATAAAGAAGATTGCGGAATCAGAGAAAAGAAAAATCGGCAGGAAGGCTGCTGAAAAAATTTCAAAGCAGCTGGGAGAAGAGGCATTAATTCTGGTAAAAAAAGCGGCAAGGAACGCAGCTTATTCAGGCAGGGTCGTTATTCGGGAAGAGGATATTCCTGAATAGTTTTTATTGCCAGCCTATTTTGATGCCGGTGACATATGCCGCCAGAGAATACAGTTTTTATTTTTATCGTTAAAACCTAAATTTTCAAGAATCAAGAGCAAATGTCAAACTCAGGATATTATGGATAATTCGGCGGGATATATGGCATTTTGAACCGAATTATCAATATATCTCTTTGCGGCCAAAGTGCTTTAATTCTCATTATTATAATAGCCATTATAATTATTTAGCCGAAAAGCTTAAATATTATAACTGTCATTATTATAACCATGATTATAGAAAGACCTGTTGAGGCAAGCAGAATAAGCCGAATTAAAAATTGGGCGCTTGTTTACGGCAGGAGAAAGACGGGAAAGACATTCCTCATAAGAAATTTTGTGCATTATGACGACTATTTTTTTGTCAAGCGGGACAAGGCGATAATCAGCGAAAAGACAGGGGATGGCATGAATTACAGCGCATTCAGGCAAATATTTGTCCGCCTTGTAAAGGATAAAAAGACAGTTGTTGTGGATGAGTTCCATAGGCTGGGAACTGACTTCATGGATTACCTGCATTTTATCGGCGGCGGAGGGAAGGTCATATTGATTTCTTCCACATTCCATTTGGCAAAAGAGCTAATAAGCCCAAAATCACCCCTTCTCGGACTATTTGCAGAATTCCCGCTAGGGCTGATAAGCATACGGGATGTAATGGCAAAAATTTCCGCAGGCAAAAAAGAAATGCTCGAGCTCGCGGTTCTGATGCAGGAGCCATTGGTAATACCTTATTATAAAAAGGGCATAAAGCCGCAGGAATTATTTCTTGAAGTTATGTCCGCAAGCAAATATGCTGTGCCGGCGCTCATTGGGGAGATATTCACTGAAGAGGAAAGGAGCCTCAGCAGCGTTTATGAGGGTGTCTTGCGCGCAATTGCATCCGGAAAACAGGTTTCCACTGAAATTTCAAGCTTCCTTTTTTCCAAAGGGCTTATTCCGAAAGACAACCAGGGCGCTTTGCAGCCTTATTTCAACAATCTGATGCATCTTGGGCTTATTAAAAGAGTAAAAGTAGAAAATAAAAAAAGTTTTATTTATCTGCTCCCTTCCCCTTTAATTCAAATATATTATTATGGCGATGAAAAATACAACCTCAGTGAATCTGCTTCCTTTGGAGCATTTGCTTCTGCAATGTTTAATGAGGCGATTCCAAGGATTATAGAAGCGCAAGTTCGCTCTTTTCTTGCGGAATATTATGGGCTAATAGAAGGGGTTGTACTGGAAAAGGATTATGATATTGATTGCTGTCTTATGAAGTTTGGCAAGGTGGAAATTGCGGCAGAAATCAAATGGAAAGGAAAGCTGGATAAAGAGGACATTCTAAAGTCAGAAACAACTCTTTCGCGCATTAATGCAAAAAGAAAGCTGCTGTTTGTGCCTGATAAGAGCAAGGTGGCTTATTCCATAAATGGAGTGGAAATTGTTGATATAATGGATTTTATGAATAAGAGAAAGGGATAATTCCAGATAATTTATTTTTAACCAAAAGCTTATATATATTGGCATATTCCTTAATTGCATGCAAAAAAGAGGGCAGGTTACCATATTCATTATTCTGGGAATCATAATAATTGTTGCAATTGTGTTCGGCATTTCAATGAGAAAGCAGATAGCAAAGGCAGTGGCAGGCACAGAGACTTTAGAGGCGCTTTCCTTCACAGAGCAGTCGCAGATGGTGAAGGAGCACGTTGAGGATTGCTTGAAGGAGGCGCTGGTTGATGCGGTGTTTAATTCAAATGTCGGCGCGTCTCCAGGCATAACTTCTTTTGAGGATTATTATGCGCAGGTGGCAATACTTGTGGAAGATCATGCAGAAAGATGTATCAACTTAAATCAATTCAGGCCGCTTATCATAAGACGTGTCAATGAGATGGTTGTTGCTGTCTATGGTGACATTAAGATTCCGCCAACAAAGATTGCTGCTGAGGCAAAGTTTAAAGTGCATATTGAAGAAGGTGCAAATACTGCATCATTTGACACATTCACTGTAACATTGCCATTGAAAGGAGGGGTGTATCAGCCACAATGAAAAATATATTCCCTTTTGCATTGATTCTAGCAGTTGTTATTGCTACGCTGGCATATGGCGGGGAAACTGCGGATATAGGATTAAGCGATACTTACGAAGCCACAGTCATTACAAGCTGCTATGCAATGGGTTTCCATCGGTGCGATATAATTATTAGAAATTTAATCTATAAAATAGATTTGAAAGAGGGTCGTTCTGCTATTGGCGAGTGGATGACATTTCCATCTGATTTTTCCACTGCAAGAATCTCAGTTTATCCCCGGGGGCAGATTTCATGCACTGACCCAAAGCAAATAGCTGTTGCAAAGTATAATGAGGAAGAAGGGCAATGGGAGCTTTTGCCTCCTGAAGACAGGCAGCCGCCGGAAGAGAAGATCACCTCTGTGGGTGCCCCAACGGGTGCATATACAATCAAAGCCCCAATCCGCTCTCCCGGGATTTATGCTATTGTTGAAAAAGATCCTTCTGCATTTGGCGAGCTTGCTGAAACAGAATGGTGCATAAGCCACGGCTGCGGGGACTATGAGGCATATAATATTCTTGGCTCCAGCGGGAAGATAAACAGGGGAGAGCAGGTTACCTTCTCGTTTTGCAAAATGCTGGCAGGCTGCAAGCCTGGCGAATCTGTGCAATGCAGCCGCGCATGCGAGCAAGGAGCTGATCCATTATGCCCTGCAGTGTGTACAAATGAAGAAGGGAACTGCTGTTTTCCTGTTTCTGATAATAAATGCGACGGGGACTGCTGGAAGATAGGGCTTGACGGCAATGAAATAATGGGAGAGCCGGATGCAGGGCAGTCAGTAATAGACAGCACAGACCCGGATTGCATAATGGGCGAGGGGGCAGAGTTGTTTAAACCCTATGAGTATGGTGATTTCAAGCTTGCCGCGGAAAGCGCAGAAACAGAAACGCCGAATCCAATTCCCATTGAAAAAGTAACAAGAAGTGCTGAATGGGAACGTTTTGATTGGACTGCAGAAGAGCCGACGCTTCTTGAAGGCAAGATAAAAGTAGAGGTTGTTGAAGGCAAAGGAGTATGGATGACGAACTTCACGTACATTGATTTGTGGGATAATGAGCATAAGTTATTTCCTATACGCCCTAACAGATATGGGCTTTCCAGTGCTGTATTCTCTCAGCGGATGCCCGCCCATCAAGACATGATGTACTATTTTATTATACGTCCTTATGAGTTTTATCAGGATAAGAATTTGCCTTCCGACAGGCCGGGGGCTCTTGTCCAGTTTGACTTGCCGCCGACAGGCGTTAAAAAAATAATATTCTATGCAAAAAAGCGCCCGGATGACCGCGAGGTTAGGTTTAAAATAACCATGCTTGCACATAGGGGCAATGCAGACCCTGACGGTGATAATTCTACAAATTATGAGGACTGCCATGACAATAATCCAAAAATATATCCGGGTGCTCCTGAAAGATGCAACAAAATAGATGATAACTGCAATGGGTATAATATCTATAATCATTCAGTTATAGGTGAAGCAGTAATATACAATGATATTAATGATTATGTACTTGAACTTGCAGGGTCGGGTGGAACATATACTGATACCTCAAGAAAGGTTACAAATTGGGTATGGAGTTATTATGACAGGGGCTATATTGGCGGAACCACCAGAGGCAGTTATGTGATGCCATGCGATGGTTACATTAAATTTACTCGCCTTGCTGAGTCAGCTTATTTTGAAATATGGAAAAAGGACATGGACTTATGTAATTGCGTTGGAAACAATGACCCTTACCCTAATAATAAGGGATGCCCTAAGACAAGCGGCCAGGATGACACTGTTTCCTGCAATGCAGAAGGCGGAAATGGAATCTGGAACAGTTACCAGGGCATTATCGGGCTTGGCGACGATGGGGCGTTTAATTATGAGATATATGCCTATGATGATGATGAGCCTGGCTGCATAATGGGCGCACATGCGTCATGCAAAATCGGCGCCTTGCCGCCTTTTGGGGACATTTGGGACAATCTTGGTTCTGAGGAACATTTCTATGCCTACAACAGGAACGGCATAAAAATACACGATGGAGGCACAGATGAAGAGGAGATTCCTCAAAGATGGCTTGACAAAATGAACAACCCTGCAAACAGGATAGAGGTTAAAGAAGGAGAAATGCTTTGGGGCATGACTTATGGCTGTAATTGGGATTCAGATGATGATCTCGGCTATTATTGTGATGAAAACTTTGGCAGGATACATTTTGATGTTTACTGTTACAGCAAAGGTAATTTAAGGGACGCGGAAGGCACGCCTGCGGACCAGAGAAGGTGGGTAGATGAAGATTTAGAGCCCGGCTCATGCGAAATAAAAGACAAAAAAACAGTGCATGTCTGCAAGACTAACAGGTTTGATATGACTATTCCTGCCTGCGCTGACAGCTCATATTGCGTGCAAGAAACAGACTCTGACCAAGTTAGCTGTCCACAATATACTATCCCTGAAGATGAGCCTTACGGCTCAAAGCCATTTTATACTTATATATGCAGGGATGAAGACAAAGACAAAGATAAGCCCTGCTATCTTTTTTATGAAAAAGCTGACGGATTCAATGTCTGTGCATTGACTGAAAACTGCCATCAGCTTGACACTGCATCAGGGACATTCAGAAATGAGGATTTGGACTGCGACGGAGACAGGCCTTTTAAAGAGGATGCAGAAGGCAATGTGCTCCTTGACCAGCCGCTGGATACCGACTGCATTGGGCAGACCCCGCACGGCGTGTGCAAGCGTGAAACAAAAGAATGGTGGGACTCATCTGCAGGCGATTCAGGCGAATGGAAAACACAAGGTTACTGCCAGCAATGCGGCGCCACTGACTCGTCCTGCGCAATATCCTGCGAGCCTGGAGCGCTTTCATGCGGCGGCGGATGCCTTGAGGGAGCCTGCGACCTGGCGGCTGACAAGCTGTGCAAAGGCGGCTCGTGGACAACTACAGGCTATTCTTCAGCTTGCGGAAAGAATGATAGCTGGTTCAATGGTGCAGAATCAACAGTCCAATGCACCCCGAATGCATGCGACACAGAATTTGACAAAGTATGCTTCGGAGACCCGAAAACATGGAGGACAACAGGCGGTGTGGGAACTCCTTACTGCGACCTGCCTGCTTGCAAGGTTAAGGACGCATCATGCGCAAAGCCATGCACGCCGGGAGTTTGCGATGTATTTTCAAATGCTTACTGCACATCAACAAGAACGTGGAGCGCGATTAATGCCGCTGACTATTGCTCAAAATGCGGCGCAATAGACTCGAATTGCGGCTCAATACCCTGCACTGACACAAAAGCAGACGGAAGCCCGAATTGCGATACAGCACATAAAAAATTCTGCGATTCAGGCGTATGGAAAGATAAGCTTACAGAATACTGCGGAAAATGCAGCCTTGTTGACGAGCCAACATGCTTGGCAGAATGCCCTCCGCTGGATGAGCAGACTGCAACAGAAATAAACTGCACAGACGGGATTGACAATAACTGCGACGGAACTGCTGACTGCAGGGACCCTGCCTGCAATTATCTTGACGAATGCAGGAATGCTTGCAGGTTTGGGGTTACAGACAACTGCGGCCCGAGCGAAGGCATATGCATGCCTCAGGGGACAAGAACCTGCGGCATGAGCGGAAGATGGGGGGAATGCATTGGCGGAACAGCTCCCAGGACAGAAATCTGCAATGCTGTTGATGACAACTGCGACGGAGCAGTGGATGAGGGCTGCGTTTGCACAACAGGGCAGTCGCAGGCTTGCGGATTTGACAGCGGCTCCTGCAGGGCAGGGGTGCAGAGGTGCGTTGACGGCAAGTGGGGATACTGCCATAGGACTTCAAGGGCTTCTCCTACAACTGAAAAATGCGACGGCATTGACAATGACTGCGATGGAGAAGTTGATGAAGGCTGCCCGTGCGTTGAAGGCTCAAACCAAAGCTGTGAAGGAACCCCTGGAACAATATGCAAGGCAGGCTTGCAGGTATGCGCTGACGGCAAGTGGGGAACTTGCGTGGGAGCGGTTAAGCCGTTGACAGAAAACAGGAACACAGGAAACACATGCTCAGACACAATTGACAATGACTGTGATGGAAAAGTAGATGCAGCAGATGACGGCTGCGGCATTACGCCTGCTGACCAGCTTGCGCCAAGCTGTTTTGATGCAAAAAAGAACCAGGGTGAGACAGATGTTGACTGCGGCGGTCCCTGCGCAAATTGCGTAACGCCTGCTAACTGCAACAACAGGAAGATGGACCCTGGAGAAGAAGGGGTTGACTGCGGCGGAGAATGCTCAGTGCCGTGCAATGACAGGACAAGGCTGCGCACAAGCCCATCTAAAGAAGAAACAGAGGAAGAAACAATTGCAGAGCCTGTTTGCGGCGACGGAAGCTGCGATGAAGGGGAAGATGAAACTTGCCCTAAAGACTGTGAAACGCCTTCAACATTTTCATTCACTGCATTTCTTTTGCCTGCAATAATCATAATAGCATTAATACTGGGCGGTTTTGTTGCGTACAAGAAAGGGCTAATCAAGATGAAGGGAAAAGAAGCGCCAAAAGCTTCATTCCCCAGCCCGAAAGGCATGCCTTCGGGAGAAGCAAAGCCTTCAGGCGCATTCAAGCAGATTCCTGCTTCTGCAATAAAGGCAGCTGCGCAAAAAGCCCCGCAAAGAAAGGAAGTCAAGACAAGGGAAGAATTAGAGCTTGAAAAGTCATTCAATGAAGAAAAAGAGCTTCTAAAGAAGTAATTTTATAGCTTGATGAGAAGCCTTCTAAAAAAAGCAACATTTATAAAAGCCGCCTCTTTTTAGATTAAGTATGAAAATGATAAGGCGCCCTCCAAGGGGAGAAAACAAATCAAACAAGAAATTATACGTTGGATTCCTTGGGATTTTGATAATTGCAATAATGGTTGGAAGCGCAATGGACTTGTGGAGAAATGATGATGAGCAGCAGGGCGCAATTGAATACAATGGATTAAAGTTTGCCCAAACTGACAGGGGATGGGTTGCTTCCAAGCCTGACAACAGCAAGGTGTGGATTATGACAAACCCGAATGAATTAAAGAACATATCAGTCCCTTACGTGAACCTTGCAATGCTAAAAACCTACGGCAAGGTATATGTAACATCCAACCCAAAAGAGAGGGTAAGGTCTGCAATGAGCCAGTTTTTCAGGAACATTCCGGCAGCGCCTTTGGTTGTGCCTGCCTGCACAGTTGACATAGAGGAATGCGCGGAAATGCCTTTAAAGAACTGCACAGACGCCGGAAACGGCGTTGGGGTCATACTATTCAGGGAAACAAACATCACAAGCGTAACATTTAATAACGACTGCCTTGTTATAGAGGGAAAGGAGCTTACAAAGATAGTGGACAAGCTGATAGTATTGGCGTCATTATGATGCGAGCAAAGCGAGTGATAATATGACAGAGCATAAGGAACACGGGCATCAAAAGGAACATGAAATTCATGAGCGCAGAGAGCATGAATCAGTGGATGACACGCAAAACAGCAGGAAGATGACTATTCTTGTTTTATGCCTTATCGGCTCCTTGGTTTTATTTGGCGTCATTATCTATATTAACCAGCACACAGGATTTTTGTCAAAAAGCGATCTTGCCTATTACCAGTACTCAAACGGGGAAGACAGCTTTAACGTGAGAAAGGTAATAAGCGGGGGTTATGTCGGCTGGCGGACAGAGATGTACATCAAAGATTTCAGGTATATTCTGGAGCTTTACAATGACCCTGCGCAATTGGAAGATGTTGAAGTTGACAGGGCTGCAAAAAACAAGATTTTGGATGATAAGCGTGTATTCATTACATGGGCGCCAACAGAAGATTTCAGGCAGACGACTGTTTTCATTTACCAGGGCCTTCAAAAAGTCATTGCAGAGCCGGACATATTCAATATACCTGTGTCATCTGCTGTGACAAGCGAATACAAGAATTACACAGTTATGGACTGCAAGGACGCATCTGCAAAAGCAAGCGTTATAAAGCTGCAGTTGGCAGAGCCTACAAAAATTATAACTGAGGGAAATTGCATTATCCTGCAGGGAAAGGATGAGGCAGAGATAATGAGGGCAGCTGACAGGCTGATTTACCTTCTTCTTGGCATCATGAGGTGAATTAGTTTGTAGTTGGCAGGTTAAAGGAGGCAATATGTCTGTAAACAAAATCACAACGCGCGGTCAGGAGCATTATTTCTCAAAAGCACAGTCTTCCGAGCTCAAAATAAGGGAAATAAAAGCGAGAGTAAGGGGTTTTGAAGTTTGCCTGAAGCTTGGCTCAGGAACTTTTGCATCAAAAAGAATAGATGCAGGCTCAAAATTGCTTGCAGAATCAATGAGAATAGGAAAGCATGATGCTGTTCTTGACTTGGGCTGCGGCACAGGGCTTATTGGCGTTATTGCCTCAAAAATCACAAATAATGCAGTTGTAATGACAGACGTGAATGAAAGGGCGTGCTTGCTTGCAAAGGAAAATGTAAAAGAATTTCAGAACGCGGAAGCGCTTTGCGGAGACATGTATGAGCCTGTGAAAGGCAGGTTGTTTGATGCCATTCTTCTTAATCCGCCGCAGACAGCCGGAAAAAGCGTATGCTTTAAAATGATTGAAAAGGCAGGGGATTTTTTGAACAAGGGCGGCTCACTGCAGATGGTTGCAAGGCGCAACAAGGGCGGGGAAACCCTGGCAGGGCACATGAAGGAAGTTTTTGGCAATGTCGAGTCAATAGCAAAGAAAGGCGGCTATAGGGTTTACATGTCTGTGAAGGATTAGGTTTATAAACATCTAGTTTCTTTAATCGTTGATGCCGGCATGGCGCAATCTGGTACCGCGCTAGCCTTGAGAGCTAGTTCCCGCAAGGGTTTCCCGGTTCAAATCCGGGTGCCGGCGTATTTCTTTTTAATAAATTGATAAAAAGGGAATTAAAATAAAAGAAGAAATTAATCTTCTAATTCTTTTTTTGGATGGGGCTTTTCTTTTTTTGCGTTAATTGCTTTTGCATAAAGGAAGGCGCCAAGCAGGATTATTGCAATTGCAACGGCCCAGTATGTCTTTGAATAATCTTTTTGCTCTTTAACAACCCCCTGCCCTTCTGGCGTGCCTGTTATCTCAGGCATTGCTTCAAGCGCTGCTTCTTCCTGCGCTTCTGCCCTGTCCTTGGCGCTTACTATCACAAGAGTAACCCTTCTGTCATTTATCTCATAAATATCCAGCAGGACATCTTCCTGCCCGTCCCTGTCCAGGTCCACTTTTACGACATTGTCCAGCCCGAAGAAAGGAATCTGCTGCGCCATGCTTGCCCCCTTGCTGGTAAAGGGATATACATTAAGCTTGATTGATGTATTGCTTCTTGCAATCTCTTTTACCCGAAGCGAATGTGTTCCATCCAGAAGGTTGAATTCAACAATGTCCCCTTTCTCAAGAACAATCGCCTGCATTGAATTATCCTTTGTAAACTCTTTTAATGCATAAGTATTGGCTGCTGACGCAAATGGCATCAGTGCTAATACCGCGACTATAATACCTATTAATGTCAATTTTTGCATAAGAACTTAAAACAAGCTTAAATTTATAAAGCTTCGGTATTATTTAGGCGCTATGCTAAAGCTGTTTAAGGAAGGGAATGCGGAATTTTATGCTTCAGAATGGCAGGATGAGTCTGCAAAGACCCCTGTATTCTATAATCCTGTGATGAAGCTGAACAGGGATGTTGCAGTGTGGATTGTAAAGCAGTTAAAACCTAAAAATATTTGCTTGGGAATGGAGGCAAGCGGGATAAGGGCTGTAAGAATGGCATTGGAGGCAAATGCTTCAGGCATAACTGCAAACGATATTGGAAAAGAGGCTTTTGATGCAATGAAGATTAACATTGCATTGAACAATGTTGAGAATTCAATAACAGCTTCTAACAAGGATATTAAATCCTTGCTTTCAGAGGGAAAGTTATATGATTATATTGACATTGACCCATTTGGAACCCCGGTTTATTATGCTGAAAATGCAATAAAATCCCTTGCTGATAATGGCATTTTGGCTGTGACTGCAACAGACACCTCCTGTCTTTGCGGCAGTTATGTAAAAGCTTGCCTAAGAAAGTATAGCTCAAAACCTTTGAACAATGAGTTTAACAAGGAAACAGGATTGAGAATACTTATTCATTCAATGCAGGAGCTTGGCTTAAAGCGCGGAAAGGCGCTTTTCCCTGTTTTCAGCCACAGCAGCAGCCACTATATGCGGGCTTATCTTCGCTGTAACGCCTCTGAAAATGCATTAAATGCAGTTAAAGAAGGGCAGGGCTATATTCTCTATTGCACAAAATGCTTGCATAGATGTGTCTCTGATAGCCCTGAAGGCACGTGCTGCTTTTCTCAAATGGAATACGCAGGACCTTTATGGCTTGGCAAGCTGTGGGATGAATCACTTGCCTCTTCTTTTGAGTTAATCCCTTATATTCAGGAAGAAAGCAAGATAGCTGTGCCATGGCATTTTGACAGCCACAGGCTGGCTAAATTAGCTGGAAAACCTGCTTTGAAGCACGACATGCTTATTGCAGGGATTCAAGCAAAAGGATTTAAAGCTTCAAGAACGCATTTCAAGCCGGAAGGCATAAAGACAGATGCTTCTGTTAAGGATATTATTAGCTTGCTCTAAAACAATCAACTTCCGCCTTAAATATAAGTTAATAGTGCTTAATCCCTTTAGAGAAGAATAAG
>JASEIA010000031.1:12532-15080 GCA_030018575.1 Nanobdellota archaeon | reverse complement strand
ATTCCGCATGGGTGGTTTCTCCAAGCAGGATAATAACCCTCGGCAATATATCTGCCGGCAATTCTGAAACAGCGGGTTGGACAATTACTCCAACAAGCAGCGGGAGTAATATACAGCTGAATATATCTGCGAATAATACAAACGGATTGAACACATCAACTACCGCCACTATCTCGGTTTATAAATGGCGCGTCAACTCCACCCCTGCAAAGGCGGAGCTTTACGACACATCAGGCAATCTCGGCTGCAATGACAATATCTGCAATGTCCTGAGCAGGGTGTCTGATTTAAATGTAACAATTGGCAATTCTTTAGACAATCAAGATGCAGAGGCAGATATTACTTCAGGCAAAACCCCAAAAGAATACCTGCTTGCGTACTGGGCATGCGAGGCAGGGGATTATTATTACAGCAACCTGACAATTTATCTTGAAGGCAATGCAAGCAGCTCCAATATGGTAATTTATGCGCATAACGGCTCGGCTTATAACAAGGCTTATAAAAAGCTGATTAATGACACTGCGGAAAAGATTGACGTTAAGATATTAAGGGGGAAGCTTGCGCCTGACGAAGGGTATTGCAAGATAAAGATAGAGCCGTTGGGCGGCAATGGGATTATGGTGGATTATCTCAGCCTGCAAAGCTATTACCAGCAGGCAGTCAAAGTAAGGGACATCAATGCTTCTGTTAATAACATCGAGGCAAAAGGCATTGAGCAGGAAAATAATCTATTTAATGTTTCAGTGATTGTTGAAAACCCGTTAAGCGCCGCATACTCCGTGGATGTTTCATTGAATATCACAAATTCCGGCGGAACAGTTGTAAACTCATCTAAATTTACAGGGCTGACTCTGTCCGCAAACAGCCAGCTTCAAGTAAATGTCACAGGAATAAACACCAGCACATGGAACATAGGCGATTATCAATTAAAGGCATATGTCTCAGGGGATGTTTCTGCAAGCAAATCAGAGAGCTTTGCATTCAAGCCAATAAATATATCACTGGATTCTGTAAATTACATGTGCAACGGCACAACAGAATACTTTAATGTTACAATAGTCCATCCGTTTGAGGATAAAATAAGCTATAATCTCAGCTTTCAGCTGCCTGCCAACTGGAACACTCAGCCTTCGTCAAAAATAATAAACATGACTTCTGCAGGGAATTATACATATAAATTCAACCTTACCTCTTCCCAGGCAAATGAAAATGCAACTATCAATGCCAGCCTCAGCTACAGCTATCTTTCCTTCCCAAGAAGCAAAAATTCTTCAAGGGTAATCGAATCTGGAACCGCCATGCCTATTATAGAAATTGTCAGGGAAGCGCCGAAAATAGTGGGGGCTGACAAGGTTTTTGACTTGGCTCTTTCTATCCATAATAAGGGCTGCGCAGCCACGAGCGGAACAACGGTTGTTAAAGAAATGCTGTCTTCAGCCGGCGTGCCTGCCAACCCAGGTTCAAGAGGCGATGTTACACTGCAATCTTCTTCAACTGACCTTATAAATAACATCCTCACATGGAACCTTGGCAGCATAGGGATAAACAAGTATGCTATTTTGACATACCAGATTAAGTCACTTTCAAGCTATCCTTCATCCGGCACTTTGAATTATAATGCCACATGGGGCGCAAGGTCCTTATCGGAAACAAACTTATTCAACATACAAACTTATAATTATACAGGCGAGAGCCACTTGTTCTTTGACCTGTCAGTGGACCAGCAGACTGCAAACTACCCATGGCCTGAGCCGAGAAGCGCGCAGTTTGGGAAATACTATAACTACAGCCTTAAGGTAAATAACATAGGCGATATAACAGCAACGAATTGGAATGTTACAGCAGGAATACCATCCTATTGCAATGTAACTTCTGTATTTAATGATGGTGTTTGGTATAGCAGTACGCGGAAAATAGAGTGGTCATTGCCAAACTTGGCTGTTTACGGCTCTTCATACCTTAATTTTACTTTAAACTGCTCTACAGCAGGGAAGCTGGTGATTAATGTTGAAGGCATTAGGAATACAAGCCAGGAAGCAACATATGTAAATGATACAGGCATAGGGTGCGCAACTTCAAGCTGTTCCAGCACACAAGCTTTTACGCTTACAAAGCCTTCTGCATTTAGGTATGAAGCGCTGAAAGAGATTGATTTCCTTGTTTCTTACAATTGGACTGGTGTAGGGATGACAGTTGGTGAGGGCCATGTGAATTTTTCAGACGACAACAATAATCCGCTGCCTGCGTTGCAGGAGTATTCTTTCAGCAGTGTAGAAAACAGCGTATGGCGCAATTATACGCTGGATGAGGCAGAGCAAAGTAGGTTTGTGCAGGCAAAGCATAATTTTAGTGTGGCAAGCTATATAGACAGTTTTTCAGGAGCGGTGAGCAATGTTACTATTAGTAAAATAATCTATACATGGAAGCACAATAAGACATTTGTAGAGCCGCAGGATATCTTTGTAAAGATAAAGACATATGAATATGTGCCGCTGAACACGAACTTTACACTTCTGATAAGCAACAACGCCAGCGTAAGGACAGGGGG
>JASEIA010000031.1:0-12433 GCA_030018575.1 Nanobdellota archaeon | reverse complement strand
GGCCTTGAGCCTGACACGATTTTGTTTAATGCGAGCGTTAAGTTTGAGAACAGCGACACGAGTTCCTATAAGATAAACCTTACATTGAATATTACCAATACATCAAACACAGTTGTTTACAATTCCACTCAGCCGTTTACTATTTCAGGCGGCTCAACAATTACGGCTAATTTTACAGGTATTAATGTCAGCGGCTGGAATGAAGGCGTCTACCAGCTTAACGCGTATGTCAGGGGCGAAAAGAGCGACAACAGGAGCGAGTATTTCATATTAAAGAGCGTATCAGCCGCTGCAAAGACAGTAAGTTATATGTGCAATGGCACAATTGAATATTTTAATGTAACTGTGGTGCATCCATTCAATGATAGCATAGAATACAATGTCAGCTTATCACTTCCATCTGGTTGGAGCTACTCTGGCAGTCAGATGCAGTCTGTTGCATCTCCTGGCAACTACACGTTTAAATTCAATCTCACATCGGGCCAGACTGCGGACAATCATACAATAGACGCTACTATTAGATATATATACCCCTTAGGAATTAGCCAGCAAACAATTTCCAATAATACGCAGCTTTCTTTGAACTCAAGTGCTGGAATAACAGCAGCCCGACATGATTTAATCAGGAAAGATTATGCTATAGGAACGTATGCAAACTTAACAGTCTTTTATTTCAACATTTCTTCGGCAAGGACAAATATAAATGTGTCAGTAAATGGGAATTTCCTTGGAATAATGCCTGCAGCGAACCTCAGCACCAGTTACACTTTCACAAATGTTTCTGTCGCATGGCTTAACACGACAATAATAAATGTAACCTACCAGGGCAATTTAACAAACATCACAGAATCTTCATTAACATATGGCTCAGAAAAACGAAAAAACACAACGTCCCAGATTGAAATGTCTGATGCAATGCCTATCCTGGAAGTTGTGAGGGAAACTCCGAAGATTGTCGGCAGCAACAAGGTATTTGATTCTATTTTGTCGGTGCATAACAAGGGGTGTGCAGCCACAAGCGGCGCCACAACAGTCAAAGAAGTTTTATCAACAGGCTGGACCCCGGCAAACCCAAGCCTGCGCGGGGATGTGACTCTTACTTCAGCGTCGTCCGACTTGATTAACAATATACTCACTTGGCAGCTTGGCAGCATAGGCATAAACAAGTATGCTGTGCTTACATACCAGATTAAGTCTCCGACCGCTTACCCCTCAAATGGCGAACTGCAGTACAATGCAACCTGGGGCTCATGGAGCCTTGCAGAGCCGAGTCTTTTTAATGTCCAGACATTCAATTACAGCAGCGAGAGCCATTTGGAGTTTGACCTTACTGCGGTTCAGCAGTCTAACATTTATCCTTGGCTTGAGCCTAGGAGCAGCCAGCTTGGGAAATATTATAATTTCAGCCTCAAGGTTACGAATATAGGCGATGCAGCAGCCTCTGACTGGAACATTACATTGTCCATCCCTAGCGCTTGCGATTACATCAGCTCCACTCACAACGGCACATGGGATTCCGGCGCAAGCAAGGCTGAATGGACATTGCCGAGCACTGCTGTTTATGGCTCAACCTACCTGAACTTCACTTTAAACTGCACAGAGGTTGGCAAAAAGGTGCTGGTAGCTGAGGGCATACGAAACACGAGCCAGACAACAACTTATGTCAATGATACAAATATTGGCTGCTCCGGCTCAAGCTGCAGCAGCAGCCAACCATACACATTCAGCAAGCCAGCTAATGTCAGGTATGAGCAGCTGAAGAATATTGACTTTAATATCAGGTATAACTGGAACGCGTCAGGGCTGACAATAGGCGAAGGGCTTGTAAATTTCACTGATGACAACAATGCTGAGCAGCAAGTATGGCAGGAGTTTGCATTTGCTGACTCATCAGGAAATATATGGAGCAATTACAGCATTGATTCATCTGACAAAGCAAAGTATGTTTCAGCAAGCCGGACTATTGGTGTCAAGAGCTATACAGACGGCATAGTCGGCAAAACCGGCAATGTGACTGTTGATAAGATTTCATATACCTGGGAGCACGGCAGGCTGTTCAGTGAGCCGCAGAACCTTTTCATCAAGGTCAAGGTGTATGATTACGTTCCTTTGAACACGAACTTTACACTTCTGATAAGCAACAACGCCAGCGTAAGGACAGGGGGCTGGGGCGAGAGCTACAACTTCACTGCCTTAACTATGGACAGGTTTGGCAGGAATGTAACTGTGATTGCCTGGCACAGGAAAGGCGCGGCCGCATACAGCCAGATAGGCAACTGGACATGCGCGAACTGCGGCAGCTGGGCTCAGGCAAACTTCAGTTATGTATATAATGCAAACGACATCGGCTCATGGCGAACCAAGATAAACTTTACGAATGCTGACGGCGGCAGTGAGGCATCAGAAATAGATTACACGATTGAGGCGGATGATATTAATGCTGATTATGCATACCCGGGCAATAATGCCACTGTCAACAGGAGCCAGTCAACAAATTTCACTATAAATATCTATGACAGGGACAATAGTACTGCTCCCGGCTATCTTGTATCCGGAGGCATGGATGAAGGCAAAGGCAAGATTTGGATATCGAAGCTTAACCAGATTGACTTGTTCGACAGCCCGTCGGGCATTTCATCAAATGCGAGCGGCAGCCTGCTAAGGAGCATGTCAAACACTTCAACAGAATGGTGCAAGACGTCTGATTACTACCTTGGCCCGAACTATTGGTATGGCGGCGTTAGCGGCGCAACAACTTACAAGCAGAACCTTACCAGCGTAAGGCCGTTCCAGCTTATGGGCGACTTATACAACACATATGTGAGCCCGCAGGACGCGAATTACACGCTTGGCAGCACAATCGCGCTTCGCGGCACCATATTGAATGACTGCAACACAGAAATAACAGACGCCACGGTTGTGTTTAACTTGTCCAGCGGCAGTTACAGCACAACCCAGCTTGTTGCGTATCAATCTGATGCCTATAAGAATACGACCTACACTCTTCCGAGCAATGCCCCTATAGGCTGGTACAATGTTACGATGAGCAGCAGCAAGACATATTACTGGAACGGCACATACACAAAGACGAATGCGTTTTATTACGGCACTGCGATAAGAATGGAATACCAGAATATGACTCCGAGCGGCGGAGGGGGCTGGGGCGAGAGCCCGTTCACGTTCTTTGTAAACATTACAAACAACCAGACAACAAGGGTAGACTTGTGGCTGTGGAACGCGAGCGGCTGGTTCTACGAGTATAATGAGACATGCTCGGGCGGCGCCTGCGCCAACACAACAAAGATAACAGCCAACAGGAATTTCACATGCAGCGATATAGGCAGCTGGGTTGCAAGATTCAATGCGACTGATGTTATCGGAGTAAGCAACAACAGCCTGCCGAATTTGACGTTTACAGTGCAAAGGGACGATATAATTGTAGAGCATTACGCAGGCAATGACAGCAAGGTAAACAGGAGTGATTCCCAGCCAGGCTATACAAGCCTGCTTGCAGTGCGGATAAATGATACAGACAACAGGAGCTATACAGTTGGCGTTGACAACACGTCAGCATTGTTTACGTATGTTTACAATGGCACTTCATGGAAGACAGAAAATGAATTAAAGAATGAGCAGGGCGTGAATTATTCATTGGCATTCAACCCTGGCTGTGATTACGCGCCGGGCGCAAGGAACTGGAACATGACAGTTTCAGGCGCAAGCTGCCACAAGAATATTTCGTCATTAAACTTTGTAGTTAATATAATAGGCGACTTGAGCAACAGCATAAGCGTTCCAGACGGCGCAACGAATTACACCCAGGGCGATAATATTTTGTTAAGGGCGCAGGTGACAGACGACTGTTCAAAAGCAATTACTGGGTTAACTACAAGGTACTTTAACCTGACTAACGGGAGCGCGAATTACGCCTTGCCCTGCACTGCGAATGATGAAAATAGCGGCTGGTACAACTGCACATGGGCGTCTGGCTCTAACGCCACCGGGTACTGGAATGCCACGTTCTACTCAGGCATTGCAAATTACAATCCCGGCACAGATACAGAACGCTTCTTTTTGTCCAGCACCCCTGTTCTGTCAGCCGCGAATGTAACGCCTGGCAGCGGCGGCTGGGGCAGGGCGAACTACACATATAAGGTAAATGTTACAGATATTGACGGCGACACAGTTACAGTAAAGTTCTGGCTGAGCAAGGATGATGGTGTATGGCAGTATATAACTAACCAGACCTGCAGTAACTGCCAGAACTCGCAGTTGCAATTCAATTACAGCTATAGCAGCAGCGACCTTGGCAACTGGAGCTTTAAGTTTAATTCTACTGATTTGCATGACAATTCAGCAGAATTGATAGGCGGGAGCCATATAGTGGCGAAAGATACAATTGCTATAAACCATTTCTCAGGCAACAACAGCAATGTAAACAGGAGCGACTTGCTGTCAGGGAATGAAGTGCAGTTAGCTGCATTTGTGTACGATTCAGACGCTGTTGCTAATACAACTGCTATAGGTGCAAGCACGTTCCATGTTTATATAACGAACCAAACAACAACATGGGTTGAGCTTGTTGAGAGCATAAATAACACAAACGCGACATTAGGCATATATTATTATGTGGACTTCAACCCAACCTGCAATTACAGCGCAGCACAACAGTTATGGAACATGAGCGTTTACGGCGACCCAGCGTATCAGAACGCCACTTCATTGAACTTTGTGGTAAATGTTTACGGCACATCTAACGCTACATACGTCAGCCCGACCGGGCTGGTTCCTTATGAGCGCGGCAGTACATTCACTATAGTTGGGAATTTATACGATGATTGCGATAATGCAGTCAGTGGAGCCGCAGTAGATTACACTCTTGTCAGCGGTTCTTCAAGCTACTCTTGCAATGCAACAGAAAACAGCGGTTGGCAGGCTGGCGGCGCGTCATACAATTGCACATGGAGCAGCGCAGGGAAAGCTGTCGGCAAGTATAATGTCACCATGACTGCAACAAAATCATATTACCTTTCATCCACTGACACTGAGGAGAATGCGTTTAAGATAAATGCAACTCCGATTTTGCGCGCTGCTGACATTGATATCCGCAGCGACGGCTGGAGCTTTGCGAGGAACTTCACAGTTAATGTCAGCGACAATTCAGGCGACAGCGTTAATGTTTCATTGTATGAGCTTGTTTCCGGTGCATGGGTAAAAATTGGTTCAACTAAGAACTGCACCAGCTGCAGTAATTATACTATAAGTTGGAATTCCAGTTACAGCTGCTCTGACGTGGCAACCGGTTCAAGGCAGTTTAAGATGAACGCTACAGATACAGAAGGCAATACATACACAACTACTGGCACTGATTATGTTGGCGGGACAAATGCATTCACAATAGAGAAGAACAATGTTATAATTGAGTATGTTTACGGGAATGAAACCAATGCCACGATACAGGCGTATACAAACCTTACATTGCGTGTTTACGACACAGACAAGGGCACTTACAGCTTGAGCCCTGCGGCTCCGATAAGCTTTAACATAACCAAGGCAGGGCAGGGTGCGCAGTATTATGAGATGACTACTGTAACAACTAATGCTACAGGCAGCGCCATATACACGTTCTATGCAGATACCAGCTTCTCCCCGGCGAAACAGAACTGGTTTGGCTTTTTGGACACAGGCGAGACGCCTGCTTGCTACCAGTATAATGCATCAGGCGTGTACAATGTAAACGTAATAAGCAACCGCCCGATTCTTTCCAATGAAGTAGTCGGCCCGATAAGCGGCGGCTGGGGTGATATAAGAAGGTTTAACGTCAGCGTGCTGGACACAAACAACAGCGCAACAGTATATTTATACAAAGGCAGTACTACTTCAGGCCCATGGACACAGCTTGACCAACAAAGCTACACAACGCCTGGCGTAACAGAGAACCTGACATTCACGTACGCGTTTGGCTGCGGCGACATTGGCGGCGGCTTATGGTACTTTAAGTTTAACGCGAGCAATCAGGAAGGCAATGTATATTCCACTTCCGAGGTTGCAACTAATAATTTCAGCCTTGCCAAGGATTATATAAGCTATACTAATGTGTACGGGAATGACAGCACTGCAAACCGCAACGGCAGCCAGACGGACTTGTTTAGCTTGCGCTGGTGGGATGCGAACGGCTCTGTTGTCACAGGGCTGAACACACGGTTCAAGGCTACATACGACGGCAGCACATGGGACGCAGGCGCAACTAACGCCAGCGACGGTTCAGGCTATGCGTATTATTCATTTAACCCCGGCTGTACCCCGCGTTATTACGCTGGCATGCAGAAGTGGCAGGCTATTGTGTCCAGCGATGCCTGCTACCAGGATAATTCCACTGCGCAGTACAACTTTACAATTATGGGCGACATTTTACTGACATTGAGCAAGCCTGACGGCACATTGAACTTTACCCAGGAAGGCACAATTCCCTTCCTTGGCTATACAGTTGACGACTGCGGCTCGGCATTGTCCGCAAATGTCAGCTTTTACATGAACAGCAGCGGCTCGGCTGAGTACAACTGCAACAGCACATCTCCTGTCGTGCCGATAGGCGCGAACGCATATTCCTGCGACTTTGCCAGCAGCCTAAGCACTGTCAGAGGCTATTACAATGCGAGCATGAATGCGTCTACTGCATATCATTATGACAATTCCATATGGCGTGTAGGCAGCCCCGGGCTGTTCTACCTGTTCCCGCTGAAAAAGCTAGAGTCAGCTTCTGTTGAGCCTGCGTCAGCAGGCTGGGGCAGGACGAACTGGAACTTCTCAGTAATTTCAAGTTCCGGCGACCCTGATAATGCTTATGACGTAAAGCTGTACATAGGCAGCTCCTGGCCTCCGACTTCAGAATGCGTTGGCTGCGCAAACAAGACATCAGTAATCAATGCAAATAATATTGGCCTGCAAAGCTATTGGCTCAAGAACTGGACATACCAGCAGCAGGGCACGTGGTATTACAGGTATTCGATTGGCGACACGTATACGACAACAGTATCATCTATCTCAGTTACTAAGGACCAGACTAATATCAGCTACAGGGCCGGCAATGACACAGATGTTACAAAAGACACTGCCCCTCAGATGCTTGGTGTGCAGGTGTTTGACCTGGACGCTAATGCTCCCAACCTTAACCCTGCAGCGACTGTAAACTTTGTGCTGCTTCACAGCAGTTATGGCGGCGGTGAAAAACAGATAGGCAGCAATACAACAAACGCAAGCGGCTATGCTGAATTCCTGTTCAATGTTACTGACTGCAACTACCAGGCCGGCTCGCAATACTGGCGCGCTGAGATAAACAGTTCTGAATCTAATTATAACATCAGCTATACGCCGGAGAACTATACAATCAGCATAACCCTGACTGGATGCCAGGCAACAGTTGATGTATATCCGCCAGTGCTTACTCCAGCCGAAGCATTCCAGAACCGGACGTTTGCAGTGAACAGCACTGTTACTGCATGGATTTCAGCAGCCAAGAATGTTACTGTTGAAATAAATGCATCTGACAGCTGGGAAGTTTCAAATAAGAGCCAGTGGTACAGCAGCATAGGCATAAGCAGCTATACTCCGGTCACCTGGCGCATTAATGCAACGAGTTACGGCAATTACATACTGAATGTAACAGCAAATTCCAGCAACGCAGGCAGTGATTCGTTATTATCCAGCAGCTTTACAGTGCGTAAGGTTAGGCCGGAGTCTTCTGCGTTAGGCACATTCCCTGTTTCTATAGGCGCTGGTAATGAGACTGTGTTTGGCTGGCAATGTGATGCCGGCAATTATAGAATTGCACTGTTCAATGCGACTTGGAACTCCTCGTCAGGCACAGAAGCAAGAGTGCATGCATATGGCGGTTCGTCATGGATAGAGCTTTTGCACAGCCAGTATGTGAATAATTCTCTGCCTGTGAGTAAAGTAATGCCTGCATTAAGCAGCCAGATGTTCCCGAACGGGACCGGGTACTGCAATTTGAAGATTAAGAATATCGGCTCTTCAAGGCTTGACATAAATAGCTTGAGCTTGCTTGCTTATTACGAGCCGACAGTTAAGGTAAGGGATATTATTGCAAAGTTGGGCGATACAGAAACAACTGGCCTTGAGCCTGACACGATTTTGTTTAATGCGAGCGTTAAGTTTGAGAACAGCGATAGCGTATCATACAAGATAAACCTCACATTGAATATAACTAATCAATCAGACACAGTTGTTTATAATTCAACACAGGCATTTACAATAGGCGCCTCGTCCACAATAACTGCAAATTTCACTGGTATAAATACGACAGGCTGGAGTCAGGGCGTTTATACTTTGCATTCATTCATAACCGGAGAGAAAAACGATAACAGGAGCGAGCATCTTACATTCAGGTATGTTAGCGCATCTGCAAAGACAGCGGATTATATGTGCAATGGGACTACTGAGTATATGAATGTTACAGTGGTGCATCCGTTCAACGACAGCATACAATATAATGTCAGCCTGTCTTTGCCGTCAGGCTGGAGCTATTCCGGTAGCCAGCTTGTAACTGGCTCTCTGCCTGGGAATTATACTGTCAAGTTTAACCTCACCTCTGGCCAGACTTCTAACAATTTCACGATAGACGCGTTTGTGAATTACACATACCCCGCGCTGTCAAATAGCAAAAACACAACCGCGCAGATAGAGATGTCTGACGCAATGCCTATTTTGGAAGTTACAAGAGAAACCCCCATGGTAGTTGGAAACGGCAAAGAATTCTATTCAAGGCTGGCTGTGCATAATAAGGGCTGCGCTTCTGCAACATCTGTAAGCTTTGTTGAGCAGGCGCCTTCAGGCTGGACAGCTTATGAACAAACAATGGACGGCTCTTCTGCTGGCCAGGCTGACATTCCTACAAGCCAAATAAGATTTGCCTCGACTGATTTCGGGACATTGACTGCAGGCGGATATAAAGTTATTGCTTATAAGGTATTCCCCCCATCACAAAACGCGCAGCAGGGCTCATTTAGGTATAACTTAACATGGGGCACACGCAACGTATACGAGCCTGCAGCCCATGTCGTAACCACAATGAATTATACTTCAGAAGCTCATCTGGCATTTAACATTGTCGCAATAGGCAGTTGGAAAGCCCGCTCAGCGCTTCCGGAAGAAACTCAGGCATTCAATCTGTCCGTAACAAATATAGGAGATAAGAATGCTTCTGCCGGCGAATGGAATATTTCATTAGCCATACCTGCAAATTGCAGCGCCTCTAATTTTACTGGCAGCTGGAACTCAACTGAACAAACCATTGTATGGCAGCTTGATAATGACCTTGTACCTGCATCAGAAACAAACTTCAGGTTTAACCTTACCTGCAATTCATCTGGCAAGTATGTGCTGGCAGCCACGGCCATAAATGATACAAGGCAGGAGACGGCATTTGTCAATGATACGGGCATTGGCTGCACAGGAGCGGGTTGTGCAGACAGGCAGGCATTTGTTTTCAGCAAGCCTGCCGGAGTTAGGTATGAAAAATTAAAAGAAATTGCATTTTATATAACACATAGTTGGTCAGGCGCAGGCTTGACAATTGGCGAGGGGGCTGTAAACTTCTCTGATGATGCAAACATTGCAAGCCGGGTATGGCAGAGTTTTGCCTTTAATCCAGAATCTGCAAGCGAATGGGCAAATTTCAGTATAGACGCAGAGGAGCAGGTCAAGTTTGTGTCTGCAAGCCGCAATATCAGCATGTCAAGCTATACAGACGCGATATCAGGGGCCAACGGGAATGTTACAGTAGAAAAAATAGCTTATACATGGAGCCATGGCAGGCTCTTCTCAGATACTCAGCCGCTATTTGTAAGCATACAGCCTTATGTCTTTGTGCCTGACGCGCCTGTGCTGCAGAGCCCGCCGAATGCATCTACACAAGTCAGTTCGCCGATTGTCCTTTCATGGTTCCCGTCAACCGGGGCAACCAATTACTATGTCTTCGGGGACACTTCAGACGGAGACACTTATCTTGCACAGACAACTGTTACAAACTACTTATGGAGCGACCTTGAATCAGGCCTGTATAAGTGGAAAGTTATAGCTGCAACAGCAACGCAGAACTCAACCTTCTCCGATACATGGCAGTTTAACCTTGATTTATGCGCACAGGACCCGGGTTATGCTTCTTACTTGACATATCCCATGACATATGACAATACGACAGATACTTTAACAGTAATTGGCAACTCTACTTTCGGCACTGTTTCAAATCCAATAACATTCCAAGACATATACTTGTTTGCAAGGGCCGCAAGGGGTATTTGCGCAGTAATAAGGCCTGCTTCAGGAAACTATGTAATTAAATCAAGGCTGGCAATAGGAAACGGCACCCAGCCTGTAACAGTTGCAAGCAAAGGCGAAGCATTATCATTTACATCAGCAAGCATGCCTGAACTCTTTGTTAACAAGAGCGGGCGCATTATATTTGGTGATGTAGTGAACAATATCCCGCAGGAAGGAGTAAGCATTAAATTCACCTCAAATGCCACAGATGACACGCTTTTGGATGTTGCAGGAGGGGAAATAGCACTCTATGACAGTTATGTCGCGGATGTAGGTGATGCATGGGGCAAGTTTGTCTATAGGGGGGCTTGCGGTTCAGGGAATACATTCTCCAACCAGTCCAATACATCCCTCACAATAAAGAAGACAATATTTGACAGGGCCGCAAGAGGGCAGTTTATCTATACAAGCAATGTTACAATGGACGATGTTAAGATAAACAGGATAAACTCTTCTGCTGTATTAGGCTATGGCCTTGTTACTGCCTGTGATATGCCAACTTTATCTAATTTGCAGATATACCACCAGGAACAGGATGGCGGCGCAATACAGACAACAAGCAATATGCCGAATAATACAGAGATTACAATCATGGACTCTGTATTCCAGTATAATTCAAAGGATATAATCGCAACTGCAAACGGAAGAGGCGTAAGGCTGATTAACACCCAGTGGGGCAGGACTTATGACTGGAATTATGGCGGAGGGAACGGCACCAATGCCACTACAATTAAAGAGCTTTATGGTTTTAAGCCGAAAGTTACTGATTCTTCTGGCGCTGCGCTGGCAAATGTCAGCATTATTGCAAGAAATATATACGGCACCCAGATATTCGCATTGAATACCAACAACAGCGGTGATATTGTGTCAGAGCAATATATGACAACGTGGCAGGTTGAAAAATCCGCTTCAGGAGAGGCAATTACAAGCTATAATCCATTTACGGTTAAAGTAAAGACGTATGGCAAGACTTTTGTCACAGAGGCGAAGACATTTGCGGCAAGGACGGTTGAAACAAAGCAATTGTCTGCAAATCCCTTCTCAAACAGGACAGAGGCAAATGCATTAGCCCTTACCGGCATTAGGTACACTCCTCCAACAAGTGTTGCATACGGGGATGAATCTAATAGTTCGTGGACAACGTCAGGACAGCTGCAGAATTATCCAGTTGTACAGAGTGAATTCTTTGCGTTATTTGCCAATGGCACAAAGATTGTGGAAGGCACCAATTATAGTGTTCATTATGGCACAGGTGTGATAGACTTTGTGCAGTCCATGGAAGGCAAAGAAATTAAGTCCGTTTACAGTTACGGCGGGAATATAACCCTGTTTAACGGGGCAACGTCCTGCTATTCATTAAATGACATCTACGATTATATGCAGGCAAATCTTTCGGACGTTGTTTCGACTGTTGACGGACTCTCATATACATTCTATGTTGGATTAATAATAGGCAATTATTCAACAACACAAGGATGCATATATGATCCCTCTGCGTCAATGGTGTTTGAGGATGGCTATACATATGCATTCAGTACAGCAGGCGGATTTATAGACCTGGCAGGCATTACGGCAGGAGCAGGCTCAGGAGGCACTGGCGGCGGCGGGTTGCCTTTGAATATATATAATGATGTGGGTTCAACTTACCAGCCAGGACAGACAGTATACATCTTTTCAACTACTTTAGACTCATCTGGGAATCTGGTAAACGCAACAGTTAATGTGGCTGCTTACTACCCCTACCCAAATAATTCCATTGTTTCAACCGGAACTTCAAGGATTCAGACAACAGGCAGGCATATATACAACTTTACATTATCTGCCTCTGCTCTCACCGGAACATATAGGGTAGATATAGGTGCTACTTATGGCAGCAATCAGGTCCATGATAATGTGGCATTTACAGTAGCTTCTTCAGGAGGAAGCGGCGGGGGCACGCCTGAAGTTATTGTTGATGCGCCAGCACTTGTAACAGTTAATACGAGCTTTGATATAACTATGTTAGCAAAATCCAATCTGGGGCTGGCTATTAACTGCGAGTCTACGCCAACAATTACAATAAGGGATACGCTGCTTGGTTCAGATGTAATATCTG
>JASEIA010000030.1 GCA_030018575.1 Nanobdellota archaeon | reverse complement strand
ACTTTGTCGCTGGCACTCCAAATCCCACTCGCTTCGCTCGCAGGACTTTGTCGCTGGCACTCCAAATCCCACTCGCTTCGCTCGCAGGACTTTGTCGCTTACGCTCCAAGCTGCTGGAAAACGCTTCGCGTTTTCGGCATGCCAAAAACCCCATGGTTTTTCAGCACTCGCGATTTCCGTCGGCAAAAATAAATCGCAAGGTTTATAAATGAATCCCGTTTAAGCACTATATAACCATGGGGGATAAAATGCCTAAACAAGACAAGAACACTCAAAAAGACGAAAAAAAACAGGAAATGCCTGTTCCACAGGGGCCTTTGGTGCCAGAGGGAATGCCTTCAATACCGCCTGAAATGCAGGAAAAGCTGAAGGCAATAAAGGAAAAGCTTGACAATTTCACAAAAAAAGTCCTTGAGAAGTTTGACAAGTACATTGTTGGAATTGCATTAATGCCCCCTGACAAGATGCTGCCCCCTGAATTAAGGGAAGAGCAGAAAGGGCCTGAAAATCCTGACAAGATAAATGCATTGGTTCTTGTTGACGACTCTGACAGCACAAAAATGCCAAAGCAGGAGCTTGGGGCAAAGCTTGAGCAGATAATAAAAGAGATTGCAAAGGGGATTGATGAGAATATTGCAGTTGAAATACTTCTTTCATCTGAATTAAAAGAGTCATGCTATGACGCAAAATATGAAGTTCTTAAGATGATTGCAATGTCAGCCCCGGTTTATGACCCTGCTGACATGATTGCAGCGCTGAAAATTTCAGAAGTCCACAAGACAATGGTTCTCAAGAAATTCGAGAAATACATTGTAAGCTATGTTGCCGCAGGCTCTTTGTTCAGGGGAGAGAAATCAAACGACATTGATGTTTACATTGTTATAGATGACACGGATGTCAAGAAAATGCCAAGGGCAGAATTAAAGGACAAGCTAAGGGCAATTATTATTGGAATGGGATTTGACGCTGCAAGAATCACGGGCGTTAAAAAGCAGTTCCATGTCCAGACATACATTTTAACTGACTTCTGGGACTCTGTGAAAGACGCAAACCCGGTAATCTACACATTCCTCAGGGACGGCGTTCCCTTATACGACAGGGGAGTGTTCATGCCGTGGAAGCTTTTGCTTCAGATGGGAAGAATAAGGCCAAGCCCTGAATCAATTGACATGAACATGGATATTGGCGAGAAATTAGTGCAGAGAGCAAAACAAAAGCTCTTAAGCATCTTAGGGGAGGACTTGTATTATTCAATCCTCAACCCAACGCAGGCCGCATTGATGCTTTACGGAATACCGCCGCCAACCCCAAAAGAGACAATCCAGCTAATGGATGACATATTTGTCAAGAAAGAAAAAATGCTTGAGAAAAAGTATGTTGATATTCTTGAAAAAGTAAGGAAAGCATACAAGGATGTTGAGCACGGAAAGGTCACCTTTGTAACAGGAAAAGAGATAGATGACCTTATCAAGGATGCAGAGGATTACCTTGCAAGAATCAAGCAGCTTTTCAAGCAGATTGAGGAGAAAGCTGAGAAGGAAAGCATACTTGACGTGTATGACTCGTGCATGGCAATCACAAGAGACCTTCTCGCTGAGAAGGGAGTGAATTCATTTGATGACAAGGAGCTTTACAACATGTTCAAGGCAAAGCTTGTCAAGGAAGAGGGAGTTCCAGAGAAGTTTGTGAGAATCCTCAAGGAAGTTGAAAAGGCAAAGGAGGATTTCCTTGCCGCAAGGATTTCAAAGCAGGAAGTCCAGAAAATCAAGAAGGACGCCAGGGTTTTCATAAAGGCGCTTGTTGAGCACATGCAGAGGAAAAAGGCAGTGAGCCTTGAGAAGACAAAAATAAGGTTCAGGTACGGGGAGAAGATAGGCGAGCTGCTTGTCCTGGACGAGAATGCATTTGTTATAAAGGATATTGAAAAGCGCAATGAAATCCTTTTAGCCAATGTAAACAAGCAGGGCGGGCTTGAAAATGCCAAGAAAAGCTCTGCTGAGGAATTAGAAAAGCATATAAATAAGCTCGTATCACCCATGAGGATGTCAATCAAGGAGAGGCTTTTGGAAGATCTCAGGACCCTTGTTGGCGCGGATATAGAAATACTATTGTGAGGAACTAAAATGGTCTGCGAACTGGGTTCGTGGACCTTGGAATGAACGGAGTGAATGACAATGGAAGCGACTGTTTGCAATTTCAGGCAGGGAAGGCACACGCAGAGCAACAAGCACATGATACTTGCAGTCAGCGGAGTGTCAAGCAAGGAAAAGGCATTGAAGCTTGTCGGCAGGAAAGTTGAATGGGCTTCGCCATCCGGCAAGAAGCTTTATGGCGAAATAAGGGCTGCCCACGGCTGCAAGGGCTGTGTAAGGGCAATATTCGAGCACGGATTGCCTGGGCAGGCAATAGGCACTAAGATTAAGGTGGTGGAGTAAGATGGCAGGGCTTAGGCCGGGAAGATGTTACAGGGCAATTGAACGCCCTTACACAAGAAAATCAAAGTACAAGAACAAAGCTTTTATCAAGGCAGTTCCTCCTTCAAAAGTTGCGCGTTATGACACAGGCGACCTGAAAAAGGAGTTCAAGACAAGAATAGACCTTATTTCAAAATCTGATATTCAAATCAGGCACAATGCAATAGAAGCTGCAAGGCAGGTAATTACAAGAAAGCTTGATTTGCTGAACAAGCCGTACCATCTGCAGGTAAAGGCATTTCCCCATCATGCAATAAGGGAAAACAAGATGCTTACAGGCGCAGGAGCGGACAGAATGCAGACAGGCATGCAGCGCTCATTTGGAAGAATAATAGGCACAGCGGCGCAGATAAAAGCAGGCTCAACCATGTTCAGCGTTCATATAAATGCAGCTGACAAGCAGCCTGTTTTGGATGCTTATGATTCTGCCAAATCCAAGCTCCCCTGCAGATGCAGCGTAGCTGTTGTAAACAAGGCTTAATGGCTTTCTTTAGGCTTATAGCCCTCAAAAACGGGTTTTTTCTATTTTTTGACATATATAGTGCATTTCAATAATCTTTAAATATAAGATATCCCTTATATATCACTATAGGATTACAGCAATTACTAGTAATCCCATGCATTGATGACATCAAGTTCAGCATTCTTAAGTCTTACAAGGGGAGCTTTATGCCCGCCTTTGTCAGAGGGACAATTTAACATGAAAAGCAAGGTTTACACGAAAAAGAACAGAGGTGAATAAAAAGGAAAAAAGTTTTCCTCAAAGTTTCCACACCCAGAGGAAAACCAAAATAAATGAGTTCCTGGAAAACTGAAGGCGAATATCTTAATAAACCTTGCGGTTGCGCATCAACCGTGAGGTTTCGAACCGAAGTGAGAAAAGATTTCGGCAGGGCTTTTGCCTCACGAATTGCCTCAAACAGGAATTCTTTCCTAACACTCAACATGATTTCGCAGCTTCAGGTGTGTAAAGCAAACAGCGTGTTTGCTGATGGCATGCGGCAGAAGGTAATGGATAATGGTTGTGCCGCATACCATAATAGTAAGGGCAAGGGGCTAGTTAATACTCACGGGGGTAATATCGCCGCAACCGGCTTCTGGTGTAGAGCCAAAACAACTCCCTCCTGGAACAAAGAGAAGGGGCACACGGATTTTATGAATGCTGTCCCTTCTAGAACGTCCCACACCAACCCTTCCCTCCCGAGCCAGGGAGGGGGGGCTATTTTTATGGAGGCTGAGGCATGAAGGAAGAGCTTCCATTGAATGAAAAGCAGAAGGCGGACGTGTTCGTGGAGATTGAGAATTGCAGAAGGAACATCGACTTCTATAAGGAGCAGATAGACAAGCTGGAAGAGAAGATGGAAGAGCTTGAGAAATTAAGGGAAGCTTACGAGTATTATTAGGCGGAAAAGAAAGCCCGCCTCCGGCATTAATTCTTTACTTTCTTTGTTTGAGCAAAATAACTGGGGGTTCATAAGGGGCAGAGCCACTTATCCGCCTTTTGTTTGGGTTCCTGCTTGCGCAGAAACCTTTAAATAATTGCATCTTATCATCAAATACAGGAGAGGTGAGATTATGGCCAACACTATACCGGAACACAATCTTCTTCAGCTGATGAACAAGATTGAGATTATTGAGAAGAAAATGCAGGACACATCTGCTTTTCTCGGGCTTTACAACGAGATGAGGGAGCTTGAGGCAAAGTTCCTCGAGGCTGTGCAGAATGCGGAAGCAGGCACGTACCCGCTTTCAGACAATGTGAAGAAGCGCATAAAGCTCAGAAAGGAAAAAATACTAAAGAGGCGATGACAGAATGGAAAAGGTTGTTCTTAAGTTCAGGAGAATAGAAGTAAATAAAATTGACACGCGGGAAAATGTGATGCATATGTCGTTTTATTTTGACGAGAATGGCAGTGAAATGAAATACAGCAGGAATTATCCCTTTGAGCAGGACGTGGACAATTTCGTAAGCACCCTTATCAATGAAGTCAAGACAAAAGCGCACGAAAGGCACGCTGTTGTCGTGGATGATGATAATTTCCTTAGCTACCATCTTAACGTGCTTATAGATGAAGCAGAGCCGGGAGTTTCGAAGGACAAGATTGCAAACGCAATAAGAAGGTTCAAGGACAAGGTGAGAAGCTTCCGCTCGATAAGCAAGTCAGACGGCTACATGGTTCATTACCAGTCTTTGATTGGATTGAAGGCAAGCGTTGAGTAGCGGATAAAGGCAGGCATCAGGCATTTATTCTTTTATTTCTATTGATTTGCATGAATTCTTTGCTTTCTCAACAACTTTTTTCAGCTCTTCAGAAGAAGGCAGGCTGAGCTGATATTTTGACGCGAATATCTTATTGCTTATCCCGCCGAGGGCGTATTTAATCTCAATATTGTCCTTATGATTTGATAATATTATTCCTATTGGCTCATTGTCGCTTGAAGAATTAATATTGGATTTGAAGTAATTCAGGTAAAGGTTTATCTGCCCTACAGAATGGCTGGCTTTGCCTATTTTCAAGTCTATCAGGACGTAGCACCGCAGATTCTTGTTATAAAACACCAGGTCAGCATAAAACTTATTCTTGCCTATATCCATCCTGAACTGCCTTGCCACAAAACTAAAGCCCTTGCCTAATTCCAAAAAGAACATCTTAAGATTGCTTGTTATCCTTTCTTCAAGTTGCTTTTCAGAATAAGGCTCGGGCAGTTTTAGAAACTCAAATACATAAGGGTCTTTTATTATATCTTCAGCCTTCAGCAATTTATGCCCTTCTGAAGCCAATTGCAGGAAACCGCCTTCTTTTTTTCCAGTTGGCAGCCTGTAAAATAATCCCGACTCAATCTGCCTTTTTAAATCCCTAACATCCCATCTTTCCTGTATGCATTCCTTCTCGTAAAAGCCCCTTTCAAGCCTGTTGCTTATCTTATACCTAATGACATTTATTTTTATACAATTCCATTAGGTATATCTGAAAGACATAACACTATTCAGTGTATAATTACTTATGTCTTTCACTATAATCAGTTCGCAATAGTGAGACCATGTCAATTTGGGAGACACTGTCTCCCAAATTTTGTAAGCCAGATAAAAACGCCTCATGCGCCTTAAATTGCTTCCGTCAAACCCCCTTCCGAATTCAGTTTTAAGTTCGCTGCTCAGCAGGTTCAGGGCGCAGCCCTGCCTCCTTTTTTGCGTCAGGGATACCTTTTTATTCTCCTCTTTCTTTCTATTTCCGTATGAAACGCAGCTTTTGGGGCATTGTAAATAAGGTAATTGAGCAGTCTGACATAATACTTGAAGTGCTTGATGCAAGATTCATAGACGAGACAAGGAATCCCGAGATAGAGGACAAGGTGAAGAAAAGCGGAAAGCAGCTGATATATGTGTTTAACAAGTGCGACCTTGTTGACACAAAAGCACTGGAAAAAAGGAAAAAGCAGCTTTATCCCTGCGTTTTTGTCTCTTCAATAAAAAGATACGGCATAACAATGCTCCTGCATGAGATACAGAAGCGCGCTGAGAAAAAGGAAAAAACAATTGTAGGGGTTCTTGGCTATCCAAACACAGGAAAAAGCTCTGTGATAAACGCGCTTTCAGGCAGGTCTGCCGCGCTTGTTTCGCCGCAGAGCGGGTTTACAAAGGCAATGCAGCTTATCAAGGTTTCAAAGCAAATTTTCCTTCTTGACACGCCCGGAGTGTATTCTTACATGGAAAAGGATTTCACAAAGCATGCAATGAGGGCTTCGCTTGATTTCACAAGGATAAGGGATCCGGAAACAACTGCATTGTTTTTGATAGAGGGAAACAAGGCTGCAATTTCAAGGCAGTATAACATAAAGGAAGGAAGCTCTGGGAAAATGCTTGAGGAAGTTGCATTGCGCCTGAACAAGCTGAAAAAAGGCGGCATTCTTGACACTGAGCAGGCGGCAAGAGCGCTTTTGAAAGACTGGCAAAGGGGAAAAATAGCCTTATAATTCAACTAATTTCAGCTTCTTTTCCTTTGAGAATTCGCCGCGCAGGTTCTTGATTTCATATTTCTTCATGCCCTGCTTTTCTGCGTATGCTTTTGCAGCTTCTTCTGTCGTAAATGTTCTCGGTCTCAGCCCCCTCTTCCTGCTCTTAAGCCTTATGCCCTTGTGGTGCGCAGGCGAGCCAAAGTACCTTTTCTGCTTGTTATGTATTTTCTTAGCCATAGGAGTATATAATCAGGGATCCTTTTATAAGCTTTTTGGAAAGAAAATAGAAAAAAAGGAGGGCAAGCCGCGCGTTTCAAGCCCCCTCTTTCGTATGAAGGCTTCACTGCCCTCCAAAAACTTTCTCAAAATACGTCATGGGCTTTATGTCAGTTATTGTTGTCCTGTGCAAAACCCACTTGCCGTCCTTGCTCATCTTAACGCCTGTCTTTATGATAGGCTGCTGGTTGAGCTGCTCAAGCTTTTTTTCTGTCAACTCTCTTGCCATTTAACTCACCTCCTGTCCCTGTTTTTCAGGACTCAGTGCATTTTGCAGAACTTATATAAAAAGTTTTGTCCGGAAAACCGCTCCTTTTTCCGAAGTCGGTGAAGGATTTTCGGATTTTTAAAGCGGAAAAGTTTTCAGGAAGGATGGAAAGCTTTCGATTGCAATTGAAAATCCTATTCCCTTACATCCACGCTGAACAAGCCCTTGAGAAATCCTGTTTTCTCCCTGACTTTTGCCTTTAGTGCGGATTCTTCCTTTTTCACGTCCATATTGCCCCACTTGTCAAAGTAGCAGAAGTCATGGAACTCATTTCTTATGTGCCCCGCATGCTTGGCATCATCAGGAAAGCCGAGCGTTAATACAATTTCAGGCATTGCATCAGGCGGCAGGGCAGAATTAATGCCGTGCGCGCACTCATCCAGCTTGCCGGCGTCAAAAGCCCCGACCCAGCACGTCCCCAAGCCATATTCCACTGCAAGCAGTTGCATGTAAGATGCGATTATCGCGCAGTCCTGCACTGCAAACAAATGCCCCTTGTTCTTGTGCATGTCTATGAGCTTTTTTCCGAAATTGCATACAACGATGTGAACAGGCGCTTCAGTCATCCAGTGCTGCCCGTGGCAGGCATCAGCTATCTCGCGCCTTTTTGCCTTGCCTTTTGCTATTGCAAATCTCCAGTTTTGCGCATTGTATGCAGAAGGCGCAAGCCTTGCAATATTCAGTATTTCATTTATAGCGCCGGCCGGCACATCCTTGTTTTGGTAATTCCTTATGCTTCTTCTTTCGTGAATGCATTGCTCAACTGCCTTTTCTTTTTTTTCCATCTCATCTTTTGCATTTTTAACAGAAGCATTTTCTTGCTCAAAAAAGCAGAGGTTTTTAGCTTCATTCCTTACCTTCTTTTTTTCTTCTTCCTCGGCAGAATACCCAAGTGTGATTATTGCCTCTACGCTCACGTCTTCCGGGCACTTAAGCAAAAGGCCGATTTTAAACTCGTCCATTGCCCCAACCCAGCAGGTGCTTAATCCCTTGTCAACTGCAAGCAATTGTATGTAAGAAGCTATTATTGCGCAGTCCTGTATTGAGAACATTTTTCCCGCCTCTGCGTAAAGCGAAGTGAGCTTTTTTGAGTAATTGCATACAGCAATGTGGGCAGGGGCTTCCTTCATCCACGGCTTGTTTGATGCCTCTGCAATCTTCTCCCTTTTTTCCCTGTCAAGCACAATCACAAAGCGCCAGTTCTGCGAGTTTCCTGCTGATGGAGCCAGCCTTGCATGCTCCATTATCTCTCCTATCACTTCCAGCGGAACTTTCCTGTCCTGGTACTTCCTTATGCTGCTTCTCGCAAGTATCGTTTCCCTTATCCCCATAGCAATACTTAAAAAGAACCTTGCTTTTATATTTTGCTATGGACTACAAAGAGCTTGCTAAAGCGTATGATGAGCTTGAAAAGACGGCAAAAAGGCTTGAAAAGACGGCAATCATAGCAAAAATACTGAAAGACGCCTCTAAAGAGGAGCTTGCTGACGTCATCTGCCTTCTCCAGGGCTCTGTTTTCACTGCAGCTGAAAAGGACAAGCACATAGGAATAAGCTCAAAGCTTGCCGCGAAGGCGGTTGCGAACTGCGCAGGCGTTTCCCAGGAAAAGGTTGAGGAGCAGCTAAGCAAGGAGGGAGACCTGGGCATTGTTGCCGAGAAACTGTTTGCAAGGAAAAAGCAGTCAACATTGTTTTCGCAGAAGCTTACTATTAAGAAAGTTGTGACAACAATAAGAAAGCTGCCTGAGATTGAGGGCAAGGGCTCTGTTGACATGAAAGTGGGATTTGTTTCGCAGCTTTTGAATTCAGCTTCAGGCATTGAGGCAAGATACATTGTGAGGCTTGTTCTTGAAAACCTGAGGACAGGGGTTGGGGACAGCACTATACGCGATGCTGTTGTTTTGGCTTTTTCAGGATTCAGCCCCGACAACAGGGAAAAGTACAATGAGATTGTCGAAGCTGTGCAGTCTGCATATGACTTGTCAAATGACCTGGGGAAAGTTGCTATTGCCCTGAAAGAAAAAGGGATTGAAGGCTTGAAGGCAATTGAAATCGCGCCCGGCAATCCATTGAAGGTAATGCTTTACGTAAAAGCGCAGGATTTTGCAGAGGCATTTGAAATTGTCGGAAAGCCGGCAATTGCAGAAAGAAAGTTTGACGGCTTCAGGATGCAGATTCACGGCGGCGGAAAAGAAATAAAGCTTTATACAAGAAGGCTTGATGATGTCACAAGGCAGTTTCCGGATGTTGTTGAGCTTGTGAAAAAATCAGTCAAGGCAAAATCATTCATAATTGACTCTGAAGTGGTTGGCATTGACCCGAAAACAAAAAAATTCCGCCCTTTCCAGGACATTTCGCAGAGAATACAAAGGAAATACGGCATTGAGGCAATGGTAAAAGAGCTTCCTGTCATTGTGGAGATATTTGACGCAATGGAGCTTCACGGCAAAAGCCTGCTCTCTCTTCCTTTTGAGGAAAGGAGAAAATCATTAAAAGGGATTGTCAAGGGAATTTCGGGCAGGATAGTGCTTGTTGAGCAGAAGCTTGTGAAATCAGAGGAAGAGCTTGAAAAGTTTTACAAGTCGGTATTGAGAGAAGGCGTTGAAGGCGTGATGCTCAAGAATGTTTCAGGCATATACAAGCCCGGAGTCAGGGTTGGGTTTGGAGTGAAGATAAAGCCGACAATGGAAACACTGGATTTAGTGATTGTTGCTGCTGAATGGGGCGAGGGAAAGAGGGCAAAATGGCTCAGCAGCTTTACGCTTGCGTGCAAAGGCGGGGAAGGTTTCCTTGAAATTGGAAAAGTGGGCACCGGCGTAAAGGAAAAAACAGGAGGGGAAGTTTCATTTGAGCAGCTTACTGAATTGCTGAAGCCTTTAATCATATCGCAGAAAGGAAAGCAAGCAATTGTTAAGCCGAAGATTATTGTTGAAGTTCTTTATCAGGAAATCCAGAAGAGCCCGTCTTACACTTCAGGGTATGCATTAAGGTTCCCCAGGGTTGTAAGAATGAGGGATGAGAAAGGAGCTGAAGATGCAAATTCATTGTCGGATGTTGAGAGGATTTATTTTCATCAGCTGTCAAGAAAGCCGTTGAAAAAGCCCTAGCTTATATATTATGGAATAAAATATTCTTTTAAGAATAAGTTAATGCGGAACTTTTAAAAAGCGCTTTCTTGTTTCACTCTTGAATGTTTTTAAAAAAAGAGTTAAGGAGTATATAAAAATGGCAAATAAATATGTTTTGAGCTCCGAGTCAGTCGGAAGGGGGCATCCGGACAAGGTTTGCGACATTGTCTCTGACAGCATACTAGATGCTTGTCTGGAGCAGGACCCTGATTCAAGGGTTGCGTGCGAAACACTGGCAAAGAGCAACAGGATTGTTCTTGCAGGCGAGATAACTACAAAAGCCAAGGTCAACTATGAAAAGGTTGCAAGGCAGGCGTTGGTTGATATAGGCTACACAAACGCGGAGTGGGGCATTGACGGCAACAACTGCAATGTCAATGTCTGGCTTGAAACACAAAGCCCTGACATCTCCCAGGGAGTTACGGCAGCAGGAAGCCATGAACAGGGAGCCGGGGACCAGGGCATTATGTGGGGATATGCGACAAACGAAACAAAGGAGCTTATGCCCCTCTCAGCATTGCTTTCCCATCAGCTTGTGGAAAGAATAGACCAGGCAAGGAAGGACCTGCCGTACCTCCGCCCTGACTGCAAGAGCCAGGTTGCTGTTGAATACGAAGACGGAAAGCCAAAAAGGATTTTGAATGTTGTCATTGCAGCGTCCCACGGCCCGGATGTTGATGTGGAGCAGTTAAGGAAAGACATAACAGAGCATGTAATAAAGCAGGTGTGCGGCAAATGGCTTGACAAGGACACGAAGTTCTTCATAAACGGCACAGGCAGGTTTGTGCACTGCGGGCCTTATGCTGATGCAGGGCTTACAGGAAGAAAGATTATTGTAGACACTTACGGCGGAATAGGAAGGCACGGCGGCGGGGCATTTTCAGGAAAGGACCCGAGCAAGGTTGACAGGTCTGCTGCTTACATGGCAAGGTATATTGCAAAGAACATAGTTGCTTCAGGGCTTGTTCCGGAATGCGAGGTGCAGCTCGGCTACTGCATCGGAATTGCAGAGCCGACATCTGTCAGAGTTTCGGCGCCCGGTATAAGCGAGAAAATGCAGGCGCAGCTTTCAGAGGCAGTGAGGGCGCTTTTCCCGCTCAAGCCAGCTGCAATAATAAATCACCTTGACCTGAAGCATACGCAGGCAAACGGCTGGAGCTACAAGGAGACAGCCGCATTCGGCCATTTCGGCAGGGAAAAATTTCCGTGGGAAAAGACAGACAAGGCAGAGGAGCTGAAAAAGGCGGTTGCCTGATTTTTTCTTTTTTCTTGGAATGAGCTGTACTTCTTAACAGGATTCAAAGAAGGCGGTTAGGGGGTACCCCTAAAACCCCTGAGCAATTTACGTTTTCCCAGCAGTTTCTATTTGTATAGCGAGGAATGTACACATACATTTTTACAGAAAAGAGAACAATTTTCTGTTGTAGGCATACAATTTTCCAATAATCCATTAAGATTTTCGGTTTTTGTTGTTATGTTGAGGAAATCTTTTTATAGGTGTAGTACTCAACTTTTGGCATGGGTTCAAAAAAGGCGGATGATAATATCAGAATAAAAGACTTACCGCAGCAAGAGAGACCGCGGGAGAGATTAATGCGGTACGGTACTTCTGCACTTAGCAATGCAGAGTTATTGGCACTTATCATGAGAACCGGCACAAAAGAAGAGAACATCTTGTCTTTAAGTAACAGATTGCTAAAAGAATATGATATAAGAGCGATTTCCACAGCAAATGTTTCTGAGTTACAAAAAGTATGTGGTGTTGGAGAAGCAAAGTCCTGCCAATTAGTAGCATGCTTTGAACTCAGCAGGAGGCTGGCCTCTTATCAGCATGACCCTAAGCCTTTTATCCGCTCTGCGGCAGATGCGGCAAAAATATTTATGGAAAGCTTAAGAGGGGCTAAAAAAGAATGCCTCTGTTTAGTGCTTCTCGATTCAAAAAATAGGTTAATCAGTTCCCCAACAGTGTCTGTAGGCGATATTAACGGCAGTATTGCAAATCCAAGGGAAGTCTTCCGAGCAGCTATTACTCATTCTGCAAGCAGACTATTTGTTGTTCATAATCACCCTTCTGGGGACCCGGCGCCATCAGAAGCAGATATAGTTTTAACAGAGAAGTTGATTGAAGCAGGGGAACTTTTAGGCATAAATGTTCTGGATCATGTTATAATCGGCGATGGCGAATGGTGGAGTTGGAGAGAAAGCGCTTAATGCTCATTTGTTTTTAACATTTCCAAGCGTTTTAATATCGTTTCCTTCTACATACTGCTTTTTACCCAGATATTTAAGCAATTCATGTTCTTCTCTTATAACCTGCCGCAGGTTGACTGCTTCTAATCCCTGCTGTTCCTGATTAAAGAGCTTATCCATGTTACGATGCACCTTTATTTTTTCTAAGTCTGCCAAGGGGATTCTGCTGTCTTTGGGATATATTTTATCTACGGTTTCTTTTTTTGTTGCCCTGTAATAACCGTAATCCTCTTTGTTAAACAATCTCAAAGAATTCTCGAATATATTTTGGGCACTAATAATTCTTGCTCTTGTTTCAGGGTCTAACCTTTTCTGAACATGCATGCCTCCAATTGTGTCAAAACCAAACCCAAATGAGAGTATATCTTTTGCAGGAACTACCTCTTTGCTTTTTGGCAGTTTTCCAGAACCGAGGTTAAAGGAATATATAAATGAGGAGTTAAGCATCTTTTGCTGTTTAAGTTCTTTTACTAATCTCCTTATTGTAGTCACGGAACCATTTACTGTTGAGCCTTGAAAATCCAGGCATAATGCAGTAATACCTTCTTTTATGTATGTTTTCAATAATTCCGGAATAAATAGGGTGGATATGGCCAAGGGGATTACTCCCATAATTGGCTTGTGATTCAATACATTGATGCAATCAATTGCTTCTTTAACAAAATGGTTATATTCTTCAAACCGTTTTAAGCCGTCCTGCTTTACGTCCTTAAGAAATCTTGGTATCAGAGGCAAAGGCGTCATGTCTGAATGGACATAGGAGAGGTTTGTAAGAAACTCTATTTCGTCCTTATTAGGCAGCCTATTCTCATCAAATTGAACAAAACATAAGTTTGTATCGTCTTCAGTAGCATGCTTAGTTATTAGGCGGGTTATTTCCCTATTTATTTCCTGCTCCCTGCTTGTTGTTTGCGCATGCTTTATACGTTCAGCAGTAAATGTTTTATACGCTTCATTTATTCCCCTTGCCGCTTGATTTATACCAACCCCGGGAATATACCTTTTAATATCCATAGCCTTTGAAGGCGTAAGGAAGCTTTTACCGCCTACTTTAACCCTTTGCGTCTTGTATAGGGAATCTTCCGCAAACGTTAATTCCTTTATTTGTATTTCCGTTCCCATGTCAATTACTTGTATTATTCTCAAGGTTTTTAAAGTTATACCTAAAACCGCAAGCCTGTAATGTCTTGATACAGCCTGTAAACCTTTCGTTCGTTATAAGCTTGCTTTGCCTTAATTTTTCCAGCAGCCCAATTGTTCCCGTGCACTTAAGGCGAAGTTTTTCTGCTATACGCCTTGCAGCCCTCTCGTCAATAATACAATAACATTTCTTTCCTTCTTGCTGCCATCTTAATCCCCATAAGATAACCTCGCTTTCCCCCTTGCCTAACTGTGGATGCCTGTCTATAAATTTTTGGAGTTCAAATTGCGCTATAGGCGCCAATTGTATTATTTTGTTGTTTCCTATCAATCCTCTTAAACTGCTCTTTTGCGGCTCTCTTTCAATCTCTGCTACAACACCAGCAGGAACATATAGGCGGCACCCTAATGAAGCAAGGCAAATGATTAAATCAGGGCTTGCCAAATCCCCCAATATTGCAATTAAAGGGCTGCTATCAAATACCTTCATAACTCCTCCACAAGGTATAGCTTACGCTGCTGCAATTCCTTAATCATTTCGTCTATTGAGACATCAGCAATTTCTGCAGCTTTGCCTGCAGTGATTTTGTCTTTTCTATATATGGATATTGCAATCTCTTTTCTATGTGGAAGCAATCTCTTAAACTCTACTGCATCCTCTACCATATCGGGATAGGAAGCATAAATAAACATAAGCAGTTCATCCTTACTTAAATTATTAAAGAACTCTTTTACATCTTCTATAAGTTCCTGCTCTTCTTTTGGGGTTTTTTTTGATATTTCCTTTGCGATTTCTTTGCCGAGAGGAGTTAATTCGTACCTTGAACCTTCCTGTCTGACTACGCCTATCTGCACAAGCTCTTCCATAGTATTATCTGCCAGTTCCGAATGCGGACCCCAAAGATAAGCCTCAAAGCAAGCTTCTTCTTCCACTTCTTTGTTATTTTTTGATATGAGAAACAGCTCTTTCTGGTACCATAATCTCCCATTAATCGGGCTGTTAGAGTTTGCACTCAGTAAAAGCAAAAGGCTGCGCTTTACAGCGCTTAAATCCTCTAATACGGCTTTTTTCAAGTCCATGTTTCAAACACCTCTTTTTTTCCCATTTTTAAATGTTATGTGTGCCTTTGGCAAGCGTGTCAAGTGGTTAGCTCTCCCCTGAATGCCTTTGCTAAGACTGCCTTTGGAAGCTTTTCCATTCCTTACCTTCGGGTATTCTTCTACAAAATACCTCATAAATGCGAACAAACTTCTGCCCCGGTTCAGGCTCAAAGCTCGCTAATGCCCCTATTGCTTGATTTGCCAGTTCTATCCTGTCTACAAGGAAAAGAATCCGTTTGAACATGCCGGAACGCAGCATTCTATACAGAAGCGAAATGACGGTTATTGTTTTTCCTGTGCCTGTTGCCATAGCCAGCAAGAGCTTCTGCTTATTTTTTAGTATGCCCTCTTCAATAGCTGCAATAGCATCTTTTTGATAATACCTCAGGCATGCGTTCTCGTTTGGATTGTCAACTATCCACAGCTTTGATGAGTCATAATCCCTATTTAGAGCATCTAATAGTGCTTGCGGCGTATGAAATGTTAAAATCTTCCTTGATCTGCTATCCTCAAACCTTAAATCTTGAAAGTAAGTTTCATCCCCATTTGTTGAATAGATAAAAGGAACTTTAAACTCAAAAAAATCAAAATCGCCCTTTATATCTCTTGCATAACGCTGCGCTTGTGTTAAAACCCCATATACTGCTTCTCCTGCTTTTTTTGCTTCGATAAGCCCTATCAATTTACCATCAACAAACAGAGCATAATCAACAGGACCAGATGCAGTTGCATATTCTTCACAGGCAAAAGTGCCATTAGAAGGAATCATGCCGCCTTGTTTTAATATATTCCACCCGGATTTTACCAAAATTTTGTCTATCTTGTGTTTTCTTGTTTCTTTTTCTTTCTGAATACCCATTATACTGAATAGTTAGTATTCAAATGGATTTAAAGCTTTTGGGGGTGTTAGGGGCGAATCCCCCTTACCGCTTTCATATGTTTCTGTGGGTTTTTTGCATATTCTTTATATACTATCCAATCATTCCAGCTTATTATGGACTACATCGAGACGTTCCTTGAATGCCCCGAGCCGCATAAGCTTTCCATGCTTGAGCAGATTGCATTCACAGCAGGGCTCGCAAGGCAGGTTGAGAGGGAATTGCTGAATCCCGGCTTCGAGCCTCGGCTTTCCAGGAAATATTATCCTGAAGAGCACCTCGTGAAGTGGATGGACTTTGCAAGCAGTACTCTGCCTTACAGGTTTTTCAATGAATATTTTAGCCTCGGCTTTCATAATGAAGAAAATATCCCGCAGGAAACAGGCGCATTGCTTGTTGCAAACCATTCAACCCTTTTTCTCGCTGATGTCGCGGCAATCAGCTTTGGCCTGCACAGGAAAAAAAGAAGGTTTCCCTATGGGCTGGCGTTTGAGATGTTAGGCAGGAGCGATATTC
>JASEIA010000002.1 GCA_030018575.1 Nanobdellota archaeon | reverse complement strand
CTGCTGAAATAGGGGTGCTTATTTATGTGCACATACCTGTAAAGGGCAAATACGCAACAATCAGCTTGAATGCGGACAATGCCAATAAAGGCGAGCCTGTATATTTTAAAGTGACAGTAACCAACCTCGGCGACACTGCGCTGAAAGGCATAAATGCAGCCATTGATGTCACTGACATTGACGGCAACATAAAAGAGACGCTTTACACCATGCAGAGCGATGTGGAGCCATTTGCCTCAACAGAGATGTGGAAGCGCATGGAAACAACAGAGTATGAGGCTGCAAGGTATAATGCAAAGGCGGTAATGGCTTATGGGGGAGAGAAGCCTGCTTATGCCGAAACAAGCTTTCTCATCGGAAAGCTTTTTGTGAAATTCCTTGGAATGGAAATAAATGCAACCGCAGGAAAAATAAACCCTGTTACTGTCAATGTTGAAAGCTGGTGGGGAGACCTGATTGAAAATGTGAGGGCTGAAGTCTCGATGTATGATAATAAAAGTGAATTCAAAGGCAGTTTCAGGACAGAAGGCGTTGATTTGCAGCCATGGCAAAAAGCATCATTACAAGGCTACTGGGATGCCAATGCGCTTGAGGCAGGAGATTATAATGCAACCATCACCTTGAAGTACAAGGGCGGGGAAACAAGGGAAACAGTAAATGTTTTGCTGCAAAAGCAGCCAGAAGAGCCAAAAACAAGCATGACATTTGACAAGATAAAAGAAGTGCTTGTAAGCCCTGCATTCTTAATCGTATTAGTGCTTATCCTTATCATCAATGTGGCTGTATGGGCGCTTAAGCAGAAAAAGCAAAAGAGGACAGCAAAACAAAAGGAGGCAGCGCGATGAAAAAGATAAATGCAATACTAATAATCTTAATCATGGCATTCACTACCATAGGGGTTGTTTCCATTGTTTACAACACGCTGACAACCATCGGCATAAGGGACATTGAAATGGATGCAAAAGTTGGCGATAGGATAGGCATTGCTGTTGACTCTGACAAGTTTATCTTCGGGATGATGCAGCCGGGCGGCTCTGCAAAAAGGGAAGTTTTCATTGGAAATGAGCATGATTTTCCAATAATCGTCAGGTTTGCTCCAATCGGGCAGCTTAAGCCTTATATTTATATTTCTGAAAATCCTGCTTTGCTTCAGCCTGGAGAAAATAAGGAAATTAACATTGCTGTTACAATGCCAAAAGATATGCCTTACGGCAACTACACAGGAATAATGAGGGTGATTTTTACAAAAGCTAAGGAATAATCTCAGGCCCTGCGTATTTTTCATACTCAAGCTGCTTTTCACTGATTTTGTTTCCCCTGATTAATTCTTTTATTTCAGGAAGCTTGTTTCTTATTGCATTGATTAAATGCCTCACTGTACTGCAGATTAAATCCCGCCCCTCCTTTGGCCACAGGCTTGCCTTGTTTGCGTACAGGCACCTTCCTCCGCAGATGGTGTAAATGTCGCAGGAAGTACACGGCTCTCCAACAAATATTTGCTTCAGCCCATCAGGGCTCTCCTCTTTTATGCCCCCAACCTGAAAAACAGTTGCATCGTGCATTATAGGGCAGACTGAGATTCTGCCGTTTGTTGCAATTGTATAATTTGAATGCCCGCTTCCGCAGAGAAGCTTCGCTTTCCGGTTATAATACAAGAGCTCAAATATGCCAAGGAAGGGGTATATCTTCAGCACTTTTCCATTTTTCATTGTTTCAACCCAGTAATCTAAAAGTTCAGAAACAAGGGAATTGTACTTAACTGCAAATTCCTTAAAATTCCTGCTTTTGAAATCCTGCTGGTAAAATCCTGCATCCAGCTGCCAATGCACTGCATCGAAGCCGATTGAAAACAAATGCTTTACATCATCTAATAAAGTTGAATGCTCGTCCACGACCATTCTTGCTATGAGTTCGCCTTTAAAGCCGTTCTTTTTGATTAGCGCAATATTTGAAAGCACTTTGTCGTATGTCCCTTCGCCCCTGTTAAAGTCAGTCAGCTTTTTATCGCCGTCGATTGAAATCAGCATTATTTCAAAGCGGTTAACGTACTCCTTTGGAAGCTTGTCAAGCAATTTGCCGTTAGTTTGCAGCATGTACCTTGCATCAACATGGTCCATGATTTCCTTGATTTTCTCAATGCCCATCAAGGGCTCCCCGCCGTAGAAAGTCAGGGTGTGCCTTGTTTTGCTTCTTGCAAGAAACTTTTTCAGCTCTTCTGTTGGGTACTTGATTCTCGGAGGCATTGAGAAGTCAAACTTGAATGTCTCATTCAAGTCATTGCCGAAGTCATCGCAGCTCTTCTTGTAGCAGTACCTGCATTCTGAGTTGCAGTCAATTGAGGTTATTATGTGGAAGTGCATGGAAAGGCGGTAAACACATTGGATTATAAATTTATCGGAGAAGCAATATATTTCACAATAGAATTCTTTTTAAACCAAAACGCCCCTTAAATAGTGATGATTACAGGCATTATACTTGTCATACTGGCATTGCTTGTCCTTCTTATAGCAACGTACACTGACTTCAAGACAGGAGAGATACCTGACTGGCTGAGCTACGGCTTCATGATTTCCGCGCTTGGAATAAGGCTTATGCACTCAATCATCTACAGCGACTGGCTTTACACACTGTACGGCATCATGGGCTTTGCAGCAATGTATGCATTCAGCATACTGATATACTACAGCAGGCAGTGGGGAGGGGGGGATGCAAAGATTGCGATGGGTTTAGGCGCAGCATTTGCAACGCCGCCTTTTGCTTATTTCGGCAGCGCGCCTTACCTGCTTGCGCTTTCTGCAAACATCTTCATTGCAGGTGGCGTATACGGATTGCTGTGGAGCTTCTATGTTTTTGCAAAAAGGTTCAAGGCATCAATGTCAGCTGTAAAGCAGGAGATTACAGAAAGAATGGGCATTTACATCTTCGGCATTGCATTGGCTGTAATTGCCCTTGGAGCCGCTGTCCTGTCATCAGGCATCACATCTGTAATGCTTTTTTATGCAGCAATTGTTATTTTCGCATACTTTGCGCTTTTTATGTTCATCAAGGGAGCTGAAAAGGCAGGCATGTACGAGAAAGTGCCTGTTTCAAGGCTGACTGAAGGGGACTGGGCCGCTGAAAGCATAAAAATAAGGGGAAAGGCTATTTGCAGCGCAAAAGACCCCGGATTGACACTTGAGCAGATAAAAGCTTTGAAAAAAGCAAAGGTAAAGTCCCTGCTTGTGAAAAGAGGCATAAAGTTCCTTATTGCAATACTTGCAGGGACATTGATTACCCTTGCCTATGGAGATGTCATAATATTTGCATTATTCTGAAGATTATACTCGAGTATAGAAATCTATAAATACAGCTTAAACAGATAAAACAGCATGGAAAACAACCAAAAAGAGCAAATGCAGATAGTCTTGACACAAAAGCCAAAAAGCCCGATTATCATAGAGGGATTCCCGGGATTGGGGCTTATTTCAACAATAACAACTGAGTTTTTAATAAAACACCTGAATGCAAAGTCAATCGGCTTCATATGGTCGAATAAATTAGTGCCCATAGCAGCTGTGCATGACTCAAAAATAATACAGCCTCTTGAGATATTCTACGCTGAAAAAGAGAACATAATAATAGTGCACGCATTGAGCGATGTCCGCGGAATAGAATGGGACATTTCAAATGCAATTTTATCCCTTTATGAGATGCTGGGCGCAAAGCAGCTTATTACGATTGAGGGCATAATGTCAAAGGGTGAAACCTCCAATGTGTATTATTACACAAATGATGCGAAAGCAAAGAAAAAGATGGATGAGTCAAAAGTAACGCAGCTGAAAGAGGGGATAATTGTAGGGGTGACTGCAGGGCTTGTGCTAAAGGAAAAGGAAATGAACATAGTTGGCGTTTTCATTGAAACGCACACGCAGCTGCCTGACAGCGCTTCTGCTGCAAAAGTCGTGCAGGTCCTGGATTCTTACCTTGGCTTGAAATTAGACCCTAAGCCATTGATGGAAGCTGCTGTGCAGTTTGAGCAGAAGCTGAAGTCCCTGATGGAGCAGACCAAGAAGACAGTGGACCACAAGCAGGCGAGAGACATTAATTACATGGGTTAGGGAAAGCCCCTTTCTTATTTTTTTATTTTCCTAAGTTTTATAAAGGAAACAGCTAATTGCTAGTTTATGGAATTACCTTTGATTCAGAAGAGCTGGAAGAAAGGCATTAACCAGCTTGATATTGTTTATCCCAACAAGAAGTTTGGCGGAGCTTACAATCTCGGCGTATTGATTATTTACAATCTTGTTAATAACATTCCAAACTGGATTTGCAGCAGGGTATTTCTTGATGAGGGAAAGATAACTTCCTCTCTTGTCGGCTTCACGTTCCAGTATGAGCCTGACTATTACAATCTGCCCAAGATGCTTTCAAAGGCGGGAATTTCTTTGGAGAAGGAAAAGAGAAAGCAAATAATATTCGCAGGAGGCCCTTGCGTTAATGCGAACCCTAACGCTCTTTCAAAGTACATGGATTTTTTAGTTATTGCCGATGCCGAGCTTGTATTGCCAAAGGTGCTTGCTGCGTATGAGGTGAATAAAGCAGGCGATGAAAAAGAGGCAAAGAAGAATTTCCTTAAGGAGATTGCAGGCATAAGCGGAATCTTCGTTCCTGGAATCTCTTCAAAGCCATCATGCGCTTACCTGAAAAGCCTTGATGAAGCGCCTTACCCCCTTTACCAGCCATTGCCTGTTGGCTTGCCAAAGGATTATGTGTTCGGGAATGCATTTCTCCTTGAGCCTGAAAGAGGATGCCCTTTTGTATGCAAATTCTGCCCAATGCCTCTTAGAGGGGGAGTAAGGATAAGAAGCCTTGAGAAAATAAAAGATATAATTGGCAAGGGGATTGCATTAAACAAGAGAAAGAAAGTGATTTTGTACACTGCTTCATTCACCCATCCTGCAAGAAAGGATATTTTAAAATATTTGATTTCCAAAAACCTTGAATTCTCAGTGCCTTCAATCAAGGTGGAGCTTGCTGACAGGGAGTTTTTGGAACTCATTAAAAAAGGAGGGCAACGGACACTGACTATTGCTCCTGAATGCAATGAGGAATTGAGATTTAAGATTGGAAAGCATGTAAAGGACGAGCAGTACTTCAAATTTATTGAAAATGCCAATGGGCTTTCTTTCGACACGATTAAAATGTATTTCATGATTGGAATTCCAGGACAGGATGAGAAGGCATTGGAAGAGATGGCTGCGTTCATCATAAAGGCAAAAAAGATGTGCAGGGCAGAATGCTATGTTTCAATAAATCCATTCGTGCCAAAGCCCGGGACAATGCTTTCTTCGCATAAGTTTGACGAGAAAGTAATTAAGAAGCAGGCAAAATATCTGCAGAACCTGCTAGGCAAGGAAGGCATCAGGTTCAAGGTGCAGGGCGTGAGGCAGGCGAAAGAAGAATGGGTTTTGGCGCATTCAAAGGAAGTTATTCTGAAGTAAAGCATAATGTTTTATTCCGCCTGAAAATCATTTGCGCAAAACCCTTAAGCAAAGAACATTACTGCTGAAGCAATAGAAAATAATGTAAGTATCAGGGCGGTTTTTTTCTCGGCTAATTTTATGGTTATTGCTTCCATCAGTATCACGGCGTAGGGGATATATTCTGAAATCATTTTCTTACATACCTCGTTATTCCAAGCAATGCAAGCCCGGCTGCAACTACAAAGCCGCCCAATATGGACATGATTTCACTTTTTCCAAATCTGACCAGAAACAGGCCTAGTATTATAATTGAAAATCCAATCACATCCAAAGCAATCAGCAGGTTATACCTTCCTTCTTTGTCCATATTAGCATAACAAGCCTGTTAAGTTTATAAACTTTTACATGGTTTTTTTGGCTTGTAGTATCCAAATATTATTTGGTTTTTGAAGTTTCATAACGTGCCCTCTCCAAAATAGAGCTGTGTTATCCCAAAATAAAGCAGATATTGTTCAAACATCGGCAGATGACACCTTTCTTAGACGATTTTTGCGGTTTGGGCGTAAATGCCTCGTGGAATAGCACCAAGCGCAAGAACCGCCAAAAGTAGGATATGCCGAAGTTTGAAGATAACCAGAAAACAAAAAAGTATATAAACAACCAATTACTCAAAATAATAAAATGCAGGTGCAGATTTCATTTGACACGGAGAAGGAAAGCCTTGATGACTTGAAGAAATTGGCAATGGCAATCCAGGACATGATTTCTAAGAGGGAAAGGCAGTGCGGAATGGCGCCTTCACAGCCTGCACAGCAACAACAGCAAAGTTACCAGCCGCAGCAGTTCCAGCAGACGCCAAAGCCCGCGCCAAAAGAAGGGAAGACAGCAGGCGGCGGAAGAGTTGTTCCATATGATGACAACTTAAGCAACATGATGTCAAGCTTATTGTATTCTGGCAAAAAGAAATATTAAGCGCAACTTCTAGCAGCCACAAACTACTTACTACAATCTACTTGCTAAATCAGGCTCCAGCCGTACATTACAAACGCAGCAACTATAGGCACAAGAAGATTGTCGTCTATGACGCGGTTGAACAGCTTTATATCAAGGGCTTCTGAGAGCATTGCAACAAACGCGCCGAGAAATGCAGTCAGGAAAGGAACAAAAATAAAAGCCCCTAAAAATCCAAGAATAATTCCTGCAGCTGTCCCCTCTACTGACTTGCTTCCCATCTTATGCTTTCCAAAATGCTTCCCCACCAATGTTGAGAACGAGTCTCCTGCAGCAAGCACCAGTATTGCGGCTGATGCTATGTCAGGCGGAAAAAGCCCTATTACTGTGAAGCAGCCTAGCGCATAAAACAGGGCGCCCTTCCCCGGGAATTTCGCATGCTTTCTCTCAAAATTGTCAAGGAACCATGCAACGCCCGGAATCTTGTATTTTGCAGACGCAATTGAGGCGAGTATTCCCAGGACTATGACTGCAAAAATAAGCCTTGCTCTGAGAATATGAAAGTTGTAAAGAATGACTATGCCTATCCCAAGGAAAAGATGGAAAAGCTGCCTTTTGATTTCAAACCAGTCCGATGAAGCCATAAGCAATGTAAAGCAAGCCTGAATTAAAAAGGTTGCGCAATTAGGGCAGTTACCTATATATACTAAAAACAACACTTTCTTCGCATGAAGCGGGGATTCAGGGGAAGAAAGGAGAAGCAGGCGTCAATCGCAAAAGAGCGGATTGAGAAGCTGTTCTCGGAAGCAGAGGCAGTTTTCAATAAAGAACCGAAGCTTGCAAAGAGGTATGTGGAGCTTGCAAGAAAAATCTCAACAAGGACAAACACAAGAATCCCGTTTGCACTGAAAAGAAAGTTCTGCAAAAAGTGCAATGCATTTTTAGTTCCCGGCAAGAACGCAAGAATAAGGACAAAAAATAAGGCAATAATCATTGCCTGCCTTGAATGCAGTGCATTGTCAAAGCTGCCTTTTGGGAAGAAGAAGGCTGAGAACGCAACAGGGAATAAGGCGTAAGGTTTATAAACACACTTGGTTTCTCTTTTCCTCGATAGGATAGGTTTTAGGAGACATTACTATGGTTCAAAGAATAGGCGGTTTCAGGAGAAAGACAAGGAGCAAGCTCAAGAAGCCTGAAGGCGAGAAGGGAAAGGTAGCCATCAGCAGGTTCTTCAACAAGTTTGAGGAAGGCGAAAGCGTGGTCCTGAAGCCTGAGCCGTCTGTGCACGGAGGAATGCCCTACCCCAGGTTCCAGGGCAAGAGCGGAGTCGTAATAGGAAAGCAGGGCGAATGCGTAAAAGTCCTGATAAAAGACGGAAGCATGGAAAAAATGATAATTGCGCACCCGGTTCATTTGCTGAAAATTAAGGCAGATAGAACAGTAAAGGCAGAAAAAGCCAAGGTGAAAAAATGACTGACATAAAAGCAATCAGCGAGGTTCCGCTTACAATGGCGGAGCTGAAGGAAAAGCTTGCAAAGATTGAGAAAAGGGACAAGGAACTGGCTTTCAGGGCAAACAAGACAAAGGAATTCCTGAACAACTTCAGCATAAAGGAAAAAGGAATATCTGCCTTGAAAAAGAAGATAGGGGAGCTTAACATACTGAGGCTCAAGGACAGGCACATAGCAAAGCTCATTGACATTGCGCCAAAGGATATGGACAGCATAAAGTGCATGCTTTCTGGCGAGGCTTTGACGCTTAAGGAAGAGGATTACCAGAAACTTCTAGAGGCGCTCCAGGACTGATTAAAATGGAAGAGAGCAAAGAGGAGCAGGCAATTATACTGGACTTCCTGCCGAACGGCTATCCGTTTGACAACAGGCCGATGTTCAGGAAGACTGCAATAGTCCAGGCTCTCGGCACTTCGCATTTCTCGCTGCTTGAATTAATCCCCAAGAAAGAGGCTGCGCTGCAGTCAATGCATGTCGTGTACATTGGCGAAGGAAAGAGGGACGAGATACACCATGTTTCAGGAAAGCTGCTTCCGGAAAAGCTTACAGAGACTGCAAAGCACGCGCTTGTGGAGGCTGTAAAAGAGCTTGTTGCAAAGGACAAGGCAAAGTATATTGAATTTTTCAACAAGGCAGGGGCAATAACAACAAGAATGCACCAGATGGAGCTTCTGCCCGGGATAGGCAAAAAGCACATGTGGGAAATCGTTGAAAAAAGGCAGGACAAGCCGTTTGAGAGCTTTGAGGACATGAGGGCAAGGATAAAACTGCTGCCTGACCCTGAGAAAGCAGTCGTAAAAAGGATAATCAGCGAGATAAACAACGAAGACAAGCACAAGCTGTTTGTCCGCTAAAAAAGGAAAACTATTTAAATAGGCTTAGTTAACAGAAAAGAAATCAAAGGGATGGCACGAGCTGTTGCTGACTGTCGTTCCAAAACACGTGAAGAATTATGGTAACACAAACCGAAAACATAAGGCAGATGGTAAGGCTTATAGACCAAACCATCCCCGGAACAAGAAAAGTCCTAATGGCTCTTGCAGACATAAGAGGCGTTGGTTTTGCAATGGCTCACGCAATATGCTATGTTCTCAATATTGACGAGAGCGCGAAGATTGGCGCATTAAGCGACGCAGAGCTTGAAAAAATCCAGAATGCTGTCAAGGACCCGCTCAAGCACAATATCCCTGTATGGATGATAAACAGGAGAAAGGATTACGAGACAGGAAATGACATGCACCTTCACGGCGCAGACCTCGCATTCTATGTGGGAAATGACATCAAGATAATGAAGAAAATAAGGTCATTCAAGGGAATGAGGCACGCTGCAGGCCAGCCTGTAAGGGGGCAGAGCACAAAGGCGCACTTCAGGCACGGAAAATCACTCGGCGTAGTCAAGAAGAAAATAGTGCCGGCAGCAGGCGGGGCGAAAAAGTAAGATGGGAGACCCCAGAAAGCAGAGGAAAAAGTACTCCCCGCCCATGCATCCGTGGAAGGCAGAGAGGATTAACGAAGAGAACAAGCTTCAGGAAGATTACGGGCTAAAAAACAAGACAGAGATATGGAAGATGAGCTCAAAGCTCAAGAGAATAAAAGCCCAGGCAAAGCAGCTTATCACAAAGACAGGAAAGCAGGCTGAGAAAGAAGAGCAGTTATTCAGGAAAAGGCTTGAGAAGCTCGGGCTCATGGCAGAAGGCACAAAGCTTGAGAATGTACTTGACTTGGGAGTAAAGGACATACTTGAAAGAAGGCTTCAGACTCATGTTTTCAGGAGAGGCTTTGCAAAAAGCATGAAGCAGGCAAGGCAGTTCATCACCCACGGGCACGTCATGCTTAACAGCAGGAAATTAACATCCCCTTCATACATACTGCTTGCGGGGCAGGAGGCAATGATCACATTCAGGCCGACTTCAGGGCTTGCAGACGCAGAGCATCCTGAAAGAAAGGTTGCGTTGAAGAAGGGAGAGCAAAAAGCAGAGATAAAGGCAGAGAAAAAAGAAGAAGCAAAGGAGAAAGAAGATGTTTCCGCAGAAGAATGAAAAATTAAGATGGGGAATAGCGCACATTTATTCCTCTTATAATAATACAATAATCCATGTTACTGATATAACAGGCTCTGAAACAATTGCAAAAGTCTCGGGCGGAATGGTTGTAAAAGCCCACAGAATGGAATCCTCGCCTTCAGCGGCAATGGCAGCTGCAAAGCTGGTTGCAGAGGGGGCAAGGGAAAAGGGCATAAACGCAATTCACATTAAAGTAAGGGCGCCTGGCGGGCACAACGGCCCAAACAACACAGGACCAGGGGCGCAGGCTGCAATCAGGGCGCTTTCAAGGGCAGGGCTAAGGATAGGCGATATTGAGGACATAACAGCTGTCCCGCACGACAGGTGCAGGAAAAAGGGCGGCAAAAGAGGAAGAAGAGTATGAAACTTGAAATTATCCACTCAGACAAGCAAAATGCCAGTTTTGTGCTGCCAGGGGTTTCTCCTGCATATGTAAACACGCTAAGAAGGCTTGTTATCAACAAGGTGCCTGCAATGGCAATAGAGGAAGTTACATTTGCAGAAAACGGCTCTGCGCTTTATGATGAGATTCTTTCGCACAGGCTTGGCTTATTGCCCCTGCATACTGATTTAAAGTCATATAATTTACCTTCAAAATGCAAGTGCAAGGGCGCAGGATGCGCAAGGTGCCAGGTTAAGATGACAATCAACAAGGCAGGGCCCTGCATTGTTTATGCTGAAAACATAAAATCAAAGGATCCTGAAATAACCCCGGTTTATCCAAAGATGCCCATTGTAAAGCTGTTTGAAGGGCAAACGCTCAAGCTTGAGATGGCTGCGCAGCTTGGCGAGGGAAAAGACCACATAAAATTCAGCCCGGGAATTGTTTTTTTCCAGGGATACCCAATATTCAAGATAAAGGAAAGCAAGGACGCAAAGGAAAGCGTTGATGTCTGCCCCAAGAAAATACTGAAGCTTGACGGCAAGAAGCTCAAGGTAACTGACGAGGCAAAATGCGACTTGTGCATGGCTTGCGTTGACGCGTGCCCCGAGGCAATACAGGTTTCAGGAAGCAAGGAAGATTTCATAGTCACTTTGGAGAGCTGGGGACAGCTCAGCGCAAAGCAGATATTGCTGACAGCAATGGAGCTGTTTGACGAAGAGCTTGACGCGCTTGAGGAAGAGATAAAGAATATAAAGTAGACAGATAGTCATAAGAGCGCATTTAGATAATGGGGGCAGAGCCCCAGATGCAGGGGTGGCAGAGCCTGGTCAAATGCGCTAGATTGAGGGTCTAGTCCCTTAGTGGGTGCGAGGGTTCGAATCCCTTCCCCTGCAGTAATAGTCACGGAGAAGAAAATGGAAACAAGAACAAATCTGGAAAAAGAAATAATAGAAAAGGGGTATAAACCGAGTGACATAGCAAAAATGCTCGCTCTGATGAGGCTTTTTGGAGAAAGAAAGCTTACTTTTCACAGCGAGCTTGCTGATAGGGTAAACAAGTTTATGAAAACTGATAATGGGGAACTTATAGTTGAATTCCTGAAGGCAAACGAATACCTGTGGACATTTGATGTTGAAAACAGCAATGAAAAAAAGGCATACATGCTCACTGAAAAAGGCATGGGCTTATTGAGGAGATACTTGTAAAATGGCAAAGAGAACAGGGCCTACAAACATACAAACGCAGAAGCTTATCACAGAGCTTAAAGAGCTTGGCAGGAAGCAGAATGCATTAATCTGGAGATTAGTTGCAGATGAGCTTGCAAGGCCGGCAAGGAAGAGAAGGGAAGCGAATATCGGCAAGATAGATCTCGCCTCTGATGAGAATTCAACAGTGCTTGTCCCGGGAAAGGTTCTTTCAGCAGGCGAGCTTACAAAGAAAGTTACAGTAGCTGCATGGAAGTTTTCAGGCAAGGCAAAGGAAAAAATCAACAGGAAAGGAAAAGCGCTTTCAATACAAGAGCTTATGAAGGCAAACCCGAAAGGAAGCAAAGTGAGGATAGTAGGATGATAATTGACGCAACGAATTTAATAATGGGAAGGCTGGCTGCATTTGCAGCAAAAAAAGCGCTGATTGGAGAAAAAGTAGACATAATCAACTGCGAAAAAGCAATCGTGACAGGCGCCAGGAAAGACATTGTTGCAAAATACCACCGCCAGAGGGACAGGGGAGGCCCGTTTCACGGCCCGTTCATATCAAGAAAGCCAAATCTTTTGCTCAAGCACGTGATAAGGGGAATGGTTCCGCACAAGCAGGCAAAGGGAATCGAGGCAATGGCAAGAATAAAGTGCTACATCGGCACTCCAAAAGAATTTGAAGGCAAGAAAACAGAGAAGCTTGAGAAATCAGGCGTTGAAAAGCTTGAAACCACAAAATATATAACGGTTCAGGAATTATCATTCGGTTTAGGTGCGAGATGAACAAGAAAGCGCATACAACAGGAAAACGGAAAAAGGCTGTTGCAAGGGCAACAATCTATGAAGGAACAGGAATAATCAGGATAAACTCAAGGCTTCTTGACACTGTTGAGCCTGAAATCCTAAAGCTTAAGATATCAGAGCCGCTGATGCTTGCAGAAGAAATTTCAAAAAAGATTAACGCTGACATAGTTATCAAGGGCGGCGGTTCAATGTCGCAGGCAGAAGCTGCACGATTAGCTTTGGCAAAAGGGCTTGTTGCATACACAGGAAGCAAAACCCTAAAGAAAGAGTTTTTAAGCTATGACAGGCACATGCTTATTGCGGATGTGAGAAGGAACGAGCCGCACAAGCCGAACGATTCAAAAGCAAGGGCCGCAAGGCAGAAGTCATACAGGTGAAAACAAAATGATGATACCAATAAGATGTTTCAGCTGCGGAAAGCCGATAGGGCACCTTTGGGAAGAGTACAATGCAAGGGTTGCAAAGGGCGAAGACAGGAAGAAAGTAATGGATGACTTAGGGCTGAAAAGGTACTGCTGCAGGACGCAGTTCCTGGGGCACATTGATTTGATTGACGATGTAGGAAAGTTCAAGAAGAATTAAAAATGGCAGCGATGGTTTTATACGGCACTTCTTCAAATTCTGACTTGTATTATGCTTCTGGATTTCTTTGCTTTGATAATTTTGCCTATCTTGAGAGCAAGGGAAGCAAAGTAATAATCACATCCACGATGGAAAAAGGGCGGGCTTTGAAAGAGTCTAAAGCTGATTCTGTTTATTCTGTTGAGGAAATCCTTGGAAAAAGAGGCCCTCTTGAGGATGCACTGCTGAAATACGTCAGGGTGAACCATATTAATAATATTGAGGTTCCGCCTGATTTTCCGATTAAGATGGGAAAGAAATTGAAGTTGCATTCTTTTGTCAATATAAAGGAGCCTGAATTAGGGCGCGAATGCAAATCGCCTGATGAATTGGCTAAGATAAAGGCGGTGCAAAGGGTTGCTGAAAGCGCGATGAATGTTGCAAAGGATATGATTTCGCATTCTCTTATTGGGCATGAAAATGTGCTGTATTACAAGTCAATGGCTCTTACTTCTGAATGGGTGAAAAGGGAAATAATGCTTGAGCTTGCAAGGCACGGGTGCATTTCAGAGCAGGATCCCATTGTCGTATGCGGTGATTCGTGCCTTGACGTGCATAATACAGGAAAAGGCGCTTTGAAAGCAAATGAAAGCATTATTATTGACATATTTCCCTGCTCTGCAAAAAGCAGGTATTATGCAGACATGACCAGAACGTTTGTGAAAGGAAAGGCTTCTGATACACTCAAGGGCATGTATCAGATTGTAAAAAGAATGAAGCAATATTCGTGGATGAACATGAAGCCGGAAATTAAGTTTTACCATCTTTATTCTGAATGCAAGCAGGCATTTGAAGATTCAGGTTTTAAGACAGGCATAAAAGAGGGTGTTGATCAGGGATTCATTCACAGCCTGGGGCACGGTGTTGGCTTGGATATTCATGAATCCCCGCGCGGAAATGAAGTGCTTAAGGCAGGCAATGTGATTGCTGTTGAGCCCGGCTTGTATTACCTAGGCATTGGCGGAGTAAGGCTTGAGGACATTGTGCATGTTTTGCCCAATGGATGCGAGAACCTGACTTCTTTTCCAGAAGAGCTTGAGCTGTAGAAAGCAATAAAGGCCAGCCTCCGGCGTGAGTTCTTTTGTTGCTTATGATTGAGCATTAAGGCTTTGACTGCTTCCACTCACAGCTTTTCAAGCATCTCTTTCATCCGCTCAATGAATTCCTCTGCAATCTCAAGAGTATGCTCTGCAGTGTCCTTTGAGTAAGAATAATGGTAATCCGCATCTTCCCTAGAAGACACCGCGGCAGCAAAATAATTCACATACTTCGCTTCCGGCTTTCCTTTTTTGACAAGTCCTCCAAAACAACACCAAATGCAAAATGCCTTGTTTCCTTCAATCCAAGCTTGAATAAAACAGCCCTTGACGCATGGAACATGCAGTAATATGACTTCACTATCGCCCATTTCCAGTCATCATCAGAAAACGCCTTTTCCGCTTTTTCATAATCATAATCAGCTTCGTCAAGCTCTTTCCTTACCAGGTCAGAAGCCGGCTTGATTTTTGCCAAAAACCTCTTTTCAATGCATTCCCTTATGTTCATTTACAATTCCACCTTGTCTTTTTCAACTCTTTCATAGAATGCCGCATCCTTCTTAGCCATCTGCAGCCATTCCAGCGGCGAGAATATCTGGAGGTTTATATTTCTTTTGATTTCCCCTGAAATCTTATTTATGCCCCTGATAATGTCTTCCCTGTTAACTTTTCCAATAAGCAGGATATCAATATCGCTGTCTTCAGCATCCTCTCCTCTTGCGGTGCTGCCGAACAGGTATGCAATTGCGTTATGCTTGCCTGCAATAGCCTTAATGCCTGAAAGAAGAAGGAGGTTATCAAGCATTTTGAGGCGCTTTATGGCTGCATTTTCCCTGTTTAGTGAGTATACTTTCGTGCGCCCATATTCAGCAAAGCTTATCATGCCATTCTTAGCAAGCATGTTCAGCCATTTAATCAGCGTTGCCTTTGCAATTTTAACTTCTTTCTTAATATCCTGCTGCTGTATCTTCATCGTTGAATGCCTAAGGAAAAAGACCAATACGCCCGCCTGCTTCCTGTTGTTTATTAGTTCAATTAGTTGTACCATTTGTTCAATTAATTATACATAATGTTCAAGTATTTAAACCTTATGGCGGAAGCGAGGTTCCAAATGGAATGAGAGAAGCTTAAGGCTGCCTGGGAACAATAGCAATACTTGCCGCTCCGCTTCTCGCGTTAGCAGGCATCGGACACCTAATTGATGGATGCACTGCTTCTGATGTGCCTAAAAAGCAGCAGGCGGAAACAATCGAGGACAAGTGCAGCCAGTCTGAGCTGGAGTATATGGGAAGCAGATTCTGTTTATAAATGGTTACACGCCAATGTAAACAAAATAGCATTTATCCTACACAGGCATGGAAACATTTATAAATAGCAAGCCCCATTCAATAGCTATGAAAAATGCCATACAAAAGTGGAATCCATGGTGGGAGAACCCGGCAAATATAGGCAAGCTTACTGGCATTGCGAGGGAAGCGTTGCCAATACTTGTTCGCACAATGGAAGCGAGGCATATAAAAGACATTATAGGAGTAAGAAGATGCGGAAAAACAGTCTTGATGTACCAGGCAATAAACAGCCTTCTGGAAAAAGGAGCTAAAGCAGAAAACATATTATACCTTAATTTTGATGACCCGGCATTAAACAGCATGGAAGAGGCAATAAAAACAGCCCTGCAATTAAAGCCGGACATTGCATATATATTCCTTGACGAGATACAGAACATAAAAGAATGGGAGAAAACAGCAAGGGTTTATTATGACACAAATAGGTTCCAGCAGATATTTGTTTCAGGCTCTTCTGCTTCTTTGATTTCAAGGGATGTTGGCAAAACACTGACAGGCAGGCATATAACCCACGTTATAACCCCCTTTTCATTCAGGGAGTTCTTAAAATACAGCAATGTGGAGCATCCGGAACACGCATCCGAAAGGGATAGAACATTGCACTTTATTGAGCTTTACCTGAAAAACGGGGGGTTCCCGGAAACACTAGGCAAGGATGATTTGATAGCAAAATCAATATTGGTTGATTTGTATAACGACATATTAGCAAGGGATATTGCTGCAAGATTTAATGCAGATTTGGATATAGTAAAAAAAATAGGATTTTACCTAATATCCAACATAGGCAGCCCCTTTTCTTACAACAGCATAGCGTCAGCATTAAACATTCATTATGACACCATAAAAAAATATGTGCCTTACTTTACCGAAGTATTTGCACTGTTTGTCGTGCCTTACTTTTCATGGAAGCTGAAGGTTCAGGCAAAAAAAGACATGAAGTGCTATTCAATAGATACAGGCATAAGAAATGCGGTCGCGTTCAAGTTCTCGGATGACTGGGGAAAGCTTGCTGAAAATGCAGTGCTGGTTGAGCTGAAAAGGAGAGGCGAGGATGTTTACTTCTGGAAAAACAAGAAAGAGGTTGATTTTATAGTGAAAGCACAGGATAGGCTGACAGCAATAAACGTGTCATACACTGACAGCGTGCCTAAAAGGGAAACAGAAGCCCTGCTGGAGTTCAGCGAGATGCATGGAAGTGCAAAGCTTATTGTTATAACAAAGGACACAGAGAAGACAGACGAGAGGGGCATTATTTATGTTCCGTTATGGAAATGGCTTTTAGGGTCTTGACTGCTTCCACAACACTTCAAAAAACTTATCATAAGAGTCAGCAGCCTCCTTTTTCCAACTATCTTTTTATACAACCATTCATATTCTTGTCTTATGCGCGGCAATGCATGGCTTGAAAAGAGGATGGGCGGGATTATACGGGCACCGAAACATTTAAATATATAGTCTAAACTATTATAGTTATGACTATTGAATTTATCAACAGGAAAGACGAGCTTAAAACGCTTGAAAAGCTGAAAAGGGTAAATGTCATCTTTGGCAGGAGGAGGGTGGGCAAAACCCGACTTGTCAAAGAGTTCATAAAAAGGAAAGACGCGCTTTACCTGCTTGCGGTAAACAAGCCGCTGAATTTCAACCTAGAGCGGTTTTCAGAACAGATGTCCGAAAGGTTTGGCATACCAGGGCTTAGGTTTGCCACATTCAAGCAGATGTTTGAGTTTCTGGAGAGGCAAAGCCCAAGCATAATAGCAATAGATGAATTTGGGTACCTTATTGAAAACGGCATACTCCCCGAGTTTCAGGAAATACTTGATGAAGTGCTGAAGAAAAAGGTTTTATTGACAGGCTCTTCCATATCCGTCATGGAAGGCGCCATGCTTAAATACAAGGGGCCCATATATGGCAGGATAGACACAATAATGCACATTTTGCCGCTTAAATTCAGGAATGTGATGGAATGGCTCAGGCGCTCATCAATGGCAGACGCAATAAAGGCGTATGCCTGCTGCGACGGCGTCCCCCGCTACCTTGAGTTTTTTTCAGGCAAAAATGTAGAAAATGAGATTATGGATAATTTCTTCAGGCAGGGCTTTCTTTTTTACGACGGGAGGGCGCTGCTTGAGGAAGAATTAAGGGCGCCGACAAGGTATTTCATGGTGCTTGAGGCAATCGCAAACGGGAAAAACAGCTTGAATGAAATACGGAATGCCACAGGCATAGAATCAGGGCAGATACCATTTTATCTCGAGAAGCTGCGGCGGCTTAAGATAATCTCCTCTGTGCGCCCGCTGCTGGGCGGCAAAAAAGGGATTTATGCCATAAGCGACAACTATTTCATGTTCTGGTTTAAGTTTGTATATAAGAATGAAGACCTCATAGACTCAGGCATGAGCGAGAATGCGATAAGCGACTTTAAGAAAGGGTTTAATACATATCTCGGGCAGATATTTGAGAAGGTGGCTCTTGAGTTCTTAAGGGAGCAATTTAGCTTTACAAGAATAGGGAAACAGTGGGGCAGGTTCCACGGGAAGCCGGGAAAGAGCCAGTATGAAATAGACATTGTAGGAATAGACGAAAATAAGAACAAAATAACTTTCTGCGAGTGCAAATGGCAGGATAAAGCTGATGCAGCAAAGCTCGTTGAAGAGCTGAAGGAAAAGGCGAAATATGTGGATTGGAATCAGGGAAAGAGGAAAGAGAGCTATGTTGTATTTGCAAAAAGCTTTAAGAAAAAGATAAAAGCTGAAAACGTGCATTGCATTGGCCTGAAGGACTTGGAAAATACGTTCAGGAAAAAGCGTTAGGGTTTCACCATTGCCACAACTCTGCTTGGAGGCGCCTGCTATGGGCTTACAAAAGGATGTGATTGTAAAGATACAGAAGGAAAGCACACAAGTGCGAGAAGCTGAAGTTCTCAGGCTGCAGAAGATAAGAGAGATAGAACAGGCAAGGCGCCACAGATAAAGGCATTAAGCCTTTTTTTTCCACTATCTTTTTATACAACCATTCATATTCTTGTCTTATGCGCGATAATGCATGGCTTGCTCTAAGAATGAACCAGATATGGGAAATGCTTTTTCCTGAGGTTGAAAAGCTGAACAATGTTTCTATCCGCTTTAAAGGAAAATGGAAGAACAAGTTTGGCCATATTAAAAAAACAGGAAAGGATACTGAAATTGCCGTGAATTCATTGTTTACGCACGAGGCGGTGCCTGAGTATATCATTGACTTGACAATAGCGCATGAACTGGCTCATTACTGGCACGGCTTCAACAGCCCGCACGAAAGGAAATACAGGCATCCGCATGCAGGCGGGATTGTAAACAGGGAACTGAAGAAAAGGGGGTTCGGGCATATGCTTACATTAGAGAAAACTTTTGTCAAAAGGCAGTGGCTTCCTATTTACAGGACAATTACAGACCGCTATGAATAGAATTTTATGACTTCTTCCAGATTTCCTATCTGCCTGTCAAGATAGCTTAATGTCATATCCCACGGCGTTAGAAAAACAGCAGGGCCCATTGTGCCTTTTTCCTCAATAAATATCCTGTATTTTGCTTCCGCAAGCGGCTCTTTGATTGCAATCATCGCTCTTAGGACTTTTTCAAGCAATGGGATGTATGCATCGTTTGTCTTGCGGAAGGAAGCAGGCCCGCCGGGCCTTTCCCCTGACTCCATGTACGCTTCAAGCTGGGTGAACTCATTGCGCTGGGCTTCTGTTAAGCGCCCATTTTTAACAAGCGCGCCAAGCCTCTTTTCAATTATGCCTCCATGCTCGCCAGCCATAAGCATCAAGATGGATGCGGGATTAATAAGCTTTGCCATAGAAAATTATATAACCTGCGCAATCATTGTATTTTTATGCCAAACGGGGAAAAGACAATAGAATTTGAGGGCGTGAAATACAAGATAGACATTTCAAAAAAAGTCTCTACAGCGGGGGATTTTGACGAGAGAATAAACACCGCCTTTGTTGACAAGGACATGCCTGAGAAATTCCACGAGGGGATTGCGCTGCACGAGATAGTTGAAAGAAAGTTTCTGAAGAAAGGGCACAGCTACCAGTATTCCCACAATGAGGCGCAGAAGGCGGAGCTTGCATTCTACAAGAAAAAGTTTGGGGACGCTGAAGGCGAGAAGGCGCTTATTGAAGAGGAAGCTTTGGTCCTTGCAATGCCCGGCAGAAAGCCGCCCACGAGAAAGAAAAAGGAGGTAAGTGCAACACCTGTGCCAAAGATCCAGTCAATAACCCTCAAGGCAGTTATTTATGAAGGCAAGACTCACCTTATAGACAATTCAAACTCGCTTGTTGGGGACATTGTTGACTTTTATGAAAGAAAAAGAATAATCTACATTGACAGGGACATTCCTGACTGGCTTTTTGAGGGCATGGCAATCTATACAATTGAGGAAAGAAAGCTCCTGAAGCAGGGCTTCAGCTACGAGGATGCTAACAAGGAAGCCTCTAAATTAGAGCTTGCTTATTATGTTGAAAAGCTTGGCTCGCAGGAAGCTGCGCAAAAGGCAATTGGCGAGGAGCTGAAGATACAAAGCATGAAGTTTGCGCAGGACAAGAAAGATTTAAAAGACGGCGAACGGAAAGTGGTTAATGAGAATGTTCCTAGATAGGCGGCTATAATCTGATTATTTCTATTGCCTTATTGGTGATTGTTCTTCTTATCTTGAAAACTCTTTCCTTATAACGATATCATACAATTATACACAAAGCAAAGTAAAACAGCTAAGGACAAGCAAAAAAGCATATATAAATGATACAGGAATTGCCAACAGCCTTTTAAAGCAGGAGCGTATTGATTCGCCTGAATATCTCGGGCAGCTTGCTGAAACGCAGGTTTACAATGAGATTTCAAGAAGGCATCAGGCATTATTTTGGCGGGACAAAATGCAGCATGAAGTTGATATAATAGCCAAGAATAAAAGAATAATCCCGGTGGAAGTAAAATATAGGGCGACAATAAGCACAGGGGATATCAAAAACATGGAATTTTTTATGAAAAAAAATAATACGGCAAGAGGGATAATTGTTACAAAAGACCTGTTTCGGGAAGAAAAGCGCCTTCTGTATATTCCCGCATGGCTTTTTCTTTTGTCTTACGAAACATTATTGGAATAGCATTTAGAATGCAAGCAAGGTCTTCTGTGTTTTCGCTTCTTTCAGCAAAACACTGCTCTCCTTGAATTCATTTATTGGAATTCTTAAGCGCATTGAAGCCTCCTTTAATGCGTCTTCTATTGTATTGAATGCCTCAAAGGGCTTTGACATTGCGCTCCTCACTGTTTCCCTCAGTATCCCGACGCCGCAGGGCGCAAAATACTCGTCCCTGACTTCCCTTAAAATTAGAACAGATGCCTGCCTTTTAATTGAATCCAAATGCTCTGCAACAGCCAATCTGCAGCTGTAATAAGCCCCTGTGACTTCAGATGCGTATGTTTTCCTGCCGTAAAATCCCTCATTATCTTTCATGAAGAAAATTTGCATTCCGTTGTTCCAGCAGGAGCCCGGCATCTTTGCTTCTATGACTTCATAGCTCCACTGCCTGGGAAGTAATATGATTTCATAATGATTTCCCACATACTCGTCGTGATAAACCCTGTATTCATTTATCCACGGATAGTCTTTTACTTTTTTCAGCACATCCTTTGAAACAATGCCGTCAACAGCCGTAATTGCCCATCTGGTAGGAACCATTTTTCTTTCCAATTTTGAGCCTAAAAGCCCCGCTGTCAGCAATTTAACCATTGAAGTGACTGTGAATTCGTGCCTGTACAAGTCTGTTAAAGCTTCTGTTGATTTCAAGCCGTTGTCTGATACAACCGAATCAACTTTTTTAGGGATAAAGGGGTTTTCAGTGATTTCTGCTTTTAATAAAGGGGCAGGATTTCCAATCGGAGATGAATGATTGTTCAGCTCCATTGCCAGTGTTGGCTTTTTCAGCAGATGAAATTCCATGTCGCACGGCTTCTGAGCCATTGACACTTCCTGCATCACTTCCTTCAGCCTGCCATTATTGCTTTTTATGTTGCTTGAAAACCTTGAATAAATCATTGAGCCCCTTCTTTGGAGAATGTCGTGAACTCCTAATCTCTCCTTGAACCATTCTTCAGGCGCTGACAATCTGCCTGCTGTGTCGTCATGCTGCGCAGGAGCCAGTATCCCGGCGAATACATTAGGGTAATTAAACTGCCCGACAAAAACATCAGGAGGAGAAGAGCCGTTGAAATCAAGGTTCACTTTGGGCAAAGCTTCCCTGAACTTCTGGAGAATAGGGCAGAAGCCTCTTTTGCAGCTGAACTTGCTACCTGCATTTCCCTTGCACCGTATGCAGTCCATAAGATAGGGTAGTGTTTATTCAGTTTATAAAAGATACGCCCTTATGGCAAGTGCTAAAACTCAACCACTGTCTTTATGTCTTCAGGTTTCTTCACAAGCGCTTCAAGATACTGCTCTGGCTTCAGCCTTCTAGTTATCAGCTTCTCGGTAAGCCATGGCCACAGCTCCTCAAAAAGCCCCATGTCTGCAATTCCATTCCTGTAATCTAATATATTCGCATTTACTATGCCAACGAGGGCCTTGTTGCCAAGCACGAAATCAATGTTTATTTTCTCAAGCGGCAAGGCAATCTCCTTGTTTCCGCCTGTGATGCTTGTAAGGCAAAGCACGCCATTTGGATTCAAAAGCTGAAGAGCATTTGCAACATTCTCAACAGCGCCGCTTGCCTCGATAATAATGTCAAACTTTTGTTTTATTTCTCCTTCCTGCACACTTATGTAGTGAGCGCCTATCTGCTTCACAATTGAAGATTTCAGATTGCCTGACTTACTCCATGCAGCAACATAAGTGTCAATTCCCCTTATTCTCAAAGCCATTGCAGTCAGAAGCCCGATAGGGCCTGCGCCGTACACAAGCGCCTTCTCCGGCTGCCAGTAAAACCTTTCCTGCACAGCCATTGACTGCCTTATTGCCTTCTCAGCAACGCTTACAGGCTCCATAAGAACTCCGATTTTTCCAAGAGAGCTTGGTATTTTCACAAGATATTCAGGGGAATCAGCAAAATACTCCGCCATGTCGCCATGAATCCCCTTTATTCCTGTCTCAACATAATTGCCTGTTGAGCACATGTCAACCTCGCCCATCTTGCAGTTAAGGCACATGTCAGTGCAAGGCCTTCTCACTATTCTTGCAACAACGTCGCCTTTTGAAAACTGGCTTTTTCCAGGTTCTTCAACGCTTCCAATGCATTCGTGCCCGAGAATAAGGTAGTCAGAACCATTTGGCACTTCGCCATAAAGCCCTTCATAGATTTCAAGATCTGTCCTGCAGACTCCTGCCTGAAGAACTTTTACAAGCACTTGCTCATCTGAAGGAGTTGGCATTTCAACGTCCCTTAAAGAGACTGCGCCTTTCTGCTTTGGTGTCATTGCTATTGCTTTCATGTGCGTATTCATATGCGTAGGATTGTATTGTAGTAGATTATAAGGCTTTCGCAGCTGAAAAAGCCAGACTCCGCCATGAGTTAAATATTTAAAGCGCCTGCATAACCCTATTAGCAGTTATTTGAGGGAGTGCCTGTAGTCTCACTAGCGTTCGGGACCGTCACACCCTAATCAGTTAGGCATTGCGAGCGCTGAAAATTAAACGTATATTTGCGGGAGTGCCGGAGTGGTCAAACGGGCCAGCTTCAGGAGCTGGTAGCTTAGTGCTTGCGCAGGTTCGAATCCTGTCTCCCGCAGTTCTTCCTTGGAGAATAATTCTTCCAAAAAGCAATTTTCAAAATTATGGGAATATTTTCACTGGTTTTTAAGGCGTAAAACTAATTTTTCAGAAAAGGCCTGCGAATTTGCAATGACGACGGAGATTTTGCGCTTTTTTGCAGGGAACCCTTATAAACAACAGCAATATGAAAGCTAAAGCAACAAAAAGAGGGGCGTAAAATGGATTACAGCGGAGAATTGAAAGAAAAGCTGAAGAAATACAGGAAAGAGGACATAATCATAACTGAACATGCTTACATTCGCGCTGTGCGCAGGCAGATTTCTCTGGATGAAGTCAGGGAAAATATTATAAATCCAACAAGGCTTTCATATGCTGTAAAGCAGGAGGCAAAGAATGAATACGAAGAGAAATATGACTGCTACTTTGGCTATTCAAAAACACTTTGCCACAGGTATGTAATAGCCATAAACCATAAGTGCATTGTTTGCACCATAATAAAAATAAACAGAAGATGGCAGAGGAGGTTTGAAAAGCATGCAAAAGTTTAGCTTTGACTATGATTCAGAAAATGATGACTTATTTCTATATAATCCGCAGTCAAAATCAAAAGCAAGCATTGAAATTGGGGACTTAGTGCTTGATTACAACACTAAGAGGGAGCTTGTCAGCATAGAAATAATGAACGCCTCAAAAATGCTTACAGCAGTAAAAGGAGCCATTTCAGCAAAAAAAGCCCTGCTTGCGCTTGTCTCATGCAAAATTGAGGCAGAGCAAAAGAAGAATATTCTTATGATAAGGCTTTACTTGAAAAGCAAGGGCAGAGAGATTGCACAGCAGGTGCTTTACGTGCCTAATATCAAGAAGCCGAGCCCTGCGCTTGCGTACTAAGCTATGCAACTGCTTTTTCTAATACTTCACCTTATACCTCAAAAGCGCACCAATGCCGCCCAAGCCTTCCAGCTCCTTGCCGCCTGCGTGCGATGAAGAAACAATCACTATCTCGCCTTTTGAATTATCCACGCTTCTCATTATGGAATCAATCTCTGCAAAAGTATTATTCAGCTTTGCCTTCTCAATGAGCTTGCCAGTAACCAAAAGCATTGAAACAGCTCCTGAAGCGGCAGCTTCCTTCACATCCTTCAAGCCATAAGCTGCATTATCCTTTGAGATTGCCTTCATCAACTCTTCCACTGCATTAATCTCCTTTGAAATCCTCTGCTGAAGCAGCGCGGTCTTTATCTCAGGGCGTTTCAAAACCTCATTAACTCCTTCTGTTCCTGTTGTATTACAAGCAGCCAACACTACTTTCTTTGCAACATCTGAATATTTTTTCTTCAGCACAGCAAGGAACTCATCTTTCCAGAACGCAGGCGAGGCAACCACAATCCTTTCCGCGTTATATCTCTTTGAATAATCAGCAAGCATCAATGCAGCCTCTTCATAAAACTTTGATTCCTTCTTGTCCTCAACCCCTTTCTTGCTTACCTCTCCCTCAAACTCAGAAAGCCATTCAAAGCCGTAGGGCTTCAATAACGCAAACCCTGCCTCACCCCTGTCTAAAATGCAGATTATTACAGCGGCCTTTTCCTTTGTTGATTCCTCTATCCTGTCAATCTGGTATTTCATCCAATTTTTCTTGATTATCTTGACGATTGTATTTTCCTCAACTTCAACAGTGTGATGCGAGCCTTTTGGCACGTCTTCAGGACCTTCTCTCACAACCCCCTGTATCCTTAGCATCTTAGCATTATAATCCAGCTTTTCAACCTCTATTTCCAAAGTAACAGTCCGCTTTACAACAGCCTCTTTTGAGTCAGAATTTCCTAATTTCACCTTTCTTGTGCTTTTGCCTATCACCTTGTCTGAAGGCTCTATAATCTGGCTTAATACCCATAGGTCGTCCTTGTTTTCAGCCTGAACCTTGAGTTCCCCTGACTTCCAGTCCCTGAAGATGATTTTCATGTTTTTTGCCTTATTTTGCCAAAAATGGCATTAAATAGCCAGGATAGAAAAGGTTTAAATATTAATAAAGGTATTCTCTAGGCTATGAAGCTTAACAGAAAAGGCGATGCAGCGGCAGAAGTGGCCACATTTATCATACTTATGGCTCTTTTTATCGTATTATACATTGTTTTGCTGCCTCCAGGCGAGAGGGAAGAGATTCTTGGAGAAGGCTCAACAACCACAGACGGAGGGGAAGTTTCTGTTGCAGAAGGCGCAAAGGTGCTGTTTTCAGAATCCCCTGGGCAGGTATTTGCATACTCCAAGAACATAAACACATTCAATCTAGAGCCTGTGCATTTGTATCTCAAGGATGAGACAACGCAGAGCCCTCTTGTAAAATCGCTTTCTGTTTCAAGAAACCTGATAAAGGACAATTTCAAGAACGTGCTTTTCACAATTGACAACATGGACAAGGTTTCGTCTGTAAAGCTCTTCATGGTTGTTGCAGAAGGCACAAACATGCTTACAATAAAGCTTAATGAAAGAATTGTATATCAGGGTAAACTGACATCAGAGCAGCTGCCTATTGACTTGCCTAAAGAATATTTGCAGAAAAGCAACAAGCTAACATTCTCAACTAATTTGCCTCCAATGTCTGAGTTTTACACCTCAACATATTATTTATTGCAGGACATCAAGCTGATAAAAAAAGAGACAGTTAAGAAGACAGAAACATCAAGGAACTTTTTCGTGGATTCAGCGGCAGGCACTGTCAGGAAGGCAACCTTGGGATACATTGTTAACTGCAATGCACAAGAGCCAAGAGGGCAGCTTGCAATAAAGCTGAACAGCAATCTTGTTTCAAAAGACACAATATTCTGCGATTTCCACGGCGAGATTAAACTGCCTTTGGACAAGAAAGACCTTTCATCTGATGGAAGAAACAGGCTTGTGTTTTCAATAGACAAGGGAGATTACAGCCTTGATATGGTTTCAGTGAAAGTGGAGACAGGCAAGTCAACCTATCCGTCATTCACATTCGATGTTGACTCTGATGCGTACAATGCAATTAAGGGCGGGACAAAGAAGCTGTTCCTGAAGTTCAAGTTCAGGGACACAGGAAGAAAAAAGGCTTCTGTGTCTGTGCAGGAATCAGAGTTCAGCTTTGACACTTCAGCTTCTGAATACTCAAAGGACATTTCAGCAATGGCTGACAATGGGGCAAACTACGTGAAGATTGTGCCCCGCGGGGACTTTGAGATTGTCAATATGAAGGCAATTCTTGAGAACGCGTAAAAGGCGGCAATTATGGATAATGCAAACACAGATGCTGCAGATGCAATAAAAAGCAGGGTTCTGCTTTATAAAATTCTCAACAGCATCAGCCGGGCGCCAGAAAATAGCGGACTTAAATCCAGCTTCAATATTCTTTACAAGCTTTGACTCAGAGCCTTTAAGCAGCAAAGCCATCTTTCATATGCCTATCTTGCCGTCAAACTCCTTCGCTGTTTCAAGAATGACCAATGCAATCTCTTTTCCTGCGTATTCCATCTTCCCGTCACTGCCCGAACAATGCAAGTATATCCCCCCGGTCCAATGCCTTGAAAATGCCGTCTTCCACTTTTATTATGTTTTTCACCAAATCAAGCTTTTGATGCTGCATCTCAAGAATTTTTTCTTCAACGCTGTCTTTTGTGATTGCCTTATACACAAAAACCTTCTTGTCCTGGCCTATCCTGTGCGCCCTGTCAATTGCCTGCATCTCAGCAGCAGGGTTCCACCAGGGGTCAACAACAAACACATAATCAGCCGCAGTGAGGTTAAGCCCAAGCCCGCCTGCCTTAAGGCTTATAAGAAACACCTTTATTGAATTGTCATTCTGGAACGTTTCTACTACATTTTTCCTGTTTGTGGTGGAGCCGTCAAGATAAGAAAAGCTGATATTGTTCATGGTGAAATATTCCCTGAATATGTGCAATGTTTTGACAAATGATGAGAAAATAAGGCACTTATGCCCTTTGCTTATGACAGAAGTTATATTCTCAATAAGCAGATTGAGCTTTCCTGACTCTCCTGCAAAGCTCTCATCAACAAGAAGCGGGTGGTTGCATATCTGCCTCAGCTTTGTGAGCCCTGCGAGTATCTTCATCCTTGACTGCATGAATCCCTGCGTTCTTATGGTCTCTTTTATTTCATCCCTGAGCCTTTCCCGCCAATAGTCATAAAACTCTCTCTGCTTTGGCTCCATTTCGCAGTAAAGCATGGTAATCTGCTTTTCAGGCAGCTCGCTTGCAACATTTTCTTTTTTCCTGCACAGCAGGAACGGGTTTAGCATGCCTCTTAGGGCATTTGCTTTTGCATTGTCCTTGCCGCTCTCAATCCTGCTTGCGAATGCTCTTTTGAAATGCCCCATATTTCCAAGAAGCCCCGGGTTAAGGAATGCAAACTGTGACCACAGCTCCATTGTGTTGTTTTCAATAGGGGTTCCTGTAAGCACAAGCCTGTGCCCTGATTTAAGCCCGAAAACGCTTTTTGAGTTTTTTGACAGGGGGTTCTTTATGCTCTGCGACTCGTCAAGCACTATGTAATGAAAATGCGCCTTTTCGAATATTTCAGCGTCATTGCGCAGCACGCCGTATGTTGTTATAATCAAATCAGCTTTTTTTTCCATTATTTTCTTGATGATTTTTATCCTTTCATGGCCGTGATGCACATAAACTTCAAGCGAAGGCGCAAACTTATTAACTTCATTAACCCAGTTGAATACAAGCGAAGTGGGGACAACTATCAATGAAGGCTCCTTATTGCCCTGCTCCTTTTCATGCAGAAGCATGCACAATACTTGGGCAGTTTTTCCAAGCCCCATATCGTCAGCCAGGCACCCGCCGAATGAGAATTCCTTCAAGAAATGCATCCAATCATAGCCTGCTTTCTGGTATTCGCGCAGCTCGCCATTGAATTCGGCAGGCAGGGGCGCTTTCTTTATCTCCCTGAAGTTTTCAAATTTTTTCTTGAACTTGCTGAACCCTTCGTCCATGGATTTTTTATCCGCTATCCCAAGAAGCGTTTCAACAAGCGCAATCTGGCTTTTTGCCGCGCGCACATTGTTCTCTTTTTCATCGCACTGCATCATGGCGGTTGCATAAGACAGGCTGTCAATCCATTTTTTGGGTATTATGCCTTCTGTGCCGTCGCTCAGCTTGACAAACCGTTCATTATTGGCTATGGCCTGCATCACGCTTCCAAGCGGCAGTTTTTCTTCCCCAAACCTTGCCTCGCCTTTCAGGTCAAACCAGTCTATTCCGCTTGACACTTCTATATTCAGCGCCGCCTTATCAAACCTTACCTTGCGCTTGAACAGCCTGTCTGCGCCGTAAACCTCAAATCCCTTTGCTGCAAGAGACGAGCCATTGTCAGCAAGCCATGACTGCAAATCAGAAACAAGCATCACTTTGCCATGCGCAGCCATATCCCCTGTTTCAAGCAGGATGCCGTGCCATTCTTTTTCTTTATCTAAATTTCTTTTAATGCGGCACAGCTTGTTTCCATTGGATGCAATTAGGTCTCCCCCTCTTCCATAAGCCGCTTCTTCTGCCCCATATAAAAATCTAAGCTCAATGGCAGGAGCCCCGCCTTGCTCTGTTATAAAAATGCGCGGCTTAGGCTCAATGCATATTTCTTCAGCGCCTATATCTTCAGGAAGGGCAATATTTCCTATCCATGAAAGCTTTTGCATGTATTTGGCTGCAAACTCCTTAACATTGCCTCTGCTTATGGTTGCTCCACTGTGCGCCAGCAGCGCCTTTACAGCTTCTGGCTGCCTGCAGTCCAGCTCCAAAAACATGTGCGCATTGTTTTCTTCGTTAAAAATGCACAGCCAATGCGGATTTTGCCCCATAATTTCATATTTTCCGCGCATTAGCGGGAATGTCTTATCTCCAATAGCCGCTGACAGCATGAAAATATAATCCTTTTTTGTTTCAGTTTCTTTTGCAAGCGCAATTTCAATGCGCGCCTTGTCCTGCGGAAAAGCGCAGCCAACAACTGAGCCGGGGCTTTCATTGTGCAGCTCCCTGAGCCTGCTGAAAAGCTCTGAGTCAAGCGCTCCGTCAAATTTCTGCTTTACCATTTTCTCATTGCTTCTGCAGTAGGAATATTTCTCATCCCTCATTGAATGCATGAATAATGTAAAAACGCTGTTTTCTTTTTCAGAAAAGTCCTTTGAATTTTCTAAGATGGCTTTGGCCGCTGCAACGCAGGGCTTTCCCCAGCAGCCTGACTTGAGCTTCTGCGCTTTTTCCACGGAAAGCACGATGCTCCCATATATTTTTGCGGCTTTGACATAGAATAAATACATCTTATCCGCTGCCGCCTCTTCCTGCCCAAAGTTGTCAAGATACCCTGCAAGAGAGCGGAGGCTTTGCCTTTTAAGCGAATTCCGCAGATTTTTCTCATACTTTAAAACTTCCTCTTCCCTGCCTGCCTGCTTAAGCGCCGCAAGAATCACAGCTACTATGTGCCCGCATTTTTCAGAATAATACCCCCTGCCGCAGTCGCATCTTGCCTCAAATAGCTTGTTGCCCCAATAGCCATCAGAAGGCTCGACAGCCACATTGCGCTCCCCGCTGTCATGGACACACGCGAGCACAGCGCGCCTGTCGATAGATTTCAAATGCACTGCTTTTGCATCCACAAGCTCCAATGCACGCGCCATATTATCCATAGAAGTAGTTTCCTTTACTTCATTTACCGGAATATCTTTCAGCCACTGCAAGGCGTCTTTCTCAGGCATATCATGCTTCTGTTCTTTAACCAGCCTGTCTTTCACGCTAAGGAACTTATATAAAACAGCCACTACATGCTTGCACCCGTCTCCGTAGTAAGGGCAGTCGCAGGAATACTCTGTTACCCTGTTTCCTTCTATTTCAATCTCCACATCGTAAGTGCCGTAATGCCCCTTTACCTTTGCTGTTATTGCCCCTTCAGAGAAGCTTATGGCGCCGACATTCCCGTTCATAAAATACTTTCTTCCCCTCTCAACTATTTCAAAAGAATCTGCTATACTTCTTATTTCCTTTTCCGTAATGTCATACCCGCCCATAATACTCCCATACATTAAAAATATTACTTAATAGTAAATTGCTGTTTATTTATAAAATCGATGGTTTCAGGATATTGTTCAAACATCGGCAGATGACACCTTTCTTAGACGATTTTTGCGGTTTGGGCGTAAATGCCCCGTGGAATAGCACCAAGCGCAAGAACCGCCAAAAGTAGGATATGCCGAAGTTTGAAGAGAACCTGGTTTTAGGTATGTGAAAAGCTTCCTCGAAAGGTAAAAATATCACTTGATAGTATAGTGAAAAGTATAATACTGCAGCGGATTTATTACTTCTCTTAATGCCCAAATAACAGATTGCCTTAATTAATGCCGGACGGCGGGCTTTTCTTTTACGGATTATTTGCCTTTTTTCTTGCGAAAGCTTATATATACAGCGTATATACATTTTATATATGGCTACGCTGATGGTTACATTCAAGATAGAGCATGAGGCATTGAAAGAAATAGACGCAGTGGCAAAATCCGGTTTTTACAGCAGGACTGAGTTCATAAAGGCTGCGCTAAGGGACAAGGTGGAAGAGGCAAGATACAGGAAAGCCATTGCAGAAATAGCGCCGTTTAAAGGCATCTTTAAGAAAAAGAAGACAACAGAAGAAGAGTACGAAAGGATAAGAGAAGAGGCTTTTGAACAGCTAAAGAAAGAAAAAGGATTCAAATAACTATTTCTTCGGGCTTTTCTTTTACGGATTATTTGCCTTTTGCTTCTTTGTTTTCCTTTTCTTCACTTCATAAAAGAACTTCCAGTTATTGAACTGCCATGTCCTGCAATGGCTGATTTCAAACAATGTTTTCTCTGTCGGGAATGCTATTGGCTTCCAGAACACGTAAGTGTCCTTGTTTATGAGGATTACATAATTTTCTATATTCTTCAAATTCTCCTGAAACTTTGAAGAATCCTCTTCATAATCAGTGGCAAAATACAGCCTTCCGGCCTTCGGACGCTTTCTTTTTGCAAGAAAATAATTAGTGCCTTCATTGTCGTTTGGAAAGACAGAGGTTTTCCCGCCGCACCATACTGAATAGTTATCATCAGAATCAATCTTCACAAGCGCCTGCCTCTGCTCATTTAAAATAGCGGCGCTGGCTCTTGTACAGCCAAAACCAAATCTGGCAAAAGGCTCTCCGTTGCAGCCTGAAACCATTATCTCCAGAGGAACGTGTATCCTGTTGCCCTTAATTGCCATATTGGTGATAATCATAGAAGCATATATAAAGATAATGGAATTAATTATCCTCAATGGAATTCATTGCTGATTTGCATATCCACGGCAAATACTCAAGAGCCTGCTCAAAGGAGCTGACTATTCCAGCGCTTGAAAAGTGGGCGAAGGTAAAGGGGATTACTTTGCTTGGGACAGGAGATTTTACGCATCCGAAGTGGATTGAGCACATAAAAGAGGAACTGAATGAAGATGGAAGCGGCTTTCTTCGCACTAAAACAGGATTTCCTTTTATTTTACAAACAGAGATTTCACTGATTTATTCGCAAGGCGGAAGGGGAAGGAGAGTGCATATTTTGCTTTACGCGCCGACAATAAAAGTGGCAGAGCAAATCACAGAAGCTTTGAAAAAAAGAGGAAGAGTGGATTATGACGGAAGGCCCATATTCAAGATTCCGTGCAAGGAAATTGTGGATATGATGCGGAATATTTCTGAAGACATTGAAGTTGTGCCTGCACATTGCTGGACGCCCTGGTTTGCAGTGTTCGGCTCTAACGGCGGGTTTGACTCCTTGGAAGAAGCATTTGGCGATAATGTGAAACACATACACGCGTTGGAGACGGGCATATCATCGGACCCTATGATGAACTGGCGCCTTTCAAAGCTGGATAAAATCAACCTTGTAAGCTTTTCTGATTTGCATTCATACTGGCCATGGCGCCTTGGAAGGGAAGCAACTATTTTTGGCATAGAGCCGAACTACAAGAGCTTTCTAAAGGCAATAAGGACGGGGGAAGGAATAAAAGCAACGATTGAGGCAGACCCTGCTTATGGGAAGTATCACGTTGACGGGCACAGGAACTGCAATGTTCAGCTTGAGCCTGCTGAAGCAATTAAGCTTAATAATATCTGCCCTGTATGCAATAGCCCTTTGACAATTGGGGTACTGCATCGTGTTGAGGAGCTGGCAGACAGGAAAAACGGGTTTGTAAGAAAAGATGCGCCCAAAACATACCATCTGATTCCTTTGTCTGAGATAATCGCTACTGTGCTTCAAAAAGGAATTGCAACAAGGGCTGTGTGGGACGCATATAATCCTTTGATTGAAAAGTTCGGGAATGAATTGAATGTGCTGATGAATGTTTCTTTTGATGAATTAAAGCAGGTATGCGATGAAAGGATTGCAAAGCTGATAATTGACTTGAGGGAGAGGACAGTGAAGATAAATCCGGGATACGACGGAGTGTATGGGAATATAGAGGGCTTTGCAAATCCTGATGCGGATGAAGAAAAGCCTAAGAGAGAAAAGGCACCTAAAGAAAAAACGCCGAAGGCAAAAAAGGCAGCTAAAGCTTCAAAAGCTAAAAAAGATTTATCAGACAATAAAGACAAACAGAAGGGGCTTTCTGATTTCTAGCCGAAATAAGTCATGCCCCCTTTCGCAGGCTTTGGAAGCCCAGGCTCTTCATGCGAAGACAAAAAGGATTCTTCCTCAAACCCGTTGATTTCATCTGCAATCTTCTTTATGTCAAGCTTGAACCCGTACTTCTGGTTCAGGACAGCAAGAATCTCCTTTGCGCCCTTCACGCCAAGATAAAAAGGATGGGCAAATGTCTGTGCAAGAATGACAGATGAGAGCATTGCTTTTTCCTTTGCCATGCCTGCCAATACTCCTGTAACGCCCACAATAGGCCCCACAACGCCGTAGATTTTAATATTGCAGTTCGGGAATCCTTTTATGTAATTCCGGCTGTTTCCTGCAATGTAAACCTTTGGCTTTTTTGGTATCTTGCCTAATCCTATTCCCCCCATTGTGATTATCTCTTTGCATTTCATCTCTTTTGCAATTGACAATAATTTATTACAGAATGCATAGCACGCCTCTTCTGTCACAGGCTGCGCATCACCTGAGACAAATATGAATTCATTTGCTTTAACCTTTTTGTAATATAATCGCACAGAAGGCATTTCCAAAAGCCCCTGCTCCGTGACAAAAACAGAGTGCGGAAAGCTGTCTGACTGGAGTTCCATTATTTTTTCAGGCTTAAGATGATCTATAAGAAAGTCTATTGCAATTTTTCCAACATTTCCAATGCCTGGGAAGCCTGTAATCATTATTGCTTCCTTTATATTCGGCTTTTTGAACTGCTTAATCCTGAATTCCATAGAAATTGGAGGTGCTGTAAGGTTTATAAAGATTAGGATTTTTAACCCCAAACTATTACTCATTCAGTTTCTAATCTATCGCCTTTGCCATGGCGCTTATATGCAGCTCAAACTTCAGCTTAAGGCCCTTCCAGTCATCGTAAGTTACAAGCTGCCCGCGATAATTGATATAATTCCTTTTAAGCCTGGCAGTTTCAAGAAATTCCCAGTCCAGCCCAAGCTCCGGGTGCTTTATGCAAATATAGGCATTCATGCACTGGTGGTTGTCTGAAACAATCCTGTCAAAGAGCAGGTAGGCTTCCATCATGCCCCTTAAAGATTCGTAATAGTCCCTGAATACAAATGTCCAATCAGGGCTTTCCTTGCTTATGCCTTTTGACTTTTCCCGTATGAAATCAAGGCCCAGCTCAGAAACCATCTTTTTTGACCTAACAAGCTCTATGTCAATGGCATTCATTACCCTGAACTTGCCTGAAATTTCGCAAAGCTTGTATGCATTATCCAAATTGTCTATCTCCAGCTTCATCAGGAAACCCCCATAAAATCCTGCATCTGCCCTTTCAGGGAATAGCCGTTAAGCACGTTCTTCAGAAGCCCGGTTCTTACCTGATTCAGCTCAGCCTTAGTTTCAAACAAGTGAAGCTCAATCTGCCTCTTCAGCTTAAGCTCGTACCTGCTTTTTTCAAATCCCCTGCTTTTGCCGTAAATGAAAATGTCTATATCGCTGCCCTTGTGCCAGTCGCCTCTTGCAAAGCTGCCGAAAAGAACCACTGACTTTGCATCTTTAAGGCTCAACAAATGCTCTGCAAGCCCGCTCCTGAAAACCTGCTCAATTGCCAGCAGTTTCTTCATGGATATGTACACAGGATTGTCCATGCCGCAGGTAAAGCAAGGGAATTTTCCCTTCTCCTTTACCCGCCTTAGAAGCCCTTCTTTTACATAGCGCTTAAGCCACTTGTTTGCAACAGCCCTTGCCACTTTTGAATCCCTGACTATTTCATTGAAATGCCACTGCTTCATTGGACTGTTCTCCAAAATCAATTGCAGCACTCTCTCTTCCTTGCTTGGGCTCGCCATATAATAGTATGTCTCAGGCATACTATTTAATGGTTTCGCTTGCTCAATAGCCATGAGAGGCAGGTTTGCACAACTTGTTCATAAAGCTTTCAAAAAACACGTGAATTTTCAAAGAAGCCGAAAATCATCAGCATTTGGCTGAAACCTTTCTGGTTTTGGATGCTGTTTATGAGCACGTTTCCAACATCGCTGAAAGCGGCTTTTTGCTTCCCCTCGTCAAAGCCGTGGCGGGTTCAGGAGCGTTTCATAGGCTGTTAAAAACCAATTATTCCTGCCTTCTTTAAACCATCGCCCTGTACTTCACGTAAGAATACACAAAAAGGAACACTGAGAATCCTAAAACAGGCGCCAGAAAAAAGAATATTGCATACCTCGGCACGAACAGCCCGAGAAATGCAATAACGCCTGCTGCCTTGAACAGCTTTCCGCCAAGCAGATGGGTCTTTTCCCAGACTGTTTCATTGCTCAATGTCCACGGCGTCCTTATTCCGATAAACCAGTTTCTTTTCGCGTTCTGCATCAATATGCCGCAGTAGTATATCAAAAAGCCAAAAGCAGGCGCAAGCATCTGGCTCATGTTGAACCTTGCGCCCACATTCCACAGGATTGTAAGCAGGTAGATATAGAATAAGAACGTGAAGAGTATCAAGATGAAATTGTCATAATATCCCCTGAACTTGCCGATGTTGTGCTTCATAGGGTCTAATCTGGGAATTGCAAGGAACATTATGAATAATATAACTGACAAAACAGGCATAAGGAACAATGCAACCGCCTTTGGCATGTAACCGTTAACCTCTCCTGCAGCATTCCAGTGCAAAGCCATTTTCTCAGGCATCCACGGATAGAAGTAAAGCCCTATTGCAAATGATGCAAGTATTATTGAGAATGCTATCCAGTGCCTTTTTTTCATGCTAATTAAAAGTGAGTGAATATTTATAAAGGTAAGCACATTATCCAGCCTTATGAAAGTGTTGGTGGATATGGACGATGTAATCGCTGATTATGAAGGCGGTTTTGTAAAGAAATGGCGAGAGCTGTATCCGGGAAGAATTTCCATACAGGTTGAGCAGAGAACTACATGGGGTTTGGAAAAGCAGTATCCTGCAGAATTTAAGGATGATATCATGGCTGTATTTACATCAAAAGGGTTCATAGCAGCGCTTGAGCCTATTGCAGGCGGGCTTGAAGCCTTGGCTGAGATGAAATCAAAGGGGCATGACGTGTTCATATGCTCAAGCCCAATGAAAATATATAAGCACTGTGTTGTTGAAAAGTATGAATGGATTGACATGCATCTTGGAAGCGAATGGGTAAGAAGGCTTATGCTCACTGCAGACAAGACAATGGTTTCAGGAGACATTCTTATTGATGATAATCCGGAAATAAAAGGCTGCGCAAAGCCTTCATGGGAGCACGTGCTTTACGACATTGCATACAACAGGAGCGTAAAAGGAAAACGGCGGCTCACGTGGAAGACGTGGAAGCAGGTACTGGATTTTGACTGCTGGTGATTATTTTTTGTAATGATTCACTAACTCATTCAATGTCCATGGCAGGCACTGCTCTTTCTTAATGCCGAGCATTTCAGCAAATTCGTAGATTTTCTTTACTGCCTGCCTGTCATCCTTTGCCATGACTTCTATTTCCATGAACTCAGGAATATATTCAAATTCTTCGTGGTACTTGTCAAACTCAAACAACGCGTCTTTCAGCTTGTAGCTTATTCTTGTTTTCTTAACATCCCTCCACTGCTTTAAGTTTAATGACTCAAGAATCTTTTTCATTGTTGCAAAATCAGACACTTCAAGCTCAAGCTCTTCCCTGATTTTGATGTTGGGATTATCAACAGGATTCTTCAGTGTAAGGTATGTCTTGCTGCCTTTTGTCCTTAATCTTAAAGTCCTTGTTGCATTTCTTATTGACTTGTCGGGAAAGTCAAAGGAAACAGCATATATCTCGCCTTCAAAGTATTTCATTGCGCCGAGCTTAATGAGCTTCTTAGCCAATTCCTTCCTGTTAACGTCAAGAACCTTTACTTCCACTTCGTCCATGAGAAAAAGGAGGCAGGCAAAATTTATAAGATTATGCCTTTGCAAGCAAATAGAATAATGCCATGCTGATTACGATAAGGGCTAGTGCAACGCGCGCATTCCGCTTTATTGCAGCTATGAAAATCGCAATTGACATCAGTGTCGCGCCGATAAGCCGCGCAGCAAGCAGTTCTGTCATCTCAATATGAGTCATAATGAGGCTGCGAGGATTTGAACCCCGGTTACAAACACCCCAAGCTTGTGTCCTACCAAACTAGACTACGGCCCCGTGCCTCCTTTCTGTTGTACGCCTATATTTAAAAGCCTTGCGCCGCCAATTCCTTTACTCTGCCGAAATCAAGCGTTCCCTCATCGCCTATGATAAACACTTCAAAATCGCTTATGTCTTTCAGGAAAGGGCTCAAAAGCCCCTCAGTTAGGACATCGCTTCCCTCCAATGTAAGATTAAACGAGGGCATTACAATCAAATCCTTGCCTTTCCATTTTCCCACTAAAAAGCACTTGTACTTCTCAGTCCTGCCTCCCTGCCTTAAGACAACAGAAGGATGCTCGTGCCCGATAATCAATACTTTAGCTTTTTTTAATTCCTGCTTATCCGTAATATAATCCCCGTGGCAAATAAATATGTCTCCAACGACTTCAAAATCCTTCACAGCAACATTCCTCTTGCTTGCAATCGGCCCAAGAATAGTATCGTGGTTGCCTTTAATCAATACAATGTTCTTGCACTGCTTTGCAAGGAAATCCAATATCCCCAAGGTGTTCCTCCATTCTGTCTCAGATATTGTCCCAAACTCGTGCTTTAAATCCCCATTGATAACCACTTTCTCAACAGGCATCTTGTATGCTTTTAATTCGGCAAACGTCTGCTCAAGAAGCGAGATTGTCTCAGAATACTGCCTTCTCGGAACAAGCACGCCTTGCTTGTTCATTGCCTCCTCATAGCCCATGTGGATATCTGCAATTATGAGAGTCTTCTGAGTGTACAAGAAAAGCCCTATTGCAGTTATTCCCTTAAGCAGTTGTTTTTTCATCTTCATAGAATCTTTACTTATTTATCTCAGGGATAATCTTCAAGCACTCGTTATAAAATTCAACAGCCCTTTTGAGCGATGTTTGTGCTTTTGATTCTTTTGCCTTTTCTCCTATGTTGTATGTAAGCCAGCCCCGCTTCCCCATCTCAAAATCATACTTGGCGATAAGCTCCTTCGCCTTTCTCTGCATTATCTCAATGGACTCCTCTGTGCCTAAAAGCTGCGCGCTTTGCTCCTGCGCTTCCTCAAACTCTTCAAGATAATGCTTTGCTATCTTCTTTGTCAGGTAAAAATAATAGGCAAAGGCATCAAACGTTTTTTTGTGCACTCCTATTTCTGACTTAACTTTGATTCCAATGCCTGCAAGCAGCGCTCCCGCCATATAAAACATTGAATAGTAAGAAGTATTGATTATCCAAAGATAGGACTCAAATGACTCGCTAAGGAATGGAAAATTTCTTTTAATCTCTTTTTTTGCCGAAACTTCTTCCAAAAGCCGCGCAGTGTTCAATGCAACAAGCGCATTATCAAGATAAAAATTTGCAAGCCCCCTGAAGTTTTCATCTTTGGCAAGCTCCCCCTGCTTCAGCATTGCAGGAACATTTTTCCCTATTTCCTTCAGCCTTTTGTCATCTAACATCCCTTTCACCCAATAAGCCATAATACTGCTCAGCGCCATAAAGTATGATATGGTTATTAAGTGTTTCGTTCACAACATTCATCTCATCCCGCTTTTTGAGCATTTCCCTGAAGCTTTCCTCGCTGATAATCACAGCATGAAATTTCTTTGGCGAAAAGGAAAGGGAAGATGTAATCTGCTGTTCAACAGATTCATCGTATTCCGGGATGATTACCAGTAAATCAATGTCAGAATTAGCCTTGTTCTTTCCAGCCGCATAGGAACCAAAAATGAGCAGTATCAACAGCTTTGTCCTTGATGTTTCAATCGCCTTTTCAGCGTATATCTGGATTAGCCTGTGCTTTTTGAAAAAAGCCTCTTTTCTTGCTGATTCCGCATACGCCAGCTCTGAAAGGTGCTTTTTGTAATTAAGCTTTAATCCATTCGGCTTTTCCCTGATGAGAAAACCTTCTTTTGCCAGCTTCTTAATGGAAGTGTGGACTATCTTCAGGCCTTTTTTTAAGAGCCTTGCAGCTTCCCGTATAGTAAACCTTTCCAGTATTTTTGATGCAAAAAGCCCCAATACCGCTATGTCTGTTTTAGTAAGTGCCATGTTGTATTAAATACCTACAAGTGTTGTATTTATATACTACTATTTAAGCTTTGCGGAAAAATAAGCAATTGGAGTGAACCCCCCTCTTTTTGAAAGCATATAAACTTATCTTTACACATATAAAGTAAAATGGATATGCTCACAGGCTACAAGCCACTGGCTAATTGCTTTCGTATATAATTCGCCAGCCCCTCAATCTGCCTCAGCTGCGTCTTGAAAAGCAATATTCTCAGCCTGTCATTAATCATTACTCCCCTGGCTGAAAACTCCCGCCTTAATTCGTGGTACAGCTTCTTTCCTTCCTCATCCAAATCAGTCAAAACAGCAACTTCCTTGTCATCAATGCTCTCAACCAGCTTGTAAAGCGGCTTTCCCTTGAGGATTATTATGTTATTCAAGCCAAGCTCATTCAAGGATTTCCTGTCATTGCTTCCCTCAACAATTACAGGAATATTTTCATCCTTAAGCTTTTCAATCTCTTCAAGCACTTGCTGTATAATCTCCTTTTCCATATCCCCGAAGAAAGCTGAAAGCGTTAAAAAACCTATCGAATCACAGCTTGGTTGCCTTTCTTGTGGTGATATAAATTGACGCAATAAGCGATATTGCTATCGCCAGCCCAATGCCTCCGCCCCAAGCGCCGGGAGAATTCCTGACAGAGGTTACAACCCGCCCTGTAATCTGCCCGAGCCTTGCAAGCGCTTTCTCAACCCTTGTTGGCTCTTCAACAACAGGCTGCTCTTCCTCAGCAACCGGCTCTTCAGCAACCGGCTGCTCTTCCTCAACAACCGGCTCTTCCACTACAGGCACTTTTTCAACAACAGGCGCTTTTTTCCTTCCGCCCAAAAGGACTACTGGCTCTATTTTCACCGGCTCCACAACAGGGGCAGTGTAACTGTATTCCGTAACGGCAGAATGCTTCAAACCGCTGACCTTGTATCTTGCGCCGCCATCAGCCAGCTCACAGCTGTAATCGCCGTTCGTGCCGGGGCATAAAACCTTTATTCCGTTTGAGCAGTCGCCTTCAACAACAATTGAGTCAACTTCATCATCTATTATGCACAGCGTGTTTGTCCCTGCTTTCTTATCAATGTAAGCTGTCTTTGTGGCATTCTGCCCGCTTAAATTAATGCCCTTGATTATCACAGAGCCAAAGCCGCTATTGTTGCCTACAGTGAGGTTTATGCTGCCTAAATCAAGCGCATTTGAAAAGTCATAATCAAATTCAACAAGCACCAGCCCTGAGCCGTTTGCAAGCTTTACCCTTCCTATTCCAGCATGATTGGCAGCGTCCTGCACATCATCAACAGAGAATACAAGCCCGCCAGGGACATTTGTATTTATATCTGAACTATTTCCCCAAATTACATCCTCAGAATCAGCAACGCCGTCATTGTCATTGTCTGTGTCAACGCAGTCTTTTATCCCGTCTGCATCAGCATCTGAAAAGTCCCCCTCATCAACTGTGCCGTCGCAATTGTTGTCCAGTCCGTCGCAGGTTTCATTAACAGATATATAATTTGTTTCGCTGTCAAGCCATTCACCGACACTGCAGACTTCTGTGTTTCTTGAGCACAAACCGAGCACATTTTCATCAGCTCTTGTTAAATCCTCATCAGCAGTGCCATTGCAGTTGTCATCAATGCCATTGCAAAGTTCAATTGCGCCTGGATTTATGGCAGCATTTGTATCATCGCAGTCTGTGCTATCTAAAACATAACCCTCAGGTGCATCACACGCTCTTGCAGAAACATCTTGGCTTCCAAACAAATCGCCGTCAGCATCTGCGAATGCAACACCTGTGCAATCTGAATTGCATGAAGCAACTGCATCATCGCAGTCTGTGCTGTCTGCAACAAATCCCTCTGGCGCAGCGCATGCGTCAGTTGAAACTGCAGCATTTCCAAATGAATCAAAGTCAGCATCTGCGTAGAATGTTGTCTTCACGCCTTCATCAGCAGCGCCATTGCAGTTATCATCAATGCCATTGCAAAGTTCAATTGCGCCTGGATTTATGGCAGCATTTGTAT
>JASEIA010000029.1 GCA_030018575.1 Nanobdellota archaeon | reverse complement strand
CTTGATATATTGTTCCATAGCTTTGACATCATATCCATCACCAACAGTGTCTATAGATAATTCTGATGATTAGAATAAAATACTCTCTGCAAAAAATGATTTTATCAAATGCGGTTTTCTCTGAATGCTCTGCATTTTTGCTTTAACAAGAGGTTTAAATTCTTTCTTGCTTCTTGCTTGGTGAGCTTTTAACTTTACATTTTTCAGATATTTCCACACCTTCTCATCAGGATTCAAATCTGGAGAATATGTTGGTAAGTAGTAAACTGCTAATTTATTTTTGTTCTCTCTCACGAAGTCTTTTACTAACCCCGCGATATGCGGCGGGGCATTATCTTCAATAACAATTATTTTTCTATGGGGGTGATTTTTTATCACCTGTTGCAAAAACTCTATGTGCTGTTCTGCATGAATTGTTCCTTTTTCAATTCTAAAAACCATATGTCCTGCAGGGCTTATAGCAGAAGTTACACATAATCCCCCTTTATTTCCAGTCACTTTTACCTTCGGAGTTTTTCCTTTCGGTGCCCAAGTTTTTCCAAGGACAGGGGTTAAAGAGACCCCAGACTCATCCTGGAAATAAAGCATCGCCTGCCATCTTCGACGATGTTCTTTAATTTTCGGCCATTCTTCTTTCAGCCATTTTCTTACTGCCGCCGGATTTTTTTCTAGTGCTTCTTTCTCTGGTTTTTGCGGAGTAAGATTCCATCTACGAAGGGTTTCCCAAAGATTTGAAATTGAAATACTTTTATTCAATTCTTGTTTGATAACTGTTTGGATTCTTTTACAATTCCACAATGGAGTTTCAAATCCAAACTCCATTGCAGGTTTTCTTAACCAAGAAATAATCTGTGTTTTGTCCTCTTTGTTTAATTTTGGTTCTGCACCTTTTGCTTTTCTTCTCTTTAGCCCTTCCAGTCCACTTTGTTTGTAAACTCTAATCCATTTGTAAACAACTGTGAAGTGCACACCACAGAAATCCGCGATATCTTCTATATCCTTCCCTTTTTTCCATAACCTTATGGACTGTTGTCTAAGATACTCTAATGTTTCCCTAGAAATGCTTCTTCCATCCCTCTTTTGCATACAAATCTAAGGATTTTGGTATTTATAAACTTTACTCCAATTAACAGAATTATCTATAGATAGCATAAATTCAGCAGTTTTTGACCCAAAAACTGCGGGAACCTAAGAAAAGATAGGCTTAAACTTAAACGAGATGCTGATTTTGCATAGCTGCAATGCCATCTATCTGCCTTTCAACCTCAACTGTCAAACTCAGGATACTAATATGAACGGAACATTAAAGCCCCTCTTTTTCAGCGAGAGCCTGAGGCGGTGGCATTTTGAGGATATTGTAAAAGAATCAGGCATGAGCAGGGGCAGGGTGAATTATTTTCTCAGGCAATTATTAAGGGAAAACTTCATTAAAAGGGTAAAATCAAGGGGCAGAATGCCTTTTTACCAGGCTAGTAGGGAATCTCCCGGCTTTCGCACTGAAAAGAGGGTTTACGGGCTTATGCTGCTTGAGCAGAGCGGGCTTTTAAGGCACATAAGCGGAAACAGCGATATAAAAACAGCCATTATCTTCGGAAGCTTTTCAAGGGGGGACTGGAACAAGTCAAGCGATATAGACCTTTTTATTTACGGCGATGATGCTAATTTTGACAAAGCCGGGTTCGAAAAGAAGACAAGCAGGGAGATACAGCTTTTCAGCTTTAAGAGCGCCAGGGAAATGAAAAGGCAGCTTGACTTCAGCCTTCTGCCTAATATTGCAAGGGGATTCAGCATAAAGGAAAGCATAGAGCCGTTCAGGGTTGATATAAATGCCTAGGGAAAAGACACCGAAAGAGGTATTTGAGGGGCTTTCTTCCAAAGGAGAGTATGGCGAGGCGCACCTTGACAGGGCAGAAATTGAAAAGTCCATGCGCATGGCACTGGAGGATTATGATTATGGAAAATCATTGAGAAAGCTTCCGAACCAAAACCGGCGCGTTATTTTTAACATACACTATGATGCGCTTCGCGAGCTTTGCGACCAGCTTATGCGCTTTAAGCTCCAGAAAACAAGCAACCACCATGGGCTTTTTGCTTTTATCATCCTTGAATTTCCAGAGATGGTTCTGGACTGGGATTTCTTTGAGTCAATCCGGACTATACGAAACCAAAACAAGTACCGGGGGGCAGACATAACAATGGAAATGTGGAAGAAGAGTCAAATGGGCATAGACCCGTATATTTCAGCATTGAGGAAGGAGCTGGAGAAAAGGCTTAAGTTGCGATAGTTTACTTCAAAGCATTCAGATACTCTTTAATCCTCTCAGTAATCGAAGGCAAAACAAACTTCTGTATCTTGTGCTCGAAGATGGACACTAATTCCTCATTTTCGGTAAGCCTGTAGCCTTTATTTGATTTTTCAATGAAGTACATGTCTTTCAATCTCTTAATCTGCCTTCTTATGTTTGAAGAGGCAACGCCGTTCATTGGCAGCTTGGCTTCCTGCCTTAATGCAATCGCTTTCTCTATAATCTCTTCAGAGCTCATCTCTTTCCTGTTGTCAATCACCGCCTGCAGAACGTCAACAACAATGTCCCTTGAATCGCCGGGCTGCAAAAGCCCCATTGAAAGGCAGACTTTTCTTACAATTTCCCTTCTTGTGCATTCAGGCGAGAGCTTCTCATACTTTCTTAATGTGATTTCAGCAAGAGGCGTGTCTTTCGCGATTGTTGCCATTAATTCATCCTGCCTATGGCCTTTGCCATTTCCTGAATAAACCTTTCAGCTCTTTCCAGCGCGATATTTGCAGTATAAAACATGCTGTAATACGACAATACAATTACCCGCAAGAAGCATTCAAATCCTCCGGGAAACCCATTCTTCTTCCGTATTTCCTCCTCTGTGGAAAGCTTTTGCAAATGCCTTGCAACAAGCAGCGCTTTTTTTGCATTTTCCATGTAAAATCCGGAGAACTGGGTGTTTTCCGCATCCTTTTTCAGCAGCCCTTCCCTAAGATATTGCGCTACATTATTTTCCGCTTTTTTCACTTCACCCGCATCAAGCTTCATAAGGCAAATTTCACCCCCTTGTAAAATGCTTCAGCACCTGTAATGATAATATGGCTTTTAAATGCTTCGGTTATGACATTTGGCTTTTTGTCTGCAAGGTTTGAGATGAAATCAGCTTCGCTTATTGCCATTGCATGAATCCCCGCCGCTATTGCAACAGACTCGGCATTTAATATGCGCACTATTTCCTCCGCAGCGCTTTTTTCAGAAGCTATCACCAATATGTCCATGTCAGAATTCCTTGTTTCCTTCCCTTTTGCAAACGAGCCGAAGACAACAATGCTGTAATGCATATACTTTGCCTTATCCATGGCTGCATTGAAAAATTCTTTTATCATCCTATGTTTTTCCATAAAGACTCTTGCTTTCATCGCTTCAACAAAGCAAATCTCCCCAAAATCCCCCTTTAGGCTTAAAGAGCATAAATCAAGATTTGCCTGCCTCCTTTTTAGCAGGGCGCCTTTCTTTGCAAGCTTTTGTATTATGGCATGGACGTGCCTGTAATCCATGCGGGCTTTTCTTGATATCTCTCTTATTCCGAATTCTTTTTGAGTGTTATCTATAAAAAAGGAGATGATTTGCATTTCCGCTTTTGTTATTGATGTATTCTTTACCATCAATTGATGTATAATATACCATCATATATAAGGCTTTTGGTTTAGGATTATCATCTGCGGCGCGCCCCAAAGGCGGCAGAGGAATGATTTCAATGAGTCTTTTAATATTCTCTCTGGTATAAGGCATTCCTTTCCCTCCCATGGCTCGTAGATTCTGTATTCATTGTTTTCTTTCCCGTAAACAACAATCCAGTGCGGATAATGGTAAGGAATCATATTATACAAGTGCTTATACAGGAGCGATGCATCAAGAATCAGGGCTATCAGCTGCGCCTTTGTCATCTCATTTATGAAATTTATATCAATCTTCCTTATTTGCATATCTGTTTTGCATTCATTCTTCACAAGCTCATAGAGAATCTTATTATGCACGTATCTTCTTGTTTTAAGACTAAATTGCTTTTCAAAGAAATCCAAGTGCCCTGCAACGAAGTCCATTCTGCTGTATCTCAATGCATGGAAGAGCATGTTTCTTTCATTCTTTTGAGTAATCTTCTTTCCAGTATGGAAATATCTCAATTGAAGTAAGCAGCATGCAAGGCATGATTCAGATGTTGTTTGCTTGTAGGGCTGGATTTTCATTGTTTGTTCAGCAAATCCTCAATTCTTTCATAATCCACTTTTATTACTGCGTCTTTCTGCCTTTCTTCCATTTCAGAAGCAGGCAGGTAAATCAGCTTGTCTCCTTCTCGTATTCCAAAAAGAGGATACTTGTGACTGTCATTTCTTTCTATGACAAAATCATCTATGCTGTCCTGGTTTAAGTCGGGAACAGAATATGCTGCTTTTGGCATTGCTATTCTAGCTTTCTCATCTAACCCTTTCTCACGCATTCCAAAACCCAAGAAAAATGCCCCGCCAACTACTCCTGCTGTAATCAGCGCTAATTTAATTTTTTCTGCTAAGCTCCATTCGTCTTCCATTTTTACCCCCTGCGCTTTGCTCACTGCGTTTTCAAACCTCACGTCGCTTCGCTCCGCAAGGTTAAAGCCCGCACGGCTGGTTGTTATTGCGCTATAGTTAATAATATGCACTATCCTTTAAGCCTTTCTGCCATTTTGTCTTAACTAAATGCGAAAGATTTATATATCTGTCTTAACCATTAAGATATATGCGAGATATAGGCAGCAAGGGCAAGGGGCTTTTGCAGAAATAGAAATGCTTATATACACATTAACGTGTATATATATACACATAAAGGTGCATAATGGTTCCAAAGACAAAGCAGGCATTGGAGCGCTCTTACAGGAGATGCGGGAAGTCTTTTGTAAAGATTGACAAATCGCTGTACAGGGAATACCAGCAGATGGCTTACGATGACCTTGAGTCCGCGGCAAAAGAAGAAAGCCCAAGATGGGCAGCAACAAAAGCTTACCAGGCGTTATTCCTTATGTGCAATGCTGTCCTTGTAAAAAAGCTCGGCTTTTATTCAAAAGACCATAATTGCATAATAACTGCCCTTCTTTACGATAAGATTATCCCCGAGGATTCTCTAAGAAAAATCCACGATATGCTGAAAAAAAAGGACAAGTTCTTTGCTGAAATTTCCCCCAATGAATCCTTTTTTGAGGAAATAGCCAATATCAGGATAAGCAGAAACAATTATCTCTACCTGCCGAAAGCCCTAAGGAATATCAAAACCCCTGCAGACAGGATAATTGATGAAGTGCGGGAATTAATCCGCCTGCTGGGAGAGATAGAATGATAGAAAAGCTTATCCCTCTCACAAAAAACAAGATAGACTTGCTGAAAGCAATATACGAGGCAGGGGAAACGCACCTTTTGGATATCGCAAGGCGCACGAAATTGCATCCCTTCAGCGTGAAGAGGTCATTATCAGGAATAAAATATTTGCTTAACGAAAAAAAAGCAGGCAAAACCATCCTCCTGTCAATTGATAAAAACCAGGAATCTTATCTTGAATTAGCAGGATTGATTGAGCGATACAGGCTGAATACAGGCAATAAGAAAGTTAATTCAGCAATAAAGCATATAAGAAACCTGTTTTCAGAAGAGAATATAATCCTATGCTGCCTTTTTGGGAGCTATGCGCGGCTTGCATTTGCTGAAAAAAGCGATATTGACTTGCTTTTGGTTGCCAAGCAGAAAAACAAGGAAATAATCAGGAATGCATCCCGGCTTTCCACGGTTCTGGGAAAGACAGTCAATCCGCTTATCCTGACAGAAGAAGAATTTCATGACATGATTAAGAATAAGGAGCCGTCGATAATGACCCTTAAGACACCCGCGCAGCGGCTTTTGGTAAAGGGAGCTGAATATTTTGTAAGAAGCATGGAGACTGGCTGATATGGAAAATATGGATTCAAAAGACAAGCATCTCCTGCTTTTATTGCAGAAAAACAGCAGGGAACAGCTGAAGATTTTGGCAAAGCAAATCGGCCTTTCCATTGACTCAACAAAGAAAAGGATTGAAAAATTAAGGAAGAATGGCATTATATCCAAGTTCGGCGCCTTTATCGAGCCGAAATCAGCTGGCTATGGCTTCATAGCAAACGTCCAGATAAAGCTCCACAATATCAGCGAGGAAGAGCTTGCAAAATTCACATCTTATCTCAAGGCTCATAAGAATGTTACAACTTTGATAACAACATTAGGGGATTTTGACATTACCTGCGTATTGATAGCAAAAAACACGCAGGAGATGGACTCATTATTCAGGGAGATAAGGCACAGGTTCAAGAATATAATCGCTGACTGGAAGTCTGTCATTAATTTGAATGTCTATAAGTTTGAGGAGTATTCCTTCTAGCGCCTGAGAAAATTCCTGCAAAACTTCTGAAAATTGTATATAAAGCAAAAAGAAAAAACCGGAAATCCTTCAGTAAGCTTTTCCCTTGTGTTTCTTCCATATCTTAAACAATTCAACACATTCTTTCTTCAAAAGCCCGCTTTCAATCCCTATCTTGTCTTTTGCTAATCTTTTCATTGTCTTGTCAGAAATTTGCAGCTCATTAAAGCCCGCTTTCTTTGCATCTGCGATTGACGCGCCGTACACTATTTTCTTGATTCTTGCCCAATGTACTGCAGAATAGCACATAGGGCACGGCTCTGTAGTGGAATATATAACGCATCCTGACAAGTCAATTGTTTTCAGCTTCCTGCTTGCCTGCCTTATTGCATGGACTTCAGCATGCATCACAGGATTTCCCTCTTTCCATACGACATTATGCTCGCAGACAACTACTTTCCCGTTCTTCACAATGCAAGCGCCGAATGGCGTCTGGCCCTTTCTTATGCCTTGGATTGTTTTCTTGATTGCCAATCGCATGAAATCTTCGTCATTCATACCAAAACAGAAGGCGGATGCTCTTTTAATGTTTTCTATGCTTTAAAGAAGCTTTCCAAACACGTAAGTGTCAATCATTCTTCCATCATCGAGGAGGAGGGCTTTTTTCTTTCGTCCTTCAATCTTAAAGCCGCATCTCAATGCAAGCTTTACAGATGCCTTGTTCTCAACAGCAGCCTCTGCCTCTGCTCTTTTGTATCCATTCTTTTTTGCATGTTCAAGAATGGCATTAAGAAGCCTTGTCCCAATGCCTTTTTGTATATAATAAGGATGAATGCTCCAGCCCATATCAATACTATGCCGCAGCCTGCTTCCTTTACGGAATGAATAATTGGAAACTCCTGCAATCTTCTTCTTTTCTGTATCTTCTGCAACAAAAAAGACAATGTCTTGTTTTGAGAAAATAGCTTTTTTTAATTGTCCAAATTTCTTTTTTGTATATTTTATCATTGCAACATAAGGCCATGCCTTTATGCTAAGTGCATATCTTATCATATTCCTAATGCCTATTTCATCGCCTTTTTTTGCTTTTCTGATTATTATTCCGTCATTCATATAAACCAGAAGGCAACCAGCCTTTTAATTGTTGCGGTTGGCTAATGCGCCTGCCCAAAATTCTCTCCCAATAATAACAAAGCAAACAATAGCCCGATAAAGGCGGCAAGTAAAACAAGCAATGCCCTTTCTTTCCTGATAATTGCAATGGCAGAAGTTGCAAATGCGGAAACGCCTGAAAGCGCCATTGACAAAAATGTTAACAAAAGGTATAAATTGTCAGAGAATGTTTCCCCTCCTTCCTGCCCTAACATAACCAATGCCTGCATGAAGATGAAGAATCCTATGAAAACAAGTAAAAGCCTCACCGCCCATTTCCCTGCATTAGTTTTTGGCAGTATATTCATATGATTATTAATGGAATATTTTCTTTTAATGCTTTTGTGTTGGAAAAGCAGTCTCACTAACGTTTGAATGGTTCCTGAAACCGCGTTTCAGAAACTATTCTCACTACGTTCGAAGGTTCCTGCTGATGCTCGCAGAAACTATTATAAACCCCTCATAGCAAGGCTATCTCATGGAATACGACACCGTGATGGTGCATTACGCTGAAATAGGAATCAAGGGCAGCAACAGGGGCACTTTTGAGAGGCTGCTGGTGAAAAACATAACTGCAAAAGCAAAAGGGCTCATAGGCGAATACAGGCGTGATTTTGGCTACATCCTGCTTGGCTTAAAGCCCGGCACAGACATTGAAAAATTAAGAACAATTCTTGCGAGAATGCCAGGCATTTCCTCATTTTCGTTTGCAGCAGCATGCAAATTAGGCATAAATGAGATAGGAAAATGCGCTGTTGAAATGCTTAAAGGCAAAACATTCGCAAGCTTCAAGGTTGGCACCAGGAGGTATAACAAGAATTTCGGCACAGGCTCGCTGGAATTGAACAAGGAAATAGGCGGGATAATCCTTGAAAGCTATGACAGGCGGGTCAGCATGAAAAATCCAGACATTCTGGTTAAGGTTGAGATTGGAAACAGGAATGCTTATGTTTCTATTGAGGAGACAGAAGGGATTGGCGGGCTTCCCATAGACCCGAGGCAGAAGGTCGTTGCATTAATCTCAGGCGGCTTTGACAGCCCTGTCGCAGCCTACATGATGATGAAAAGGGGATGCGAGGTTATTCTTGTGCACTGCCACAACCAGAATATTGCATCCAGCTCTGTAAAGGGCAAGATAGAGCGGCTTGCGCAATGCCTGTCTGATTTTCAGCCAAAGACAAGGCTGTTTATGGTCCCGTTTGGGAAAATACAGAAAGAGATTATAATAAATGCAAACTCAAGACTGAGGATGCTTGTTTACAGGCGGTTCATGCTGAAAATAGCTGCAAGGATAGCTGAGATATGCAGGGCAAAATTTATTATTGTGGGGGATTCAATGTCCCAGGTTGCTTCGCAGACAATTGAAAACCTGGAGGCGACATATTTTGGTTCAGAAAAGCCCATACTTGCCCCCCTGATAGGCATGGACAAGCAGGAAATAATTGACATTGCAGTTAAAATTAAAACTTCTGAAATATCAAAGGAGCCGTACGGCGACTGCTGCAGCTATTTCCTTCCAAAGCACCCGATGCTGAGGGGAAATATTGGAATGTTAAAATCAGCTGAAAATAATTTTGATGCAGATGCGCTTGTCTCAGAAGCTGTGAAAAAAGCAGAAGTAATGCAATTCTAAAGCATTTCTTCTGATATTATTTTTATTTTATTCTTGCGCAATAAGTCAGCAGCAATCCCATTGCCTTTCACAACCTCTCCTGACAATAATTTCAATTCCCCAAAACCGCAGGACGGGCTTCTCTGCTTGAGTATTGCTTCTTTTACCTTGTAAAGCTTTGCTATCTTTAACACTTCAAAGGCGCCTTTCTGCATCTGCCTTGTAACATCCTTTCCAGAGGCAGTAACTGCTCTTCCATTCCTTAATTCCATCGGCTCGCGGGGAGTGGAAAGCCCTCCAAGCTGCTCTGGGCAGACAGGAATAAGAACTTCTTTCTTTGCCAAAGCAATCACTTTCCTGTTTGCATTGTTCTTTCCGTCATACTTGCAATTAACACCCAAAAGGCATGCGCTGCACAATCTCATCTGATATACCCTCCTTTCTGCAGGTTCCACAGCTTCCTGTACTCTCCCTTCTGCCTTATCAGATTCTTATGGTTTCCAATCTGCACTATCTCGCCCTTCCTTAATACAACAATCTTGTCAGCTTTCATTATGGTGGATAATCTGTGCGCAATTATTATCGTTGTCCTTCCTTCCATTAATTTAGCAAGAGCCATCTGAATCTGCATCTCTGTCTCTGAGTCCAAAGAGGAAGTGGCTTCATCCAAAACCAATATCTTCTTGTCAGCCAAAATCGCCCTTGCAATAGAAACCCTTTGCTTTTCCCCGCCTGAAAGCTTTACGCCTCTTTCTCCTACAATCGTATTCTCTTTCAAGGGCAGCGAAGCAACAAACCTGTCCAATTGCGCAAACTTAATTGCTCTCATCACTTCTTCGTGCGATGCGTGCGGCTTTGAAAACTTGATATTTTGGTAAATCGTATCATCAAACAATATGCATTCCTGCGGAACAATGCTCATCTCGCTTCTCAGGGATTCCTGCCTGAAATCCCTGATGTCCTTTCCGTCAATCAGGATTGCTCCTTCTCCTACATCATACAGCCTGTAAAGCATCTTTACCAATGTTGACTTTCCTGAGCCTGAATGCCCCACAAGCGCAGTTTTCCTGTTCTTTGGCGCTTTCAATGTAAAGCACCTGAATATCTTTCTTTTGCCGTAGCTGAAGCAGGCATTCTTAAACTCTATCTCCCCTTCCCTGATATGGCACTCTTTTGCATTTGGCTTGTCCTTTACTTCAGGCTCTATCTTTGAGTACTGGAACAATGACTGGAAGTCAGCCATCGCCCTGTAGAAATTCCTTATTCCGTGCACAAAGCCGTACAGCGGGCCAGCCAGGTTCCCGTATGCCGTGTAAATGAAAACAAGCGTTCCAAGCGTTAATTCGCCGTGAATGAATTTTGTGATGGAAAAGTAAAGCAGCAGAAATGTGCCGGATGCAATAATCAGGCTTTGCCCTGAGTCAGTCCACCTGAATATGTTCCACGCCTTTAAGTAAGCCCTCTTCGTGTTTTCGCTTAGCCTCTCAAATCTTGCCTTTATCATATTTTCCTTGCCAAAATACTTGATTGAGTCAATGTTCAAGAAGATGTCAGCAATGTTTCCTTTCTCAATGTCCTCTGCTTCATTTGCCTTTAGGTTCGGCTCTTCAGCCTTCCTTTGGAGAATATAGCTGTATATTACAAAGGCAAAGGTAGTAAGCAGGACAATAACTGCAGATGCCATGTCAAAAAATGCGATTGAGCCTGCAACAATTGAGAGATTGAAAACAAGCGAAGTGATATTAAAGCCGAGCACGTCAGTCATTCTTTCCATAGCAGAGCCGCCCCTTGTCAGTCTTGAAATCAGGGAGCCTGTCCTGTGCGAGGAATGGAAGCTGTGGGAAAGCTGAATAATGTGGTTGAAGTAATGCCTCTTGAGGTCAGTAATGGCGCTGTTCTCTATGCTGTTTATGAAATGGATGAAAAACCACTTTGAAACAGTTCTTACTGCAACAAGCAAGATGAATACAACTGCAACCGCCAAAAGCGCCTGCACGAGCGCATTAGCCAAAATCTCTTTTCCGGCAAATGCAGCGCCATTGTCGGTAATTATCTTGAAAAGGTACCTTTCCGTGACATAGCTGGCTTCTATTGCAAGGCTGAATGCGAGCAATAAGGCTATCCTGCCCTTGTACTTCTTCATCAGCCTCCAGTATTCCCTGAGGTTGAACATGAATTCAATCTTCTCGCCGTGCTTGTTTTTCATATATTTTCAATGAGCAGATTGCTTTAAATATCTTTACAACTTCTTATTTGCCATGAAACAAGCTATCCTTATCAGGGAAGACCTGAAGATGGACAAAGGAAAGATGGCTGTGCAAGCTGCGCACGCTTCTGTTGAGGCTGTTTTAAAATCTGACAAGAAGCTTGTTTCCAAATGGCGCTCAGAAGGCATGACAAAGATTGCGCTTAAGGTATCAGGATTAAAAGAACTTTTCAAGTACAAGCAGATTGCTGAGGATTCGGGAATGAAAAGCGCATTAATCACAGACGCTGCAAGGACTTTCTTTAATGAGCCGACAACAACCTGCCTTGCAATAGGCCCTGATGAGGATGAGAAGATAGACGAATTAACAGGAAAATTAAAGCTGATGTAGGAAAAAAGGCGGCTTTTATTTCGTTGCTTGCCTTGTTTCCATTGAAAATTGCAAAACATTTATAAGCCACCAATGGATTTCTTCCATTATTCGTATAGGGGGTAATACCATGAAACTAAAACCGCTTTTATTGGCAGGGCTTGCAGCAATAGCTATTGGGTGCAAGGAGAAGGAAGAGGAGCAGACTTTCAAGATAGAACCGCCGCCGCAGGGGGGCCAGGTAATCAAAATACCCGGGGGCTGCAAAACTCTTGAAAAGCACGAATTCGTCAACCAAGATATAGAGCGCATATACTGCAGGGATGATAATAACGTATTAACCATTTACACCAAATTCGTAAATCTTCCTGATTGGACAGCGAGAAGGTATGAGCAGTAAGAAGAGGGCGCAATGAGGCTTACAGCGCTTGAGAATACGCCTGTGGATTACACGGCAGAAGTTAAGGACGATTTTATAGCAGTTCATAACCTGCAAAAGGGGCGGTTTAATTCAATAGGCGCAGAGCAAATGAGATTTTTTGAGGAAGTATTGAACGCTTCAAGAAGCCCCGGCGGCTCTGCTGCAAATGTCTGCCACGGCTTTGCAAATCTTGGCTTGGAATCAGCGTTCATCGGCTCAATAGGCAATGACGAGGCAGGAGCGTATTATGCAGAAGAGCTGCAGAAAGCAGGGGTAATTCCTTATCTTGAAACAAAAAGAGGCCCGACAGGCAAGTGCCTGACTCTGATCACGCCTGACAGGGAAAGGACATTTGCAATGAACATGGGCAAGTCATCCTCATTATGTCCATGGCAGTTTGATTCAGAGGATATTGAAATGTCTGATTTCTTTCACACAACAGCTTATGCATTGGATTCAATGTACTGGACAGTGAAGAGGGCAATGAAGATAGCAAAAAAGAATAAAGTGAAGGTAAGCTTTGATTTGGCTTCTGTCACTTCAATACAAAGGCACAGGAGAAAGATAAGGCGCCTGCTTGAAAATTATGTTGGCATTGTGTTTGCGAACGAGGAGGAGGCAATGGCATATACAGGCGCTGATAACCCTTATCTTGCATTGGACAGGCTTGCCTCTGACAGGATGGCTGCTGTTGTCAAGATGGGCTCAAAAGGCGCAATGGCAAGGGGCAGTGAAGGAAGCGGGATTTGCGCTGCTTACTCTGTTTCTGAAGTGAAGAATACCAATGGCGCAGGGGATGCTTCTGCTGCCGGCTTCCTGTACGGCATTGCAAAAGGATGCAGCATCAGGAAGTCATTGCAGATTGGGGCTTTTTATGCTTCGAAGATTGTTGAAGTTGAGTCAGCAAGACTGCCATATAAGATTTCTAACATTGAAGAATTGATTTAAGAAAAAAAGAAATCCCGTCTGCCGGAAATGAAGCCGTAGTTAAGGATAAGTTTATAAAACTATATTTACTCTTTATTCTCATGCTGAAAAGAGTAATGCTGATTGCTATAGCCTTGATTATCCTTGCGTCTCTGGCGTTTGCGCAGGAGCTGCCTGAGGGGTATAAGAAAATAACAGGCGCAAGGGGAACTGCCATCTACAATCCAAATATAGTAAAAGAACTCTTTGATGTGGAAGAGATTGACGGAGTGCTTGCAATAAAATATGCGCCTGCAATACAAAGGGGAGCAAGAAGCAAGATTATTGGCTACTTGTCCGGGCTGATAACCCCTTCTGAATCAGGCGGGAAACAGCTGAAGGCAAGCAGGATTGAAGAAAGCAATGAGGATGCAAAGTTTGTTTCAGCAGAGGGGCTATATACAAACATAACTGGAGCCCTGTTCCGCATTGACGCAAGCGAGTTCCCTAAGCTTGGCTTTTTGCTTGATGATGCAAGATACAGAAATAGGGAATATTCATTCGCATGTAAGGAAGAATGCAGGATGCGGGCTGTTGTTTCCATGGATGGTGCATACCTTAATATGAGCGGAGAAGGCGTTGCAGTGCACAGGTCAAAATTCAGCGAATACAGAAGCAGTGTTGCAGCCGGCAGGGGGCCAAACATAGAAGAAAGGTACTTAACACCGCTGAAAAACCTTGATAAGATTGTAGTGACTAATAATAGCGAGATGGACACGTTCCAGAGCGGCAGCTCTGCATACAGCTATTCGCGGTTGTTCGCGGAAAAACACCGCAATTACGAAACATTAATGATAACTGCAATCGCAGGAGAAGACAGCAGGTTTGGGAAACTGGGGGTTTCTTCAAAAGGCGAGAGTGTGAGGCTGGAGCACCAGACACACCCCGGTGTTACAGAAGATGCAGATTCTTACTACATTATTACAGCAGATAATGCAAAAGTCGTTCCAGAAACAGGTGCCAATTATGTCATTTTTTCAAAAAACACAGAGGCAAGCCCTCTTTCTTCCAGAGGAATAACCATAGAATTAGGCGGACATGACCTTCTTCGGCTTGTGAGCGGAGTGCTTTTAGTGCCTAAAGACGAAGGCGTGTATAAGATATGCTCAAGCATTAATGTCCGCTCTGCACAAGGTCCGGCATCTCTCCAGCGCCACCCCTTCCTTGGGGACAAGGGCTGCGGCTATATAGACCCATTAAGCGGAAAGCTTTACTTTAAGCCGCGCTCATACAGAAACTCTGCATTTGGAGACGAAAGCACATACCCCTTTAATCTAATTATAACATTGCCTTCAAGCCACACATATAGCAATCTGAACATTGAAAAGTTTGAAGAAACCGGGGATAAGCGGGGCGCTATTGTGCTCGAAAGAGCAGGCGTAGGCAACAGGATAGCGTTCTATGCAAATGACATCCAAGTTGCAATGATGGGAGAGGGGCATATTTTTGACTTCGGCGTTAATTTCAGGGCATGGGTATTCAAGATGCGCTCTTCTGCAGGCGATATTTGCGAGAGAATATGGTGCGCGCTTTCAACAAGGGCGTGCTTCGTTAAGGTGTGCGAAGGCTGTCATGACGACATGCCATGCGACGAGCCTACAACGCAATGGTATGGTTTTACTGAAGAGTCGAGAAGGGGAATAAGATGCAGGAATGAGGCTGATTGCGGCGTAGATTCAAGATGCATTGAAGGGCATTGCGTGACTGAAAGCACATGCGAAGAAATAACAGGCGGTGCAGACGCTGCTAAACTAAATATTCTCTTTGTAAACGATATTACAGGGGCAAGAAAGGCGGAGTTCAATGAGTTCCTGAACAGCAAGTTTCTTATGCCGAACGATCTTGGGCTATTTAATGTAAAGCCATTTAGCAATAACATAGGTAAATTAAGTATATTGTCCCTTTCAAAAGAGAAAATGCCTGTAAATCCAACTGCAAATCCTGTTATGGCGACGCAATACATGAATGAAATGATAAAAAAGTGCCCGATAGCTGATGAAATAATTATTGTGTCATCGCAAAGCTTCACGTCACACGCAGACGCTATGGGCGGAAACATATTCTTTTCCCTGCCGGCGGCTCAGGGGCTTGTCGGAGCAGGAAAGGAAGGGCGCATATTTTTGCACGAGTTCGGTCACAGTTTCGGAAATCTTGCAGACGAGTATGTAGGTATTGGAACGCTTTTCTTTTACGAAGCGCCAAACTGCGTTGAAGAAAGCGAAGCAGAGGATGTATGGACAAGATTCATAGGCAGAAGCGGGGCAAGGCATATCTTAAGAGAGGCAAGAGGCGAACAAGGAAGGCCTTACAGAGGCTGCGGCGGGCAGTGTAGAAACATCGGCGGCGCATGCCAAAATTATCTCAAGCCGAGCACGAATTCATTGATGCATGAAGCTGACCACATAAAAGGACCGCTTGAAGCAGGAAAAGAGTTTAATGAAGTGTCCCAGAAGGTATTGCAGGAAAAGCTGAACGAGTACAGCTAATATTTATAAGCTTACAAATAGAATAAAATAAATCCCGCCTGCCGGACTCGAACCGGCGACCTCACGGGTTCGGCTGAACGTGATTCATCCATGGCAATCATTGCCTTGTCGCACGTTTTCTACAGCCGTGTGCTCCACCATTGCTCTATCCGTTTTACAGGATATCTGAGCTAAGGCGGGAGGATAACGGGATTCACATTTTAGATAACTAACAGCTATTTAAAGATATTGGTTTCCCAAGCTGCCTTTTTTCGTGGATAATGTGGGCAGCCAATTGGATATAACCTATTATACAGTAAATTAAGGCTATTTTTTCGATAAATAGTTAATTCCCACGCTGTTGGCAATTGTTTTATGCTGCTTATTTCTGCCCCTACTTTTTCTAATAGCAATTTCATATCGGACAAAAATAAAGGCGAACCCGAATATATATGCACACTTTTATTGCTTTTAATGCAACCATCTCCGTCAATAACGCCCCGAATAAAGCTAGAAATGTCTTCGACAGGGGCTTCAAAGAATATTTTTGGGGCTCTTACTGAATAAGACTTATTTCCTGTGGGAATGCCTAGTGTTTGGCTTAAAAATTCCACTATTGGTTTTGAGCATACATAGATGTCATAACTATTTTTCTTATTATATCCTTGCTTATTCCTTTTGTAAATCCCTGCTCTGTAGCAAAACAAATCTTGAATAAGAGAGCGTATAATCTTAACTTCTCTTTCATAGCTTGTGAATATGCTCATCTTATAATTCCTGCTTTTCTGATTTATGGATAATTCTGTGGGATATATGACATTTTGAACCGAATTATCCATCAGATAA
>JASEIA010000028.1 GCA_030018575.1 Nanobdellota archaeon | reverse complement strand
TTTAAATGTTTCGGTAGCCCCTATAAATTCATGAAAGCATTGCTCCTTTGCTATACTCTAAAAAAGGCAACACCAACGCAAAGGACAGCGTTAAAAAGGGAACTTTTTGGTTACAAAGATTATTCAAATAAAGGGCAATACACTTATCAGCGAAATGGAAAGCTTGCAGGCATATCATATATCAGGCCGACAAAATCAGATATTATAATAAAAGAAGAGGATGAACATAAAGTCAGGAAAGTGCTACAACAATTCAATATAAACCTAAAAACATACAAAATCCAGATAAATCAGGCAGAATTTGCCAGATAGTAGCTAAAGTGATTCGGCATCACGATATCTGTTGCGGGAAAACTTTAAATATGGGGCGTTAGCTTAAATAGTTGAACACAAATGGCAGGCATACCACTCTTCATCCGCTATCCTGCGTTAAAGGAAAAACTGCCTTATATCTCCCTCGGCAGCTTCCCTACGCCTGTGTCAAGGCTTGAAAATCTAGGAATTGCTTTGGGCATTGAAAACCTTTATGTCAAGCAAGACGGGCTGAGCGGGCCTTACGGCGGCAACAAGGTAAGGAAGCTCGAGTTTTTGCTTGCAAAAGCAATGCAAGACAATGCAAAAGCAGTGATGACATTCGGCTTTGCAGGCTCAAACCATGCTGCAGCAACAGCTGTTTATGCAAAGCGCTTGGGGCTTGATTGCATCTCTATTCTTCTTCAGCAGCCCAATGCGCAGTATGTAAGAGATAACTTATTGGTTGCAAAACATTTTAATGCGGAATTGCATCATTTTGGAAATATCTTAAATGCTATTCTTGGTTCGTTATATTTGAGAGCAAAGCATAAACTGGAGGGCAAGTCAGTTGAGATAATTCCCCCGGGCGGCTCTTCACCGTTAGGCACAATCGGCTATGTAAATGCCTCATTTGAGCTTTGCGAGCAAATATCTTTAGGCGCTCCGAGGCCGGATAAAATCTATGTTGCCTTGGGAAGCATGGGCACTGTAGCAGGGATTATTCTCGGATTGAAGGCGGCGGGGCTTGACAGCAAGGTCGTAGCTGTGGATGTTGCGGGGAAAAGGTTTGCTAATTCCAAAAAATTGAAAAGCCTGATTGATAGGACATGCTGCTTTTTGCATTCTTTGGATTCAACTTTTCCATTGGTAAATATTTCTCAGGATGAATTGTGCGTAAGGCATGAGTTCATGGGAGAAGGATATGCGCATTTTACGCAAGCAGGAATGGATGCTGTAAGGCTGATGAGGGAAACCGAAGGAATAAATCTTGACGGCACCTATACGGGAAAAACATTGTCTGCTATTGTGAATGACGCCCCTTCCTTAGAGGGAAAACATATACTTTTCTGGAATACTTATAATTCAATGAGCATTTCCGGGATTATATCAGGGGCAGATTACCACAGCCTGCCTAAGGCATTTTACCAATACTTTGAAAATAGAGTGCAGCAATCGGAATTATAACACTACCCTTTCATCTTCACATACCTTGCGTAATCCTGGTCCATGCCCATGATGTGGTTGACCAGCCATTTGCCAAGATAATCCCTTACTTCTTTCACCATGTCTTTCACATCAAGGGATGCCAAGTTCCCTGACTTGGTCTTTTCCATCAGCTTCCGCTGGAAATCATCATAAAACCTTATAAAAGACTCATGCACCTTCCTGTGCTGCGCAAGCTTTGGATAGCCTGATTTCTCCATGTATTTTTCCTCGTAGCTGAAATGCTCCTTGAAATAATCATAAAGAAAATGGTTCGTGTCCCTGAGCACGCCCATGTTAATGCTCCGCGCGGCAATATCCTTTTCCAGCTTTATTATCTGGCTCAAAAGCTTCTTGTGCTGGCTGTCGATTTTCTTTTCGCCGACAGACATTGACGGCTTCCATTCATATTCCTTTTTCATTCACCTTTTTTCTCAACCATCGACGCATATACTTCCTGCTCGGGATAAACCTCAACACCTTTCTTCTCAATAACCCTCAGGGCAACAAGATTTGGCTGCAGCTTTCCCGCATCCATTATGAACAGGAATGACTTCTGCCCGTCCATTTCCTTCAGCTCTTTTTCAATTGGCGCCATGCTACGCTTAATTGTTGGCTATATATATTTATAAATGTTAGTTTTGCGCGCCTGTTCAATATTTAGCATGCTATGCCGGAAATAATATGCAGAAAAAAATTAAAGGCCGGCAAAAAAATAAAAAAAGCCAACCACCAAGGCGCATCTAAGGCTCCGCCAAGAGCCATGGAATAGTGCAGAGCTCGCCACCCTGCATATTATTTAGAGGAAAACATGGATTCGCCTCTCTTCCCCGATGCTGTTCTATATTCTCAAAGATGCTTGTATATAAATGTTTCTGCCACGATGCGAAAAAGCGCAATTGGAGTGTGGTAAAAACAGGATTTCTGCAGCCAGGAAAAAACAGGGCCCTTTTTGCGCAAAGCCTCCAAAAACAAAAGGTTTTCTCTCCGATGTTCGAAACCTGCTTGAAAACGCAGAGCGTTTTCGGCATGCCGAAAATCCGAAGATTTTCCAGCATCACGCAAAGCGCAAGGTTTAAATATAAGTGTATATACACTATGTGTATACACATAAAATATACGCAAGGGATACACATAACATGGCAGACATATTCGACGCGGACATCGTATGCGATGCATGCAAAACAAAAACAGTCAAGGGGGAAATCCTCAAGGAAGGATTCAGAATAAGGGCGTGGCGCTGCCCTAAGTGCAATAAGATTTGGCCGCACCCGCTTGACATGTCCCAGTATGAGTGCTTCAAAAGATTAAAGCAGAGGGATTTTGAGGTAAAGCTCAGGCAGGTTGGGAACAGCTGGGCAGTCTCAATACCAAAGGAGATAATTGATTTCGAGGCAGTGAAGGCGACAAAACTGGTTAGGCTTTCTTTGGACAACCCGGGAAGGGTTACAATTTCATTCACGCGGATTAAGAGAATAATCAACAAGAATGGGGGGCAGTAAAATGGCGGAAAAAACAAGGGAAAAAAGATTGCAGGTGGTTGAGGCGCAGCAGGATGATGCGTTCAAGGGAATAGTAAGGATAGACTCGGAGATGCTGAAAGACATTGACTTAAGGCCCGGGGACATAGTCGAAATAGAGGGCGCAAGAAAGACAGTTGCCATTGCAGACAGGGCATACCCTACAGATATCGGCAGGGAAGTCGTAAGAATGGACGGCATAATGAGAAGGAATGCCAAGACAGCGATAGGCGAAAATGTTGTGATAAGAAAGGCGGAAATAAAGGAAGCCAAGGAAATTATTATTGCGCCTGCTGAAAAAGGCATGATGATACAGGGCGAGCCGGATGTATTCTTGAAAGGATTGCTTGGCAGGCCGCTGATAAAAGGCGATGTTGTTGTTTTAGGCGGCGCAAGGACAAGAAGAAGGACAATGTCAAGTTCGCCATTTGAGGAAATATTCCGAGGGTTTGGCTTTGACATGGGGCATTTCGGGTTCAGCAACATAAGGTTTGTCATTGTTGACACAAATCCAAAAACGCCAATCATAATTACAGAGGATACAAAAGTGCAGGTAAGGCCCCAGCTTGAAGACAAGGAAATATCTGAGGAAAAAGCTGCAGGCATAACTTATGAGGACATAGGCGGGCTCGACGAAGAGCTGAAAAAAGTAAGGGAAATGGTTGAGCTTCCATTAAAGCACCCTGAATTGTTTGAAAGGCTTGGGGTTCAGCCTCCGAAGGGAGTCTTATTGCACGGCCCGCCGGGAACAGGAAAGACGCTGCTGGCAAAGGCGGTTGCAAACGAGGCTGATGCAAAATTCTATTCAATAAACGGCCCGGAGATAACCTCAAAATTCGTTGGCGAAGCTGAAAAAAACATAAGGGCCATATTTGATGAGGCGGAAAAAAATGCGCCTTCAATTATTTTCATTGACGAGATAGACGCGATTGCGTCAAAGAGGGAGGAGGCTTACGGCGACGTTGAGAAAAGGATTGTTGCGCAGCTTCTTGCCACAATGGACGGGCTGAAATCAAGGGGGAAAGTCATTGTGATGGCTGCCACAAACCGCCCGAATGCGATTGACCCTGCATTGAGAAGGCCAGGGAGGTTTGACAGGGAAATAGAAATAGGCGTTCCGTCAAAGGAAGGAAGGCTTAGCGTGCTGAAGATACACACTAGGAACATGCCGCTGAAATACTGGGACGACCCGGTTGCATGCAACCTTCTTATGAAAAGGCTGAGCTCATTTGAGGAAGATGCAGCTGCAAAGATTAACCAGAAAAAAACATCTGCAAGCCAGCTTAATTCTGAATTAAAGGAAAAAAACAAAATGCTTGAAGAAAGCATGGCTGAATTAAGGAAGATGGAGCAGCAGAAGAAAGAAACAAGCCCCTCCTTCCTTTCAGATTTGCTGGCAAGGATAAATTTCAAGCAGGGCAAGATTGCCGAGATGAGAAAGCAGACAGACAAGATAAAGGCTGACATTGACAGCATTCCGAAAGAGATTAAGAAAGTTGAGGAAGACATAGCATTGAACAAGGAGATACTTAAGGAGGTTGAGAAGGACAAGGATATACTTCTTGAGCTTGAGGCAAAACTTAAGGAGATTATTCATACAAAAGAGATACGCTCCTTTGAGGATGCAAGAAGCCTGTTCCTCAACAAGGACTCGAAGGAAATACAGGGCAAGCTAAAGGCAATCCTTGAGAAATTCATGAAGTCAGGCATCCTTTCAGCGGAGTTTGTGGGGGAAATATACAAGGAATCTTCTGTAATACTTTTGAAAGGGCTTGCCCAGAAAACATACGGGTTTGTTGGGGCTGACTTGGAAGCATTATGCAAGGAAGCTGCAATGAATGTGGTGAGGAGGGTATTGCCTAATGTCAATTTCAAGGAAGACGTGCCGATAAAGCCGGAGATTTTGGAAAAGCTGGTTATCACGCAGGAGGATTTTGAGTCGGCAATGAAGAATGTCGGACCTTCTGCATTGAGGGAAGTCCTTGTTGACATCCCGAACATAAAATGGGAAGACATCGGCGGTTTGAAGGACCTGAAGCAGGAATTAAAAGAGGCAATTGAATGGCCGCTGAAATACCCTGACTCTTTCAAGAGAATGGGTGTCCGGCCGCCAAGAGGCGTGATGATGTACGGCCCGCCCGGATGCGGGAAGACACTTTTGGCAAAAGCTGCTGCAAATGAGTCAGAGGCAAATTTCATATTAGTGAAAGGGCCTGAACTCTTAAGTAAGTGGGTGGGCGATAGCGAGAAGGGAATTCGCGAGATATTCAAGAAAGCAAGGCAGAGCAGCCCTACAATAATCTTCTTTGACGAGATTGATTCAATCGCGCCAAGAAGGGGGCAGGAAATCGGGACTCACGTGACTGAGAGGATGGTTAACCAGCTTTTGACTGAAATGGACGGGCTTGAGGAGCTGAATGACGTGATTGTGATTGCAGCGACAAACAGGCCTGACATAATCGACCCCGGCTTGCTGAGGCAGGGAAGGTTTGACAGGATTATACTTGTCCATCCGCCTGACGCAAAGGCAAGGGAGGAAATATTCAGGATACACACAAAGAACATGCCCCTCGGGAAGGACGTGAAGGTGGAGAAGCTTATTGAGAAGACAGGCAACTATGTGGGCTCTGACATTGAAGGCGTATGCAGGGAAGCCGCAACGCTTGCATTGAGGGAAAATATAGACGCGAAAGATGTCAGGCTTAAGCATTTTGAGGAAGCGATGAAAAAAGTGAAGAGCTCGATTCTCAATGAGGAGATACAGAAATACAGGGATATTGAGAACAGCTACATCCGCAATGCAAGAAGCATATCCTCAAAAGACAAAGAGAAGAGCTACTTCGGCTGATTTCTTTTTTATATTTTTGTTAATATAACCGGCTTTTCCTTAACCAGAATGGTATGCTCTGCCTGGCTGACTTTTCCTCTTGAGGATTCGTATAACTGCGGGTAGCTGTGCAGAATACTTTCTTTTAACAACAGCTGGATATAGAACTTTACCTTTGGAAATTCCTTTTCAAGCCATCTTGACGCAAACGGGAGGGAAGAGTATTCATTTGCAATAAAGCCGAGCATTTTTCTTGCATTTATGTCCCTTACAGGCTTTGCTCTTATGAGCCCGTATATGCCTGAGGGCTTTCCTTCGCTGACTCTTGCCGCATTTCCCCTTGTCACAAAAGGCTCTATTGCTATTATTGCGCCTTCTTTTAATGCTGTTTCATCGCCATTGTCAAAATTAGGGATGCTTAATCCGCAGTGCAGGTCAAACTGCGTTATTCCGTGGCCTGAAAGGTTTCTTATTGTTATTAGGTTATGCTCTTTTGCAGCTTCTGCTATTGCTTTTCCTATTTCTTTCAGTTTTCTTCCCGGAGTGCAGAGCGGGATTGCTGCGTTAAGGCACGCTTCTGAAGCTTTTATTAATTCAATGTCGTCTCCGACTGTTCTTGCGCAGTCTCCGATATAGCCTTCGACATGGACTCCAACGTCTATTTTAAGCAAATCTTCTGCCTTTAGAATTGTTTCATCATTAGATGAAGGGGTGTAATGCGCCGCAAGCTCGTTTAGCGAGAGGTTTACAGGAAATGCGGGCTTTGCCCCTGATTCTTTTATTTTTGCCTCTATCTTTTCGGCTATGTCCAAAAGCCTTGCGCCTGGCTTTGCCATTTCACAGCCGTAGTTCAGGCATTCTGCTGCTATTTTCCCCGCCTTAATCCAGTTTTCCATGGAATTCAGAGAGAAAAAAGAGAATATAAACCTATCTGCGGGGAAATTACTTCTTTATGTAGCGCATTACTTCGTTCCTGTCAACAACATACTCCTTTATATTGCTTCCAGGCAGGTGGAAAAGCCCATCCTCAAATATCTTGTCGCAGATTGTCTTGAGGCTTCTTGCGCCTGCGTTAAGGGCGAATGCCTCTTCTGCAATTGCGTCAAGCGCGTCTTCCTTTATATTGAGTCTTATTCCTGAAAGCCTGAACGCGTTTTCATATTGCGGTATGATTGCGTTTCCGGGCTCTGTGAGGATTCTTCTTAATTCCGGCTTTGTCAATGAGTCAAGCACAATCCTGTAATGCAGTCTTCCTATGAATTCAGGCAGGAATCCATATTCGTGCAAATCCTTGTCAGTAAGCTTTGCAACAATGTTCTTTTTATCCTCTTTGCAGGCCTTTGGCTCATCCTCTTTTTGCATCCTGAATCCCACTACCTTTTCCCTTCTCTTAATCCTGTCGCCAAGGCTTCCCCCGTATTCTGTGTATGAAAATGCGCCGCTGACTACAAACAGGATATTTGTTGTGTCTATCTGGAATTTCTTTTCATTGTGCCCGCCGACAGTTACCACGGAGCCTTCAAGAAGCTTTAAAAGCTGCTGCTGCGCGCCTTCCCCTCCTACATCCTTTCCGTATCCCGGCTTTGCCTTTATCTTATCGGCCTCATCAAGGTAAACAATGCCCCTTTGCGCGAGCTCTATGTCCCCGTTTGCCGCATTAACGAGCGACTTGAGGCAGTCCTCTGCGTCATTTCCGACATACCCTGCCGATGTTATCTTTGAAGTGTCGAATGTGACAAACGGGACCTTTGACATCTGGGCAAGTATCTGCAGCATATACGTTTTTCCGCATCCTGTCGGGCCAAGAAGGAGTATGTTGCTCTTGTCCATCTTTGAATTCTTCTCGCCCTGGTGCTTCAGGCGCAGGAGGTGCATATAGTAGCCCACTGACATGCCCCTTTTTGCCTGCTCCTGCCCAATCACATACTGGTCAAGGTACTGCTTTATGTCCTTCGGGGTCACGACAACTATCTCTTTTGAGAAATCTTTCCCCCTTGCTTTTTCTTCCTCATCATCCCCTTCTTCCTCAGCAAGCGCTTTCTTAATCTCCAGGACATGCCTGTACATGTTAATGAAAGCAAGCCTTTCCTTTGGAGGCGCGTTATTGTCTTTCATTGCCTTTATCGCATTGTCAAATGCATCAGCCAAATCCTCCTTCAATCCCGGGATTCTTGGCTTTTTGCAGTAAGCGTTATTAAGCAAGTGCACTGCGAGCTTCTCATTATTGCCAATGTGCTCTGCCGTGAATTTGCCGTACTTGTAAAGCTCTTCAGGATATTCATAAATAGCGCCGCCCTTGTATTTCAGCAGCTCTGAAATTGGGAGCAGGGGGTTATTTTTTGTCCTGCGCCATAATGCGCCCCCAAAATTTTTCAGGATATAATCCGCATCATCAAACTTAAGCCTGATTATCGCATCAAGGCATTCGCGGGATTTTTCCTCCTCATTTTCATAAATGTAAAGCTCATACATTTCCTCGTAAATCCTGTGGTCCTCCGGAAACCTGCTCAATGCCTGCTGCCCTATCTTTATTGCCTCGGCAAACAGGTTTTTCTCGTATTTGTCATTCATTTCAATGCCTATGAACTTCATGTAATCAAGGTAATTCTCAGGGGTTTCAAATGCCTTTATCAAATGCTCATACCCTGCGCACACCCTCTTGAATTCCTCCTCTGCGTTGTCTTCAGCCTGGCTGTTCATCAGAACCCTGAAAAGCTCGCTTGAGCACTCAACAACCTTCCTGTAAAGCCATTCTTTCTCCTTTTTGTCGCTTGCCTTTGGTATTGCATTGATAAAGAACCGCCTTGCTGATGCGTAATCTTCCCTTAAGAAAGCGCCCATGCCGTTTACTTTGTTAATCCTTAGCTCTGCCTTTTTTTGCTCCGGAGAACATAGTGCATCGCAGTCAAAGCCCAGCTTGAGCCTGTCTTCAAGGCTTTTGGCGCCTTTGTCTGCCATATCCACTATAATGGAATCTGAGTTTATAAACATTCCTCTCTTTATTGGTGAATTTTCCCTTGAAATATCATATTTTAGCAAAGTATTTAATCATACCTTTCTTATGCTTTTTCAATGAAGGGGTTTATAACTTATTCAACATACAGGATTATCGGCGAAAGCCCTTATGTTTTCCTGTTCGGAAGGCTGGAAAATATGGAGTCGTTTGCGGCTGTTGTGCCTTATAAGCCATATTTCTACATAAAGGAAGCTGACCTGAAAAGGGCAGAGGCTGTTGAGAAATTTGAATATGAGAAAACAGGGATGAAAACATTTGCCGGGGAAAAAGCTGTAAAGGTATTCACTGAAAAGCCCTCTGATGTTCCTGAGTTCAGGCAGATGTTTGAATCCAATGGCATTGTTTGCTATGAAGCAGACATTCGCTTTGCGCAGCGCTTTCTTATTGACCATGACATAAAAGGGTGCGTTGAGATTGAAGGAGAGCAGGAATACCAGGACAATCTGCTTGTTTTTAAAAGCCCGTCTTTGAAGCCTGCAAAGTTCTGGCCAAAACTGAAAGTATTGTCCCTTGACATTGAGACAAGGCAGGATGCAAGCGAAGTGTATGCAATTTCATTGGCTGCTGAGGAATATGAGAAGACATTCATTCACACCAATAAAAAGCTGAAGAATGCAGTCTGCTGCAAATCAGAGGAGGAAGTTCTTGAGAAATTCCTTGCAGAAATAATGGCTTTTGACCCGGACATAATAACAGGCTGGAACCTGGTTGACTTTGACCTGAAGGTTTTGCAGGACAGGATGCGGGAATACGGGATGGAATTAGCTATTAGCAGGGGAAATGCAAAGTGCAGGCTGAGAATTGAGAAGGATTTCATGAAAGAGTCAAAGGCAGATGCAGAAGGCAGGCTGATAATTGACGCAATGCAGCTCTTGAGGGGGGCTTTTATCCGGCTCGAGGATTACAGGCTTGAGACAGCCGCGAGGACTTTTGTTGGAGAGGGAAAGCTGGTGAAATTCAAGAACAAGGGAAACGAAATAGACGAAATGTTTGTGAAAAATCCGCAATTGCTTGCCGATTACAACCTGCAGGACGCAAGGCTTGTGATTAAGATAATTGAAAAGTCAAATGCGCTGAACCTGGCGATTGAAAGAAGCCTTTTGACAGGAATGCAGATTGACAGGGTTTCAGCTTCCATAGCATCCCTTGATTCCCTGTACATCCGCGAGGCAAGAAAAAGGAGGCTTGTTTGCCCGTCAATGGCTTTTGCAGAAAAGGAGAGCATGGTAAAAGGCGCTTTTGTGATGGAGCCAAAGCCAGGGATTTATGATAATGTTGTTGTTCTTGATTTCAAGTCACTTTATCCTTCTGTTATTACTACCTTTAACATCGATCCCTCCTGCTTTGTTCGAAAACCCGATGGTTTTCGGACACCCGAAAATGAGTGCATTTTCGAGTGCTCAGAGAAATGCATCAAAGGAATGGTAAAAGCCCCGAACGGAGCCTGCTTTAAGAATGAAGAAGGGATTTTGCCTTCGATAATACATAAATTATGGCATTCAAGGGAAGAGGCGAGAAAAAGAAAGGACGAGCTTGCAAGGCATGCAATAAAAATCCTGATGAACAGCTTTTACGGCGCAATGGCTTCCCCTAATTCAAGGTTCTTTAACATGGCGATTGCAAACGCGATAACCTCTTTTGCAAGGGAAATTATACAGAATACTGCAGAAGAGATTAAGAAAAAAGGGTATGAGGTGCTTTACTCTGACACTGACTCGTGCTTTGTTGTGTCAAAGGCGAAAAATGGAGAAGAGGCAGAGGAAATTGGCAGGAAGCTTGCTCTTCAGGTTAATGAGTTTTACAAGACATATGTGAAAAGGGAATTCAAGAGGGATTCATTTCTTGACATGCAGTTTGACAAGTGCTTTTTGAAGTTCCTTATGCCAAAGCTCAGGAAGACAGAGACAGGAGCAAAGAAGAGGTATGCCGGATTGGTTATCAAGGAAGGAAAAGAGAAAATTGACATTACAGGGCTTGAGTTTGTAAGGGGGGACTGGACAGAGCTTGCAAAGAAATTCCAGTATGAATTGCTGGACAGGCTGTTCCATGACAAGCAATTATTGCCTTTCATAGCAGAGTTTGTGGGCAGGCTGCAGAAAGGGGACTTTGACGATAGGCTTGTTTACAGGAAGACTGCGAGGAAGAACATAGACGAATACACAAAAACAACTCCGCCCCATATAAAAGCTGCAAGGAAGATGCTGAAGATTGAAAGCAACATCATTGAGTATGTGATGACAGAAGACGGGCCAGAGCCTCTCGGCTTTGTATCGCACAAGATAGATTATGAGCATTACCTTAAAAAGCAGCTGAAGCCGATTGCAGACGCAATTCTTTGCTTCATGGGGCAGGCATTTGAGGATGCCATGAAAGGCACGAAACAGCAGACTTTGGGCAATTATTGACTGTATTACATAAATGCTTATAAATCTGCAAAAAATATTGCTTATTATGCCCTATATATCAGAGATCCTCGCCTGCCGGTGGATAAAAGACCCTGTAAAGATGTATATTTATACTATTGCCCGTGATGAATATGAGTTTGCAGGCAGGGAATTTTCAGAGGCGCTTGCAAGAAAGATGCAAAAGGAGCGCAGGGCGTATCTTTCAAAAATATCCGCATTTGACGATGAGGAAATAGTCTATGCAGACAGCAACCCAAGCGAAGCGCTGAAAGCGCATGAAGAATGGCACCATCACCTGCAAAAAAAAGACCTTGTGTCGCCTGAGGGGGATTTTATAGAAGAGGCGACAGCTAATGTTATCGAGGCATATGTTGGAGGCTATGTAGACAGGTTCCGTGAAGTAAGCGAGGAATCGTTACCCAAACAACGCCTTGTGCAAAAATGCAGGGGCATTGAACTGGAGAAAGAGCTTGATATTGCCAAAGAAAAAATTTTCTATTGGGACGAGAAAGTAATGAAGGGTTCATGCCCATGGCTTTGGTATATCGAGAATGCAAAATACCTGCTGCTTTACGCGCTTTGTGCGGACCTGCTTAATGGAAGAACTCTTAATTCAGTGAAAAAGATTTATATGACTGCTATGAAACGGGCAAAAAGAGGAGGCGTTAAATACGGAATAAATCATCTGAGAAAACACGCTTCACCGCTGGCGGCCAAGCTTTATGACTTTGATTTTGACGTGGGGGGATATTTCCCCGATGCACTCCATGAAAAGAAATACAGCTTCTTTGACGGCAAATTAAAAATAGAGGCATACTATACATACAGGACTTGGCTTGAGCCGCTGGAGATGGAAATAAGAAGAAGGAAATTTAAATAAGCCTAGAACTCTTTCAGCATCTTCGCCTTCGGCCTGAACACAAACGCATTGGCAGTGTCAAACCACCCGCACATAAAGCTTTCAATGGGAATATTGGTTCTTTTGCTCAGCATCAATGCATAGAAATAAGTCTGCGTTGCAGCATATTTTTCGCTTTCGGCATTCGGCTTGTAATCCCATACCCAGATTTTGTTGTTTTCTACCCTTAACAAATCAATATGCCCTGTCAGCGGCTTTTTTTCCCTGAACAGTTGGCTGAACTTTTCTGTTTCCTCAGGCAGAAGCCACACAGGAACCTCTATTGCAATTGTTTTCCTGTCGTTCTCAAGCATGAACATCTGCACTTTCATGTGCTCGCTGCTGAAGCGCTCTGCGTTTATGCCAAGCCCGTATCCTGTAAGCAGGCTTACCTCGTGGTCATTGTGCCGTCTTATGTCAAGGTTAGGCATACGGAAGCGGAGCTTTGAGCCTCTCGGGCCTTCAAGAAAATATTTGTCAGGGCAGCTGCTGAAAAGTAGGCCCATATATTCTTTCAGCTGTGAAAATCCGTTATCAAGCAATGCAGACGCTTTTTGCTCATGCATGCTGTAATCATACTTCCACCCGTGCCAGAATGTCTTTTGTTTTATCACACTCTTTGCCTCTTTTTCATACTTTTGGATTGTTTGCAGGGATTTAAACATTGCGGCATAAATTGGCTGCATCTGCAAAAAGCTTATAAAGGAAAGCCGGATAACATTCAGCAGGGATATTAAACATGGGACTATTTGACGAAGATACATATAAAGCAATGCAGGGCAACGCTGAGCGGATAAAGCAGCAGGCAAATGCCGCGCATAATGATGAAAATCTAACACAATGCGCATTTGGGCTTGTAGGATTTTTAAATGAAATTTTCGCGGACGAAAGGCTGGCAAAATTCCTGTTTAATACAAATTCAGATGTTGTGCTTTACAGGACAAAAGTTGGCGCAAAAGCGACAGGCAAAGATGTTGACAGGACATATGGAATTACGGGCATAGGGGTTTACTGCAAAACAGACGACCCTGATTTGTTCAGCAATTCCGAGACTTATCGCTTTGGCAATCCATTCAACGCCATGGGGCTTGCCCTTCAGCTTGCAAGGGATTCAAAAGCAAAGCTTAAGCCATCTGATCTTGAAGACAAGTTAAAATCTTATGTGCACGGCAAGCTTTGCGGCTCGCAATAACCTTTTTATATTCTCTTTTATTCTTATTTCCTATGGGCGTAAAGCTTGCTGAGATTATACCAAGAAAAGAGCTGCAGTGGGAAGAGCTTAAAGCAAAAACAATCGCCATTGACACCCCTAATGTCCTTTACCAGTTCCTAAGCTCCATAAGAAAGCCTGACGGCACTCTTCTTACTGACTCAAAAGGCAATGTGACAAGCCATCTTGTGGGATTGTTTCCCCGCACAATAAGGCTGATGGAATATGGAATAAGGCCTGTGTTTGTCTTTGACGGAAAGCCGCCTTTGCTCAAGAAGCAGGAGATAGAACGGAGGAGAGGGCTTAAGGAAAAGGCAAGCGAGAAATTTAAGATTGCAAAAGAAGAAGGCAATGAAGAGGAAATGCTGAAATACTCAAGGCAGTCTGTAAAGCTTACAAAGGAGATGATTAAAGAAGCGCAGGAACTGATATCTGCTTTTGGATTGCCTGTGATACAGGCGCCTTCAGAGGCAGAGGCGCAGGCTTCCCTGATTTGCAGGAATGCAGATGCATGGGCTGTTGCCTCGCAGGACTATGATGCGCTGGTTTACGGCACTCCAAAAGTCATACAGAACCTGACTCTTGCCGAGAAAAGGAAACTGCCAAATGGAAGCTATGTAAAGGTATATCCTGCCATGATTGAGCTTAAGCAGGCGCTTGATTCCTTGAACATCAATCAGGAGCAGCTGCTTTTGCTTTCTGTGCTGGTTGGCACTGATTTCAATCCGAGAGGCGTAAAAGGAATAGGCCCTAAAAAAGCATTAAAGCTTGTTATGGAAAAATCCATTCCTGAAATTGAAAAAGAGATTAAAAAGATAGGGGCTGATTTTGACCTGAATGAAATAATGGATGTGTTCAGGAACATGCCTGTTTCAAAGGATTACAAGATTGAGTTTAATGATTTTGATGAGGAAAAGATAAGGAAGATACTCATTGACAAGCGCCAGTTTTCAGTGGAAAGGGTTGAATCCGGGTTTGAGCAGCTGAAAAAGCAGAAAGAGGAAAAAAAGCAGACAAGCTTGTTTAGCTTTAAATGATTATAACCCGAAACTATCAGTAAACGCCCTTACCTTGTTGTATTCTTCAAGGAACTTGCATCCTTTTTCGGTTAATGTGAACATCTTGTTTCCTGATTTTGGTTCTGTTGTTTCCATTATCATGTTGCTTGTTTTTAATTCATCAATGTACCTTTTCATTCCGTCGTGGGAAAGGTTTGACTTGTAAAGCAGATGGGTTGGCTTAATCATCATGTTCCTCTTGTCCTGTATGGACTTCAGGATATCGTAGATTATTTCAAGCTTATTTCTTCTTTCGGCCATGTTGCCCCCTATTGTCTCCTTTCTGAACCCTCGCGAACATCAATAGCAAAAGCCCGAACCCGATAAGCTGCATGAAATGCCCGACTGCATAAAGCACGGGCACAACATAGACCATTCCGAGAAGAAAAAGCTCTGCAAACGCGAGGAGGTAAAAGCTTGAAAACACAAGCCCTGCATTTGCCGTCTTTCTCTCTCTGTAATTCTCGTAAAATTGCCATGCCATGAAAGCCAAGAGCAGGAATGAAATCATGTGGAACTTAAGATAATACTGGTATGCAAAACCAACAAGCAGGAACACGAGCGCAAAAAGCAGCGCTATCAGCCGCCTCTGCCGGAGCTTCATTGCCACTGCAAGCAGGAGCATATAGCCTACCAATATGAAGAATATATGCATGAGGTAAAAGAGGTTCGCGAGATTCAGCTCGTTCAGCCTGCTTATAACGCCGTCGTACACTCCCAGGAATACGAGAAGATTTGAGAATGATATTGCGGCATAGCCTAATGATAGAGAAAGGAAGCCTGCACTAAAATATTTGTACTTTCTTTCTTTTGCGAGCCTGTAAGCCTTATAGCTGAATCCTGCAATAAGCAGCGCCACCAGCGCGAACACTGCCTGCAGTATCGAGCCTGCGGTATAAAACCACTCTGGTCCGTTGATTGAAACTATCATTCACTTCACCTAAGACTTTGTTTTAATGAGGTTGTTTATAAACTTTACTATAAACTAGACTTTTGCGTTTTTTACTAACACATCCTTATTCAGAAAATCTCTGAATTTACTAATGTCCTTGAATAACCTTAAAATCCATCTCCATCCTCTTAGAGATGCATGATACATAAACCTACAGATCTCCCCGATGGTTTGCAAACCTCGCTTAAAGACAAACGGAATGCGCGCGAGGATGCCTCGCGTTTGGCTTAGGATTAAGAGGGTATAAGCCACAAGTATGGCGAGTACGACTACATGTATCCCACGGCCCTTGCGGACTTGATACGCCTCTAATCCTAAATACTGCTTGGCATCCCGATGCCAACACTCAACTTCCCATCTACAAACAAGGATATCTATAAGTTCCCCATTACTAGCTTCAAGTAGATCAGTAATGTAAATCTTTATGTTTTCTTCATCTCCATACTTATATGAAACAATTAATTTGACCTTGCCAATTCCCCTGATGCTAACTATTTTAGTGTAAATAAAATAATCCTTGCCTTCTTTTATTATCAATTCAAAATTTTTGTCGGTTAGTGTATCTAAATGTTCAGCGATTGGAATACGCTCTTGACGCCCAATACTTATTTTGGTAGTTGTTCTTACACCTATGATAAAATGTTTTTTTCTTCTCTTTATTTCTTTAGTAAGTTTCTCATCTTGAAAACCAGCGTCTAAAATAACAACCTCTACAGGAATCCCGTTTTCAATGCCATAATCTATTTGCTCTAACGCCATCTCACGTTTCGTTCGAAATGTTGTTTCCTTATCGCAATCTTTCTGCCGCACATAGATATCGCCAGTTAAAGGGAATAATGGGCAGCTTCTGTCTTTGCTTGTAATTATGCTATTAACAAGACAATGACCCCATTCAATCTTCTTAGTAACACCACTGCGATGATAACCTGCTTTCTCCATATGTTTTCCAGTTTTGTGCAAGAGAGTATCGTCTATAACTTGAATTGTATAGCGTTTGGAGGATGGTATTTTCTTAATTTGCTGTAAACGAACATAGTTGACAGCATCAATGTCCCATTCAGATTCTGTAACAAAACGGTTTAGTGAACTTTGTTCGCCTTTAGAAAAAGCATCGTTA
>JASEIA010000027.1 GCA_030018575.1 Nanobdellota archaeon | reverse complement strand
CAAATACCCGAGGACTTCATTGTAAAGGAATTAGCATCAATTCCTTTCACTGATTCAGGCGAATATGCTTATTTTCTTTTAAGGAAAAAGGAATGGAACACGATGGATGCTGTGAAGGAGATAGCTGAGCGGCTTTCTATTCATCCAAAGAAGGTTGCGTATGCAGGCATCAAGGACAAGAAAGCTGTCACAGAGCAGTTTGTTTCAGTGCAAGGCGCTTCAAAAGAGGCTGTTGAAAAGCTGAAGATAAAGGATGTTGAGCTTGAATTTGCCGGCTATGCAAATGATAAGATGTCAAATGAGATGCTTATGGGGAATTCATTCAAGATTACGCTGCGCGCTTTGAATTCAGAGATAAGGGCTGCGCCTAAATTAATCCCCAACTATTTTGACGAGCAGAGGTTTGGAATCAATGCAAGAAACCACCTTGTGGGGCAGGCAATCGTGAAAAGGCAGTTCGGAAGGGCTTGCGAGCTGATGCAGGTAAAGGCTGAGAACAATCCTGTGAATGCGCTGCTTGCAAAGAAGGAGCTTTTGTTCTTTTGCTTTAACGCGTACCAGTCTTATTTGTTTAACAAGGTGCTGGCTGAATATGTGAGAAAGCATGCTTTAAATGCTGTGGAAGTCCGGTATTCTGCAGGCTCGATTGTCCTGGGTGATGTGGGCAAGGCAGCGAACATAGCAATACCGCTTGTGCATTTTGACACTGCTTTTGAGAATGAGGAAATAAAGCACTTGTATGAGAAGGTGCTTAAGGAAGAGGAGATAAAGCTTTCTGACTTCCTTATCAGGCAGATGCCGAATTTGGTGCAATTATCCCCTTCAAGGATGGCTTTTGTTGCTGTGAAGGATTACAAAGTGCTTTCTTTTGAGGATGATGAATTAAATGAAGGTAAGAAGAAGCAGGCTGTTTCTTTTTCACTTCCTAAAGGCTCCTATGCGACGATTGTTGTGAAGTGGCTTGAGTTGCAGCAAGGCTTATAAATTGGAGGTGCGGCGTTGGGCTTTTCATGTATGACGGGAAGATTGGGAATGTGAAGAGCCTGTTTAATGGGGAAGAGTGGGAGCCGTAAGAAGGCAAGCCTCCGGCATTAATTCTATATTATATTGTTCTTCTTGAGAACTTCCTGTATTGCATTCAGGAATATTGCCGCGTTTTTGATGGATTCTTCTGCAGGCACAACATTGTCTCTTGAAAGCCTGTGATACTGAAAAAGCCCCCTTTTTTCCATTTCTTCTTCATATACAGCAAGCAATTCATTCGCCTTTTCTTCCGCGTTTTCATAAATAAGAAACAATTCTGCCGCCAGCTCATTATTAATTATAAAATGCCTGGCAAAAGCAATGAGTGTTGCGTGATGCACTCGCCTGTTTATCTTTACTTTTTTCATGCCCAGCAATGCCTGCGCCGCATGAAACATTGAATAATAGGCTGCTATGATTGCCCAGTCAAAAAAGGTTGTTTCATTCGGGCAGTCTAATGCGCGTTTTATCTTGCCTGAAGTGGATACCTGAAATGCGCATTTTGCCATTGACAGGTCATTTATTGCTTTCTGCCATTTAAGGCGCGCTTGAACAACCGCTCCTTCCCTTATGGGCTTGTCCTTGACATTTAACAGCAAGGCATACTCCTTTTCAATCTCATTGGGCGGGAGCATATTTCATTTTCTCCCACAATAAGATAAGGCTATAGAACGGCGCAGGATTATATAAAATCTGCTTGTTATGGATGATATGCTTCACGACATTTTCCTCTATGGATAACATTCCCCCTTTAAACTCCTCTATTCCAAAGACCAGCAGATGGATGCCATTTGCATGCGGGAACTTTCCCATTATGCGCCCCATATCCTGTTTCTTTTCCTTTCTTGTGATTATGAAAACATCCCAGTCTGAGCCGGCAGCCGCTTTTCCTGACGCCCTGCTTCCAAACAAGCCCATGCAGCACATAGGGTCAGTTGTCCTGGCTTCCTGCATCATTAATTGCAATGTGGAATTGTTTATTTCCTGCATTTCTTCCACAGATGAAATGAGCCTGAATCCATCATCACTCTTAATATTCAGACTAATGCTGTTTGAAGCCCCCACCCTGGACCCTATTAGCGCGCCGCCTTTAACCAGTTTTTTAACCCTCTTGAAGGCATAGGAGTAGTTTATTTTCAGTATTGATGTCATCTGCCGTATGGAGTATGAAGCCGAATAGTTTGGTATGTAAAGCCCTATTATTTTCCGGTCTATTTCTGTTATATCTTTAAGCATATAATAGTATATGTTATAGCATATATTTAAGGCTTTCCTTAACAAGCGTTGCAAATGGATTATTTTCGGGATGCTTTTCATCTTATAACCTCGATGCAATTCATAAGCCCGATTATAAGCAGAAGCGCTGCAGCTACAAAGAGAAATGCGGGGATTCTGCTATAAGCATACATAAACGGGACAAGGATAAACCCTGCAATGCCTGATGCTTTAATGATTTCCCAGAGCATATTATTTTCTCCTGCCAGTGATATAGAGCGTATTTTTATCCTTCGTAATCTTTATGCAGCAAAACCCGCATTTTATAAGCGAATCTTTAATGGCTCTTAGGGGAAAAATCCTCATTTCATGCCAGTCGCTTTCCTCTTTTTTTGTATCCAGATTTATGAAGGAAAAATGGTGCAGCATCCTTGGCAACCTTATGAAAGTGCTCTGGACTACGATTTCTCTATTGTTTAATGCCCATGTAAAAGAGGTATTTTTATCGCCCCTGAAAAGCGATGGGTCTGTAACCTGCAGGATAAGAATTCCGCCCGGCTCCAGATTGATGCGGCAGGAGCTGAATGTGGACATTAATTCTTCTGCATTCTGATTGTAAAAAAGCGTATTATACAGGCAGATTATTGCGCCAACTTTTTTCCTTAACAAAAACCGCCTCATGTCCATCTCAAGGCACTCAGCGCCTGTTTTCTTTTTTGCTATGGCAAGCATTTCCTTGTTTATGTCGCCGCATATTACATTAAATCCCTGTCTGATTAATTCAGCTGCGTGGGTTCCTGTACCGCAGCCAAGGTCAAGGACAGGCGGATTCCTCCCTTTGAAGGATTTCTGCAGGATATTCGCTATTAACCCGGACTCTTCCTTGTAGTGCTTTCCTGCCGATTGTATCATCCTGTCGTAGATTTCCGCTTTAGTGGCGTATAGCTTCATTTCAGTATGGGTCTGATACCCCGCAGCTTGCTGCGATTGCCCATTTCACCTCCACTTGCCACTTGACAACCATGCGCGCATGGTTTAAATACCTCTTCTGCTTTGGTAAGCCTATCCTTGTCAACCCACGCATCTGGCGACAGATGGCTGCTTAATAGGTCTGGCAGTTCGGTTGATAAGCAGGTGGCTTCCTGCTCGCAAGAGCCAAAGACAGGACAGGAATTGACCATTCCTGTGTAAACCCGCCATACATCCTCTGTTCCAGCATCGGCTGGCGTATTGCACGAAACTTGGAAGGATAAATAACTGCAAAGGCATAATGCCCCGCAGCTTGCTGTGATTGGGTTAGACTTTGCCATGTTATTGTTTACATCTTATACACTAAAGTGTACTTATTTATAAAGTTTTCGTATACTAGGATGTATAAGAATAGTCAATTCTTATACTCTAAGGTGTATGAAAATGTATTATTCTCCTTAAAGGAACATATACTGTTCAACCTGTTCCCGAAGGGCCTACTGAAATAATCCTTCCCAAAGCAAGAAGAGCCATGCAGGCATTATAAGAATCTCTATGCCCTTGATTTTCCGTTTTTCCATTAAATGCTTTGTTATAAGCACGGCATTATTGCATTTAAAGACAGCGCAAAACTTCAGCAGATTCTTCATGTCATCGCTTGTAATCAATGACTGGTATTTTACTTCTGCAGGGACCGGCTTTCGGAGCTTTATTACAATGTCCACCTCTTCTTTCTGGGGCGTTCTCCAGAATGAGACATTTTCTATGCTGTTTGCAATTACAGCCTCCACCATTCCGCCGGCAATTTCCGTGTCTATGGCTGCAAAAGGCACATCCAGCAGCGATATAACTATGCAGCTGTGGGCTGAATATTGCTTTTTGCTTGCCTTTACCTGCTTCGCAACGCTGGCTGTAAAATTATAGCTTGTTTTTATTAGGAATGATTTCTCCAGCAGGGTAAGATAATGGGAAACCAGATTCCTGTTAATTTTCAGGATATTTGCCAGGTTCACTATTTCAAAAAGCTGGGAATTGCTGTTTGCCAAAAGCCTCAATAGCTCGTAAATAACTTTTTCATCTTCTTTTGCAGCTTTTGCGATGTCTGTTATTGTTTTTTCTATAACTGATTCCTTGATATATTTTTTGATAAACTCTTCGTCATTTGCCTCAAGCAGCTCAGGAAATGCCCCTTTCAGCAGATAATCCCTGAACTTTGCCTCATATTTTTCTTTTTTTACCGCAAGCTTCAGATGGTATGCCCTTGCGATATCCTTTTCTGCAATGCTGGATTCCATGCCAAAATATCGTAGGAATTCTTTAAATGTCAAAATAGGGGCATGGAAAGTAAAGATTCTTCCTGCAAGTGTTTCTTTATGGTTTTTCAGTTCAAGGCTCGAAGAGCCGGAGATGAACATCTTAAGGTTTTTTTCAGTGTCATAATAGACTTTAAGCAGGCTGTCCCAGTTCGGCAGCTTCTGCAGTTCGTCCAGGAACAGGAATCTTCCCTTGCTTTTGTCTGAGAATTCCAGAAAATAATTTATGAGCTCCTCTGCTGTTTCATATTTTTGGAAATCTATGTCGTCAAAAGAGATATAGCAAATATTATTTTTTGGCGCATCCATGCCTTGTATAAGCTGCTTCAGGAGGGTGGTTTTTCCCACTCTCCTAAGCCCCACTATTGCTATTATCTGCCTGTATTCTGCATACTTCTGCAGCTTGCCAAATATATCCCTCCTGAATTCCGGCAGCGCTTCTTTTTCACCCCGCCACCAGGGGTTTTGCTTTACAAGGAGCCTCGTATGCCTTTCTTCCATATATGCATATAAATAGTGCATATTTATAAAGTTTTCGCATGAATTTCGTGCATAAAATAATGGGTTAAGATAGGCTATAGAGGCTACATTTCCGGCGGCTTTCAGGGCAGCGGGCGATATAGACCACTTCTCAAGAAGCCTCAGAAAGCAGTACGGCGATATAATGGAAAAGCAGGAATATATGCTGATAATGGAGCATATCCTGTCCAGCCTGTTCCCTCATGGTAACTAAAAAATCCATAAGGTAACATAAGTTACCATTTGGTAACCAAAAGATTTATATAGTAACATATGTTACCAATAAGCATGGCTAAGAGAATAAAATCAGAGAATATGGTTCTAAATGAGGCATACCAAAAAACAATTCAATGGTTTTTTGCCTATCCTGAGAGGGTAATAGGATTGAACGACCTTTCAGGGGAATTAGGAATTTCAAAAGCAACTGCAAAGAGAGTAGTTTCCATTTTGAATAAAGAGGAGTTTTTAAATGTTGAAGTCCTGGGGAGATTATGGAGAATTCGTTGTAATAAGGAACACTATTTTAATCATACGCTAAAAATCAGCTCTAATCTCGCAAATATTTATACATCGAGCGTTATCCGGGCAGTCCATCAGGCTGTTCCGAATGCCAAGGCTATAATCTTATTCGGCAGTTACAGGAAAGGCGATGACATTGATGCCAGTGATGTGGATATTGCAGCAGAAATTGTTGGAAATGAGCCCCCTAAAATAATTGAATTGGGTGTTCTTGAGCATTTAGGATTCAGGAAAAATGTCACTGTCAATCTATATGTTTTTTCAAGAAATAACATTGACATTAACCTATTTGCAAACATAGCAAACGGCATTGTGCTTGAAGGATTTCTGGAGACAAGGCCATGACAATTAGATACAAGCGGTCTGATGCAAAGGTTGCATTGAGCCTGGCGCAGGCTGCAAAAAGGCAGATGGATTTTACATTAACCATGAAGCCAACTGACGATTCTGCTTTTACAATTGTAAGAAATATCTACGAATGCTTTCGCATGATAGGCGATGCGCTTTTGGTTAAAAAAGGCATTGAGTCTGATGACCATCTTGCGCCGATAAACGAGCTTTTTAAATTAAAGGTAAATACTGTCCGCCCCATATTCCTGATTGATAATCTAAGGAGGCTAAGGCACAATGTAAATTATTACGGTTATTCTCCGAAAAAGGCAGAGGCTGATGATGCAATTTCTATTGCAAAAAGCTGCTTTAACCAATTGCATGAAGCTGTGTTAAAAGAAGTTGAAAAACCTTAATCTTTCCTGAACTTAGCGACAAAAAAGCCCTCTGTGTCATTGTCCTGCGGCCACAAGCGCAGGCACTTTCGGACTTCTGACGAATATGTCCCGCCTTCAAACTCATCAACGCATTTGCCGTGCCTTATGTCTAATCTGATTTTCTCAAGTTTTGCATTTTCATGGTTTTCCAGAAGCCAGCTCACGACGCCTTCATCCTCTTCAGGCTCCAAAGTGCAGGTGCTGTAAACCAAAGTTCCGCCTTCTTTCAGGCAGTTGAATGCAGTGCCCAAAAGCTGCCTTTGTATGCCTGCCATCTTTCTTGAAAATCCGGGGTTCCACATCTCTATTGTCTTGAACGATTTCCTTATTGTTCCTATTCCTGAGCATGGGGCATCAACCAGTATTTTGTCAAACATCAAATCCTTAAACCACCTGCCTTCCATCAATGTGAAAACCGTGTTTGAAACACCGCAGCGCTGCAGATTAAATCCCAGGGGCTTTAGCCTTTGCATTGCATTGTCGTTTGCTATAATTAATCCCGTGTTGTTCATCATTGCGGCAATCTGCGATGTTTTTGAGCCTGGGGATGCGCACATGTCAAGAACCATCTCATTCTCTTTCGGCTGAAGAACAACGGGCGGTATCATTGACGCTGCTCCCTGCACATAAAAATAGCCTAAGAAGTGCTCAGGAAGGTTGCCAATGCCTGTGCCTTCTGTCCAGAATCCCTCTTTGCACCATGGAATCTGCTGAAGCTTTGCCCTTGATTCTATTCTTTGCCTGAAATCCTCAACACTGCACTTGATTGTATTCACTCTTATCGTCTTTCTCAGGGGCTTTACTGAAATATCGAGAAAGACGCCTATGTCAGTCAGTTGCTTGTATCTTTCAATGAATTTTTCCTTCCACCGCGGCGCCATTGTCCTTTCCAAGCCTCTTCTCATTCCAGAGGCACATTCCTAATTAGCTACCATTAGCTTTATAAAGATAATGCTGTTTTATAGCCCTATGTTTCATCCGGGAAAGGTTGCTGGAATATTCAGCCCAAAGGACAAGGACGTGCATTCATCAGATGACTCCACGCAGGCTCTTGTTGAGATGTGGGACGAGAACCTGTTTACGTGCATGGTTGAGCCCAAGATAGCTGCAAAGCTGAAAGAGGGGGATGTTGTGCTTGTTGATTACCGCCCTGTTTCAGAGAAATCAGCCGTGCCCAGGCAGGTTGTTTCAAAGATTGTTTACAAGAAAAAGGGTGCTATGCTGTGGGAGCAGTATGCTGACTACAAAAGGCAGAGGAAGCAGGAAGCAATGAAGACACAGCAGAAGACGTATATGGGATAAGCCCGCTTACCAGCGTTAATTCTTAAATTAATTTGTCTTAACAAAAAGAGAAATAAAAAAGAAAAATAAATTATTTTTATTGTCTTTGCCGGGGTATCGGCGTCATGCCTGTATCATACAGGTAAAAGTCAGGGCTTGACGCATTTCCCACAACCATTGTCTGCTGGACTGAAATATGCCCTGTCGCAACTTCTGATTCATAACCGCCAAACCCGTCCCAGTTATACTGGTTTTCAAGATAGCTGTCAATCCTCTGCATGTGGGCATTTGCCTCTGCTTGCGCCCTTGTGTATGCTTCCATCAAGGTAATCTTGCCGTCAATGTTTGTGTCCGCTTCCCCGTCTGTCATGTTCTGGAAAAAGTAAGAGCCGCCTGAGAAATACCTGTCGCCCCAGCCGTAAGTGTGCTCTCCTGTTGTTGATATAAGCACATATTCAGGCAGGTTAAGCTGTTTTATGAATGCGCCTGAGTGGCATGCGTCGCTGTATAATATTCCGAAGCCCGGATTGATTTTATCGACAGCTTCCTGGACTTCTTTTACTGTCCATGCTGCAAAATAGCCGTCTGCTTCAAGCTCAAGCATATTTTCCGCGCCGTGCGTGCCGATGTATAATACGAAAATATCATTGTTGTCAACAAGCAAGGAAAATCGCTTTAATTGGATATTTATGTTTGCCTCTGTTGCCTTGTTGTCATATGTGTTGTTGAACTGCTCTTTCTTGACAATCTGGATTGCCCTTGATTCCAATGTTTCATTGAAGTCAGGGTCTCCCCTTGAGTAGAGGAACCTTATGTTTTCAGGCTCGAATCCCATCTGCCTTAATGAGTCATATACCCTTACGCCGCCAAGCCAGAAGAAGTTTTTGTCAATCGGGTCTGAGAGGTCAGGGGATCTTTCTCCCCTTCCGCTTGCCACGACGACAAACGCGTATCTTGTTACTTCATCCTCGCTTGGCTGGAGCTCTGACATGCTTAATGCCAAGCCGCTTAATCCGTTTGCGTTTTCTGTCACTTCAAGAACTTCAGTTTCAATGTTCTCAAAGTCATTTGCTTTTACTGCTGCTGGCAAAAGCGCAAGCGCTGCGCCCGCGGCTATAGCGTAAAGAGTTTTCATATTATCACCTTCTTTTTGGAACAAAAAGGAGGTTAGGAATGCAATTCCTTCACCTTCTTTTTATAACTAGGAATAGCTATTTTCTAAGGTATTATAAATGTTTGTATGTTCTGTTGAAAAGAAACCTCTTGAGTATGGTGAAAAAGCGGTAAGGGGAAAATCCCATTAAGCTCTTATGCGCCGACCGGGATTCGAACCCGGGTCACAACCTTGGCAAGGTTGAATTCTAACCACTAAACCATCGGCGCTTAACTTCCTTTGAGAACAAATGATGTTTTATAAAACTTTCTGTTTGCCTGAGGCGGGCAGAAAACCAGTGTCAATGCTTTTTAGGGCGCAATCTTAAGCTCGATTTTTGGGCAGTTTGGGCACAATGCATCGCCTGGATCATTATATGTGCCTGTATGCTTTATTGTAAAGCTGTAGCTGCCTGCAAAAGGCCCTGTAAATACGCTGTCTAATTGCAGTTGCGCAATCCCATTATAGCTAAGCTTTAAGTTTGCTATGTACTCATCCACAATGTTTGTTTCCTGCGCAAACAAGTACAAATCTCCTTCCCTGAAGCAGGGGATGCTCGTACATTGTCTGCATTCACTTAAACAGCGAGGATCATCTACCATGGGCTTGGCAGTAAAATAATAGCTCGGCTCCATCATCTTTGCCTTTGTCTTCATTGACCAGATAACCTGGTTGTTTGTTGTGTCTATGTCAAATTCGCCTGTTTTTATTTCAAACGGCGACAGGAACCTTCTTGAGCCGGGCCCTTCATTGATTACTTCCTTCATGTTCTCGTTGACTGTGTAGAAAACAGTCTTTGCCTGTGAAAATGAGTTCTTGTCCTTCATCTTCTGTATCATCGGGACGCCCGCGGCTAACACAATCGTAAGAACAATGACTCCCAAAGCCATATATAAAACAGCCGAAATCCAGACGTCGCCTTTCTTGCTTTTCATGTGTATCACTTCAGATTAAAAAGAAAATAAAAAAAGAAAAAAGGTTTAACAGTTTTGTAATAGATAATCTGTTCCTTCTGCATTTCCTAACTTATCTATAGTTGTCGGGCAAGGAACATTTCTTCCTTCAATTTCAACAACCGGCAATAAGTCTATTTGTTTGACTTGCCCTGGATTCAGTGAGATGGAAACATTTTTTTGCACTATCCCAAACGCGTCTAATGGTGCGGTTAGGAACGTACTATTTACAACAACATTATTGGGGTCTTTATAGAACCTTGCAGTAAAACTTTTAATAGCCCTGCTGCCGTCATTTGAAATAGTAAGTTTTACTATCCCTGAACCGGTCTCGCTGCTAACATTACAAGCACTGCCCAAATTAAATAAAACCTCTTGTGCGCAAATCATTTGCTCATTGGCAGTCGTTTCAGTGCCCTTCTGTATTCCTTTAGAGAACGTCGTTCCCCACGTCATTATGATTGCCGCAAGGGCAACCGTAAACCCTATTATCAACACCGTTGCAATCAACGGCGATATGCCTTTCCTAAATAGTTTCATTCACTCAACCTCCTTTTTTGAACTTAAATGTTCATCTAAATTAAGGGTTTTGGGTTATATAAAGCTTTTTATCAAGTTTTTATGGCTATTTTGCGATATCTTCCTGGTCCTGCTTGTATTTCAGCCTGTATTTTCCCCACTTGTCTTCAGGCGAATACTTGGCAGGCTTGTTAGACAAGGCAATTCCCCCGCATTTTGGGCATTTCTCCTGCATTGTGTAAAGGCTGCATTTCCTGCAGTATAGAATATGTTTTGTCATTCTTCCCTTTTGAAGCTGCCTTTTCCTTTTAGCTTTTCAATCTCTTCCACTATTGCAGTGCAAACCTTTTTCAAGGCATCTTCAGCTGTCTTGTAATCTTGAAATGTCAATTCAACCCTGTAATGCGGCGCGCTTGTGTAAGTGATGCTTCCCTTGTATTTGTTAGTTTTTATTATCTCTTTACCTGCTGATAAAGCCTTCTTTATTACTTCAACGCCATTCTCATCATTGCTTTCCAGTGTGACTTCTGCAACAACCTTTGCTTCCGGGGGCTTGATTCTTTCTTTTATAACATCGGTAAGCTCTTTTACGTATTCAGGCGGAAGCTGAAGCTCTTTAAGCAAAGCATTCCCGTTCATTGCAACATCCTGAAAGCAGACAGTCAGGGACCCGCATTCCTCAATAATTTTGTTGCCTGCCTTTGCATACACGTCTTCCATGGTAGTCTTTAACTTATGCGCAACAAACTCAAGTATCTTCTCAGCCTTCTGCTCCTGCTTGTAATCTTCCTCTGTCTTTAGCCTTTGCTGCAAGGAAACCCTTCTAAGGGATAAATCAATAGTGCCCCGCTCCCTGTTAAGCAAAAGAACCTTGCAGACAACCTGCTTTCCTTCCTTTACATAGTCCCTTATGTTTCTTATCCTTCCGGGAGCTATTTCAGAAATGTGAATCATTGCTTCCCTGCCGCCGTATTCAATCATGTCAACGAAAACAGAGTGCGGAAGTATTTTCCTTACAATGCATAGGACAATCTCCCCTTCGTCAGGAATCCCTTTCTTTGTGTATGCCATGCAAGGTTAGAAATAGGCAGTATATATAAACGTTTGCTCACTTCGTTGGGTCAAGCGGCTGAACTTCAATTGAATACCTTTCTGTAAAAATTCCCACTCCTTCATATGTTCTCTTTATTGAAAGCTAGAAATCCTTGCCTTTGCACACTCGGCATCTTGCTTGCAGGTATCGCTCATTGTAACCGCCATTTAACTTATCAAAAGCGCCTTCAAACGTATAGTCTGCCCCACAAGAGCATCTTGCAACAATCTTGATTTTGCCTAGCCGATGAAAAAGGCTCCACTTCCACTCAGCTTCAAGAATCTTCTCTATTCCCATCTTACAATACTTCAAGAACCTTTGCCTTCACGTTTGCCTTCCCGCCGACAGGCGCTGCAAGCACATTGCCGCACACAAGGCATTTTGCCTCTGTTGAAGCCTTTCCGAAAATTACCTGCTCGTTCTTGCAGTTTGAGCACTTTACCCTTATGAATTTTCCTCTCTCCATTTTCATTCCGCTTCGCTTCATTCAAAGGTCCACGAACTTCGTTCGCAGACCATTTTTTATTTAAGCGTGAGCAACCTCCACTTTCTTCGCCCTCGGCCCTATGAATACCTGGCTTTTTCCGCAGGCGGAGCATTTGAGTATCAGATTAATTTTCTTGCTTTTCTTTACATTGTAGCGCTTCCACTTGCTCATCGCGCCCCTTGACACATTGCCCCTGTTTCCAAAGCCCCTGTCCAAGCCCCTTTTCTTCATTCTTGTCCTTGAGCCCCTTGACATCGGATGAACCTTGTTCTTGCCCTGCTGCCTGTTCAAAGAAACTGTCATCTCCTTGTATGCCTTGCATTTAGGGCAAAACTTTTTCATTTTCTTTGGTATTTTCATTTTGAGGTTTCCCAGGGTTTTATCGCATTTCCGGACTTAACCAGCATTTCTGCAACGCTGTCCGGAATTGAAGCTGTTTCTCCTGCCTCGAACGGCCCGTACTTGTTCATGTCAGGGCCCATAAACTCCGGCAGGTCGCATTTTATTGAAATGCGGCAACTTCCATCTGATTTAGATGCATCTGTTTTTAAACCTTTCGGTGCTTCACCCTCGGTTTCAGGCTCTGAAACAGGCGTTATTGCCACCTTTGGGGATTCATGGTTTAATAGCGAATGCAGGATATCTTCCCTGTATTTCATCAGTGTTGACTGGAGCGCGTTGAAAAGTTCTATCTCCTCGGGCAATAATGCCGAGAAATCAAAGCCTTTTCCATTGCACCTTGACTGGAAAACAGCGCCCTGCACAATCTTGTTTTCTCTCCAGGTGTATATGTCTTTCAAAAGCCTCTTGGCTTCGTTTAATTGTCCCCTTGTCTTCTCGATTTCAGTGGATGCAAAAACGCTTTTCTTCTTTTCCTGCGATTCAAGGATGGACTGTTTTTCAGTGAAGTACTTGGTTACGTCGTCAAAGAATTTAGCGTCAATTTTCTGGAGCTCTGCCCTGTATTTTTCCCTTCTTTGTAGGTCAAATAATGTGTCAAAAGTTATTATCACGTCTTTTTCAGCCATCTCGTAAAGCAGGAATGTCTATTGTTTTATAAGGATTTCTATATTGATTTTAAAATGCCGTAAAAAAAGAGGTTAAAGAAGAAAAAAAGCAATAAGGCTTTACTATCGCCTGCCTCTCCTCTGCAAGAGCCTTTCCTTTGCAAGCATTCTCTCTTTTGCGCGCATCTCATTCAGCCTTATCTCTTCCTGCCTTGCAATTCGCTGGATTTTTTCTTCCTCTAACTGCCGCGGGCGTATCCTCTCTAATTGTCTCTCTTCATATTTTTGTATTAGCTTTTCTCCCATCTCTCTCTCATCTGCATTCCGTTCTTCTTCAACAGGGTGAGTCTTATGTCGACTAAATTGCCAAGCCCCATACCTCTTTTTGACTCTATTCACGACATTCTCCCGAGAACGATGCAACCAAATAGGAAAAGTCTTTTTAATTGCAGCATATGCCACATTTTCTCTCGCCATTTTTCCTCCTCCTCCGCCTTTGTTTTTGAAGCCCTAAAGGGCAATACAATTGTAAGAGTTCCTTATATATATCGGCTGCAGATTAGCGAAAATACGCATTTCCCATAATCATAAAGTTTATATACTATTAGTGTATAATTATCAACTAATAGGTGTATAATGGCTTTAACACAAAATGAGAAGAAAGTGCTCCGCTTTTTGGCCGCAAGCCTGAATGAGGACTATTCAATAAATGAGATTGCCAAAAAGTGCGGGATTACACCCAATGGGGCATATAAGCTTCTTGCAAAGCTTGAGAAAGAGGGCATATTAAAAAAGAAGCAGATAGCAAACATTATCTCATATAAGCTTAACTTTGAGAATGAGAAGGCAATGCTTATGCTGGAGCTTTCTTTTGCCCATGACAGCCTTGAAGGCAGGATAAAATTAAGAAATGAAGACCTTGAGCCGCTGAAAGCAGCAACAAAAGCCTGCATCCTGTTTGGCTCTTACATAACTGCAAAGCAAAAGCCAGGAGATATTGACATACTCTTTGTATTGGACAAAAAGAGCTTTAATGAATTTAAGCAAAAATTAGCACAAGTGCAGGAGATTATGCCTGCCAAGATTCAGGACGTAATCCAGACAGAAGAAGATTTGCAGAAAAACCTTAAAAAGGGAGACAAGATAATAAAAGAAGCCCTGCAAAAAGGCATAGTTTTGTGGGGATATGAAGTTATTGCAGGGGTTGTGAAAAATGCCGCAAGATAAGGCTTGAGGTTGAGAGGCATGTTGAGTGAAACGAGGCTTTACACTTTCTTTAAAATATCCTTCCCCAGAATTGTCCCAAGGCTGCCTTTCCTGCATTCTTTTTCTGAAAAGCCATTTAAATTGTCCCTGTTCTTGCCGTCATAAACCAATAATGGGACTGGATTGTCAGAATGCGACTTCAATGAGCAGGGAGTTGCGTGGTCTGAAGTTACTATGATTCTTGCATTGAGCTTTCTTATCTCCGAGAACAGCTTTTTGTCAATAAGCTCCAGCATCTTCTTTTTTTCTTCAGGCAATCCGTCATGCCCGGGAATGTCTGTTTCTTTAATGTGAAGATAGAAAGAATCAAACTTGTTCCATTGCGATTTAAGATACTTCAATGAGTCCCTTATCTCTGCTTCAAGGCATTCGTATATGTGCCTATAAGCGTCTGAGGAAGTTATAGGCGGATATTTGACTTTCAGAATCTTCATTCCTGCCAATTCAGCCAGCCCTATCTCCAAAGGCATTCCGACAACAGCCGCCCACTTTTCCTTTTTGGGAAGCCTTGGCAGCTTGTTTCCTGCATCCCTTGGAAGAATCGCGTTTGCAGCCAAAAGCCCCTTTGCCTTTCTTTTTGCATTTATCTTGCTTTCATCAAGCGCTCTCTTGCTTTTTTCAACAAAATCGTTTATAATCCCTGCCGTGTTCTCAGCGCCTTTCTTTAATGCAATGCATTCTTCTATTTTATTTGAAGAAACAGCTTTTGCAACGCCGAAAGTGCCTTTCTTTTCATAGGCAGGGTCTGTGTTTGAAACATCTGCTGAGAATTTGCCGTATAAAACCAATACACCCCTGTGCTCTGTTGTGCTCTTGAATATGAACTTGCACGGAAGCTTTACTTTTTTGTTTATTTCCTTTTCAAGCTCTTTCGCTTCCAATGTTGTAAGGCTCCGTCCCACTCTCCTGTCCTTTATTTCATTGCCTTCAACTGTTGCGAAGTTTGTCCTTAGCGCGAGAAACTGCTTTTCTAATTTTATTCCTGCTCCGTACGCCTCCAGCGGCCCTCTTCCTGTGAAGTACTTGTAAGGGTCATAGCCCATGATAGCCATCACTGCAAAGTCTGACTCAGGCGCAATGCCTTTTCCGACAGTTTGGACTAATCCGCATCTCCCGTTCTTAGCGAGAAAATCAAGGTTAGGGATATTCGCGGCTTCATAAGGCGTTTTATTGCCGAGTTCAGCGCACGGCCTGTCAGCAGCGCCGTCAAGTATGATGAATAGCGTTTTCATGCAGTTTAATTAAACGTGAAATAAGTTTAAAACACTTTGCAATGGGGCTTTTGAGGTGTTCTGAAAATCTTCTGCCTTATTTTTAAGCGAGGATTGGCTTTTTTCGCCTCCGTACGAAAAGCTTTCAGCTTTATTGCAAATCTTGCGGAATTTTTCAGGGAAGGCATATTAATCCTAAAAGAATATAATGCCTATGAGCAATTTTGAACCAAAAAGCTTAAATACATATGCAATAAACATATGTTATAGAGATATGCCTTGCCCTAGATTCAAAGGGCTTAGGATAATAGTGTCCGATTCAGCGATGCAGGAGCTTTTCAAGCACGGAAAAGACCTTTACGATGTTGTTGAAGTGCTTGAAACAGGCTATGAAGCGCCAAGAAAGAGGAAAGAAGGCACTATTGAAAAATGGCTGGTAAAGGGCAGCAAGACATTCAACGCTGTAATTGCTCTTAGCTATAATGAAGCAATGAAAGAAGAATGCTGGGTGCTTGTGCACTTCGGGAGATTTGGAAGAAAATGAAATGCAATAACTGCGGAAAGCAAATGGAACATGTTAAGGCGCTGGACTTTAACGGCTACAGGATAGCTGGATGGAAATGCGCTTGCGGGGAAAAGTATTACGAGCCAGAAGGAGCGCAGAAGGTTCTTTTGTTAAACAAGCTAAAAAAGCAGTCTTTAAAGGCGAAGCTTGGAAGGATAAAAAGCAATTTAATCTTGAGATTGCCAACTGATATTGAACACGCGCTAAACCTCAAACAGGGGGAAGATGTTTTTATCTCGATAGAGAATGATGCGATAAAGGTAGTCCCTGCCTAAGCCTCCTTTTTTTCTTAGCGAAATCCTTATTAATATTGCAGATTTGTTAGAACATCATGGAGCAATACTGGATGCCGAAGAAGCTGGACAGGAAGAATTTAAGGCTTTGCATTGACAATTACAAGGCGGAGAGATTATATATAAGGCTTGTTGGCTCCATGGGCGGCACTGTCAAGGTTAATGAAAGCCTTGAGGGAAAAACACTTGGATTTAAAAAAGACAAGTCAGGGCTTTTTTTGCTTGTTGATTCAAATGAAGTGTTTCATTTTCCCTTGAAAAGATATGACAAGGGATTTTCTGTTGCATACGAGCGCATTGAACCGACTGATGACGGCATTGGAAGGATGATAATGCTAAGCACAGGGGAAGACCCGTATGATGCAAAGCTTCCGGAGCCGAGAAGGTCTTTCCTGCGGAATGTCCTTGACGAGCACCTTATTGAGATATTCTTTAAAGGGAGAATTCATTTGAAGTTTCATTCATGGTGGCAGGAGCCGCATTGGAAGTATTGGACAGCCGTGAAGCCGCCTTCTTAACAAGTTATTTAAACTTCTGATCCATTCCTTGCTTTTATGAAGATTAAACAAATACCCGAGGACTTCATTGTAAAGGAATTAGCATCAATTCCTTTCACTGATT
>JASEIA010000026.1 GCA_030018575.1 Nanobdellota archaeon | reverse complement strand
AAACCAATATAACAACCGCTACAAGGAATGCATTGAAGATAAAGAATTCCCATTCTTCGACGGGTTTAACGTGGTTGCAGTATTGCTCGTCTTGTCTATTTATTATGCAATTGTTATTGTAAGAAAAAAGAAATAAATGAATTGTTTCTGTGGGCTACGAGCAAAGCGAGTATGCCCGCACTGATGATCAACCAATCGAAAATAGCGGATTTTCGGTGTGCCGAGAACAGTGGTTCTCGAGCACTGTCTGCAGGTTGTTCTTCGACGGGTTTAACGTGGTTGCAGTGCTGTTAATTCTGTCAATTTATTATGGCATTGTGATAATAAGAAAAAAGAATTAATTATTCTTCTCATACAGCCTTATAACCGCTTCCAATGCAGCCGTGTGCGCCTTGCGCGGGGCAGAGCAGTCGGCATTTTTAGAAGAAGCGGCAACAAGGGTTATGCACTCCACCCTGTTCTCAATGCAGGCAAGAGAAACTATGTTGCGGGTATGAATTTCAACACTCTCGCCAGATACAGAAGCAGGCAATAAAATTCCTTCGCGCGCAACAACATACCTGTCCCCAACAACGCCTTCTGTATTCAGAGACTGAAGACGGGCATGCTGCTTTGCAGCGGAAAGCAAAGTGCCTGCAATGTCCTTTGTCTCGGGTCTTATTGAAAAGAATGTTTTTTCCCCTGAAGAAACAACAGACACGGCAGGGACAACAAAATAGCCGTCGCAGTAAGGCCAGCTTTCCTTAGCAATCGAAGTGGCCTGCAACACCAAATTGTATTTCTCCTGCCTCACAATGGAAAGCAAATCCCTGACATCAGCAGGCATTTCCTTTGAAGGCTTCCCGCCTGACAAATAAGACGGGCTTTCAAAGCCTTCAGGCGATATTATCCCGCACTTGCCAGGGTGCCCTTCTGTGTCAAGCACCGGAATAAGGGTAACCTTTGTATAAAATGGTTTATAATCTCCCATAAACTGCCTTGCAACATTCAGGATTGAATCAGCGCAAAATCCCCTGTCTCCAAACTCAGAGCCAAGCATCAGTATGTGCCTCTCAACAGAAAACATCGGATTGACAGTTATGACCGGCAGGTTTCCGTGCTCGGAATACATGCCCTTGAATTCGCTTTTAATGCTTCTTTTCCATGGCTTCATTTTTCATCCCCCTTATTTTTTATTCCTGCCGACAAAGCCCTCTTCAAGCGCCTCGCAGACTATGTTTTTTGCGCACTGCCCGCAGTAGCCGTATCTTGAAATGAGCTCGTCAAACATAGAGCTTATTGTTTCCTTCACGTCATCTGAATAGTCATCAAACTGCCTTGTGCCGAATGATTTTACAACAGGCTGCATTTTTTCATTTGTAAGCCCCAGCTTTTCCTTCTTGTCCTCAAAAAGCCCGGTGTCGAGCTTTGAAAAGATATTATCATAAACAAATTCCATGCCCACCAGAATATTGCTGTCCCTGTTTTGAATGCCGCTCACTATTTCCGCGACTTTTTTCCCGATAAAATCGCGCACTTCCGGCCCGGGCTTCATCCCCATGTTTTTTTCAATGAATTCCATAAATGGAATATCCGGCTCTGTTTTTGCCTGCTTTGTGATAAAAGCCTCAACATTGTTAAGGTATTTTTCTATAAGCTCCTTTCTTTTTTCAGGCGTAATTCCTATAAACGCCCTCTTTATCTCTGAAGAGACAATATGGCGGTATTCTGTTTCCACAAATTCAACCATGTTTGGGAATTGCCCATACCCCTCGCTGTCCGCCTTGATGCCCTCAAGCTCGCGAGGATTTTGCGCAATAAGCTCGCTAAGCGCAAGCTTTACCTTATGAAAACTCAGGCAGGATGAATCAAGCCCTTCTTTTTTCTCTTCAGCCTCTTTCCTGCTTATGAGGTCGGCAACAAAGTTCTGCATTGTCCTGGGGGAAATGCCGCTCATGCCCTCGCCGTGGTGCTCATTTCTTATCAACCTCTGCAGCTTGGAGTCCACAAACATCAGCTTTTCCTCAAGCTTGAGCCCCTGGTGGATAATGCCGTCATAAAGCTTCGCCTTCACAAGCGGGCTCATTTCTGTTATTACTTTTCTTACGCTGTCATGCACTGATTTTGCATAACTTTCAGAAGAAGGCCTTATCAGCCTTGTCATCACGTTCCATATAGACATCATATCAACAACATGGGGCATTATGTGCCTTCCCCCCCCTTCATTTTTCTCAGTATACCCGCACTCATCAAACTGCCTCCTGTATATCCTTGCCTCCTGTGACGGCTGCAGTATATATCCCACATCAACCCCCCTTGTCCTGTCCATGAGCCCCTTGTTCTCTTTTACTTGGGAGGCGCTTTTGTACTGGTCCATGTTAGTTGTGCCGATAATCATTACGTCAACAAAGCTCTGCACCCCGTTGAAATCAATTATGAATTCCTGCGCAGCGCCAAGAAGGTGCTTAAGGTATCCGCCTGACCTTTCAAATATTTCAGAGTAATGTATGATTCCCCGGTTTGCATCAACCCATTTTCCCGAGAACCTGCGAAGCTCTATTCCTTTGAGCAGGTCCCCTACGTGGCTGTATGATTCCGTGTCCATTGTGATTATCGGCGCGTCCCCGTCAAGGTTTCTGGCAGGCTGAACAGTTGCGCACCCAACCTGGCATACCTCTGAAAAGCCCAGCCTTTCAACCTGCACGTGCCTAAAAACCCTGTCAATGTCCCCTCCATATTCCTCAAGAAGCCTTTTGTAAATTGCCTGGCAGTTAAAGCATAGATCGCTCTTCAGTATCTTAGAGGGAATTTTCACGCTTTTTCCGCTTTTCTCTATAATTCCCTCAATTATTTCCTTTCTCTGCCTTCTTGGATAAAGGAGCAGGGGGCTGTCATTCAGCTGGCAGAGTATGTTTGCAAGAGCGTCAGAACGCTTTAGGCGCGCATAGCATTCTTCATGCTCATGCTCTTTTGAGTTAAATCCAAGCCCTTTTTTCTTTTCGCGCATGGGAAAAACCCAGTTGAATGTGTAAACCCCGCCTTCAGGTGTTTTTGAATATTCCTCAGCCCCTCTTATCATCAGCCTTATGATGCTTGTTTTTGCAGTTGCAACAGGCCCCTTCAGGATAAAAATCCTTTCATCGCCCCCCCCTTTTGCAATTCTTTCTATCTTGGAAACAAGCTGCATCAGCATCCTGTCCTGGCCGTAAACCCCTTCGCCAACCCCAAGCGTATCGTCAAAAAGAGTGTAATGCTTCAGCTTTTCTCCGCAGTCATTCACTTCAGCAAACCCAAAATAATTTATCATGTCAGATATGAACTGCACGCCTGTGCGCATGTATTTTGCAGGGTCTTCCTGCATAAGCCCCAGGAATTCATCCAGAGAGCCTTTCCACCCCGCCCCTGCATTAAACCCCTCCCTTATGCAGGCATGCGCCTTGCCTGTTATTTCCTTTACCATTCTATCACTTTTATCCCCATTTTGTCACTTCTATCTCCCCATTGTCATATGAGGCAATTACCGGCTGGCCTTCTGACATTGTTGCAATATGCACGGGCCTTCCCCAAATCTTGTAAACGCGCGCCAGTGTCTTGTCCCTAAAGGCATTGTCAAGCTCCTGGCCGTAATACACGTGCCCCAAAAGAAGCTCTTTTGAGTTTTCAAAATTCCCGTCAATAACCTGTATGCAGGGCTGCCCCCCGTTTGCAAGCTGCTCAATAAACCAGTTCCTTATTTCCCGGGGATTCCTGCTTGCTATCTTGTACCATTTGTCATTGCGGTCAAGCTTTGCCCTGAAGAACTTGCTTTGCCGGATGAAGTCGTCTGTCAAGAACTCGCGTATGAACTCTATGTCGTTCATTGACTCCCTTACCTCAAAAATCTTCTTAAATCCGTTCCCTTCCTTTGTATCCCAATCCATTTTTTTAAGGGCGTCCTGCTCTTCCTCATATTCTTTTCCGTGCCTTCCCTTGTCCCATCTTTCCTTGATGTCCTGGTAAAGGAGGAACCCAAGCTTGTACGGGTTCATCCTATTGCCGCCTATTACTCCGGCCATTGTTTTTGCGTAGTCAATAAGCCCGTTCGGCTCAGCAAGCCCCATCTCTGTCATCATGTGGTCATGCCAGAATGTCGCCCATCCCTCATTCATTATTCTTGTCTGCCTATGCGGAAGGAAATAATATGACTCTTCCCTTATTATTGAAAGAATGTCCCTCTTCCATGAAGGCAAGCCGTCAGTGTGCTCAATAAGGAACTTAAGGACATCCTGCTCCGGCTTTCTAGGAATCCTGTGCTCGTCTTCCTCGTCCTCCTCGTCTTCTTCATCGTCTTTCCGGTCAATGTTGGAAAGCGCGTCTATGTCAACAAAATCCCTCATGTATTCAGGAAGCCCGAAGGGGAGCTTTTCAGAGCCGCTCCTTTTTTCCTTTCCGTGGCTGCATCCCTTGCAGCCGCGCCCTGAGCAGCCGCACCTTTCTTTTTTCTTTTCTTCAGGGGCATTTCTCTTGAAATAAGGAAAATCATCTATCAGGTATTCAATTGAAAGGCAGTTGTCTATGAACTGCTCAACTTCAGAGAAGCCTATTTCATCTATGTATTTCTCAATAACTTTCCTGTGGCTTTCCATTGTATAAACCATGCCCCTGTCAGTGTGGCTGAAGCAGGCATTGTTCTTGAAGAAGTCAACATGGGCAAAAACGTGCGCCATTACCATCCTCTGCTGGGTTATGTTGTTATAGTGCAGGAGATAGGCAACAGCCGGGTCGTTGTTTATGACAAGCTCATACAGCCTTGAAAAGCCGTACCCTGTCTCTTTTTTCATCCTCTCATATTCCATCCCAAAGCGCCAGTGGCTGTACCTTGTCGGGAATCCTGTGTTTGCGCATATCTCATTCATTGTGCCCAGGTCAACAACATAAAAGGCAGTGGGGTAAAAGTCAAGGCCGCAACCCCTTGCAGCCTCCTCTATCTCCTCTTTCATTTTCTGCATGTTTGGAGGCAGGTGCCAGTACATCTTACTTCCCTGTCCCGAGGAATGTTTTTATTGCAGGCAGGATATCCCCCTCATCCTGCAGCCTTGCCGTAAGAAGCTTGTCCTTGTATTTTGATTCCTTGATGAATTTTTCAAGCTCCCCGAGATACCCGCCCATTACCTCCTCTGATTTTGCGCCGGACCTTGTGTTGTAAAACCACGGCACGTCAATCTGGGCATAGCAGAGCAGGTTAAGCGCTTCCATAAGCCCGCGTTTAAGCACATTGAACTCGTCCTCGTTATTCCCCCAGTTGTCACCGTCTGAAAACTGGAAAAGGTAAATGTTCCAGTCAGCAGGGTCATAGCTCCTCTTTATTATTTTCTGCGCCTCAATATATCCCGAAACAATCTTTGTGCCGCCTGAAGTGGTTGTCTTGTAAAATGTCTCCTCATCAACCTCGGCGGCGACAGAGTCATGTATTATGTACCTTGATTCAAGCCCCTTGTAGTTTGCCCTGAGCCACACATCTGTCCAGAACGCAATCTTCCTTGCAATGCTCTTGTGCCTGTCTGACATGCTGCCTGACACGTCCATCAGGTACATCACAACAGCGCTGCTTTCCGGTATGTCTTTTGTTTTCCATGAGCGGTAGCGCATGTCGTCTTTCTCGATAATTATTCTCGGGTCATCAGGGTTGTATTCCCCTGATGCAATCTGCCTTTTCAGCGCTTCGCAAAAAGTCCTTTTCAGCCTCAGCAGTGAGCGCGGCCCTTTTCTTCTAAGGCCAGAATAATGGTCAAACTGCTGGTATATTGTCCTTTTTCCCCTTGGCTCAATCCTCGGCAGCTTCAGCTCCTCCCCAAGAATCTGCGCAAGCTCTTCGACAGTAAGCTCGAGCATATGCTCCCCTGCCTCTTCGCCTGCCTTGGGGTCGTCTCCCTCTTCCCCCTTACCAGCAGGCTTAACCTTGTCGCCTATGTCCCCGTCTCCCTGGCCAACCCCCCCGTCATCCTTATTTTCCCCGTGCTTGAACCTTGGAAGGTTTATGTGCGGCACCGGTATTACAACCTTGTCCTTGCCCCTCCTGCCTATAAGCTCGTCTTTTGCAATAAGGTCCTTCAAATCTTTCCTTATGTTGCCTTTGACAATCCTGTTAAAGCGGTCCGCGTCCTTCGGGATATTTGAAACCATGGTTTTACTTATCTGCCCTAAAAAGGCTTACTCCTTTCCCGGTTCCTTTCCAAAAATAGACTGGGCGTTTGCAGTTGCTGTCTTGATGCAGTGCGGGCAATAGCCTATCTTAATCAGGTTCTCTTGGAACCTTGTCTTTTTTGCCTCGGAAAGCTTGTCTATGTTCTCGGAAGCATACTGCAGGAAGTTTATCTCGCTTCTCTTGTCTTGAAACAACTTGCCCTCAAGCGCCTTTCTCAGCTGGTCATTTGAAGAATACGTAAATGGATTTCCCCTCCTCGCATACCCCGCGGATGAGACAATCAGCGTGGTTCTCCATTTTTCCCTTTCAGAGTCAAGTATCTCGGCTTTCTCTTCTATGGAGCGCATGAAAGGCTCATCAGGCTCTATCTCCCTGCCCGTGCTTGTAACCAGCTTTCTCCTGTTTACCGCAGCCTCAACATTGTCATAGTATTTCTTGAACATGTTTTCCAACGCCTCTTCATCGCCGCAGATTGCTTTTCCCATGTCCTCAGTGATAAGAGTTTCAAGCGCAATTGTCGCAAGCCCCAGCAGCGCGCCGCTGAATTCCTTTGACTGTTCAGGCTTGTAAAGCGCGCTTGTCGCAAGCCAACCCTTGGCCGCGTCAAGCACCCTGTAGGGGTCAACGCATTTAACGCCATGCTCGCAAGCAGCCGCGCTCACTATGTTCTGTATGAACCTGGGGGAAACTCCTTTCATTCCCTCTGAGACAGCCATCTTCATCATGTCCTTTACCTTTGCAGGCTCAAAGTCCTTTACAGTCTTTCCGTCATAAAGCATGGCCTTTTGAAGCAGCGTAAGCTGCATGTTCTGCGGCGGCTCAAGCCTTGTAAGAATTGCCCATAGCGCCGCTATTTCAAGCGTATGCGGCGCAATGTGCACGCCGAGCGAATCCGCGGTGAAGAGCTTTTGATAAACCCTTTTCTCTTCAATCAGCCTCAGGTTGTAGGGAATGTCAACTCTTATTGTCCTGTCCCTCATTGCTTCCATGAATTCATTTTCCCTCAGTTTCTTGAACTCAGCCTCGTTCGTGTGCCCTATGATTACTGTGTCCAAATCAGTCTGCGCAAACTTCTTCGGCTTTATTGTCTTTTCCTGCGTTGCGCCAAGCAGCTCGTATAAGAACGCCACGTCAAGCTTGAGCACTTCTATGAATTCAATCATTCCCCTGTTTGCAACCTCAAACTCACCGTCAAAATTAAACGCCCTGGGGTCTGAATCAGAGCCGTTCTCTGCTATTTTCCTGTAATTAATGTCCCCTGTAAGCTCTGTCGAGTCCTGGTTTTTCTCGTCCTTAGGCTGAAATGTCGCAATTCCCTTCCTGTCCTTCTCTGAAATCAGGAGCCTGTAAACCTGGATATGGCTGTCAATTACCCGCCTCCAATCGCCATGATACTCCTTCATCAAATGCTCCATGTTAAAGCTGCACTTGGGGCAGAGCTGCCCCTTGTTCTTTATTGTGTATTTTTCATACAACGGAGAGCCTGGATTTCTCACGTTATTGTCATTTATTGCCTTCAAGATTTTTGGCATGTCTTCAGGCAATACAAGCTTAAGCGGGTCTTCCCTTACTTCGCAGTGCATGTTATTCAGCTTTTCCCCTGCATATTCTTTTTCTTCCATGTTAATCCAGCGGAATGAGTATAAGGGCTCCACCCGCGAGTATTCCTCAAGCCCTCTTTTCATAAGAGTTGCGATTGTGCTTTTTGCGCTTCCGACAGGCCCGTGCAGGAGGAGGAGCCTTCTTTCCGCGCTTGCGTCTTTTGCCGCGCTTTTCAGTGAGTTTACCAGCCTCGCAAGCGGCTTTTCAAGCCCGAATATTGCATTCTCTGTTGGGTTGCCTGTCTCAGGATCAACAGGAGTGAAAAACTTGTATCTTATGTAATCATCATAGGCGCCTGAAACATCCTCAACGCCTGCTGAAATAATCATGTCATAAAGCCTCTGGTGCGCTGTCCTCGCGGGCCTTGCGTCCGCAAGAAGCTTCTGCAGGTAATCCCATAATTTTATTTCCTCATGAAGCTTTCTGAACGCGTCCGCAGAATTCGCGCCTAAATTATCCAATAGAATTAAGCCAGAGTCTTTTTTCTCTTCCATATAATGTCCCTCCTTTTTTGAAAAAGAGAGCAGTTGCTGTCCCCTCTTTTTCTGATTATTATATGTCAGCAGCATATATAAACCTTTTTAAGAGAAAATAAAAATGATAACAAGGAAGTAGTAAATAGTTATATGGCAAAAAATGCATGCAATTTAAAACCCCAAAACTTAAATATCAAATGGAAGCTAGTAAGATAGAGAAAAAATGATACGCCAGCCAATATGCGCCTTCATGGGGCACGTGGACCACGGGAAAACAACAGTGCTTGACACAATCAGGCACACAGCTGTTGCAAAAAGCGAGGCAGGAGCCATCACGCAGATGATAAGCTCAAGCTCCATTTCAATAGACGCGATAAAAAAGGTTTGCGGCGGCTTGATAAAAGACCCTTCAAAGATTACAATTCCCGGGCTGCTTTTGATAGACACGCCCGGGCACGCTGCATTCACAAACTTAAGAAAAAGAGGCGGCAACCTGGCAGACATTGCTGTTCTTGTAATAGATATTAATGAAGGCATCATGCCGCAGACAACAGAATGCATTGAAATTCTGAAGCAGTACAAGACGCCATTCGTTATCGCTCTGAACAAGCTTGACCTGCTTCAGGGATGGAGGCAAAGAGAAGGGCTTTTGCTTAATGTCATTGACGGGCAGAGTGAAAGCGTGAAGCAGGCAATTGAGGCAAGGCTGTATGGCATTGTCGGAAAGCTGTACGAGACAGGAATAAACGCAGACAGGTTTGACAGGGTTTCTGATTATTCAAAGCAGTTTGCAATAATCCCGTGCGCTGCAATAAAAGGGCTGGGAATTCCTGAATTATTGATGGTATTAATAGGGCTTGCACAAAGGTATATGGAAAGCAGTCTGCAGACAGGCAGCGGGCCGGGAAAAGCGACAGTGCTTGAAGTTAAAGAGGAAAAAGGCGTCGGGGCTGTTCTTGATGCAGTGCTTTATGACGGCCTGATAAAAATAGGCGACACAATTGTCATTGGAAATGTTGATGAGCCGATAATTTCAAAAGTAAAAACAATTCTTGTTCCTGAAAAAGGAAAATTAAAATCAGTGAAAGAGGCAGAAGCATCTGCAGGAATAAAGATAGCTGCAAATAACATTGAGCAGGTAATACCGGGAGTCCCTGTTGAGGTTGCAGGGGCAAACATTGAAGAGACAAAGGCAAAAGTGCAGGCTGAAGTGAATGAAGTAATGCTGAGCACTGAAACAGCAGGCGTTGTGATAAAAGCAGAATCCCTCGGCTCATTGGAAGCTCTTGCAAGGCTGTTGAACGAGAAAGGCATCAAGGTTAAAAAAGCGTCTGTCGGAAAAGTAACCAAGAAAGACATTGCAGACGCGAGCTCTGAGCAGAATTACGCGCACAGGACAATCTTATGTTTTAACAGCCCTGCTGATGAAGCGGCGGATGTCAAGATAATCAAAAGCGACATAATTTACCATATCATTGAGCAGTATGAAAAATGGGTTGAGGAAGAAAAAATAAAGCAGCAGCAGAAAGCTTTGGAAGCCTTGACAATGCCGGGAAAGATGCAGATTTTAAGAGAATGCATATTCAGGCAAAACAATCCCTGCGTAGTTGGAGTCATTGTGCAGAGCGGTGTTGTGAAAGCAGATGTTGATTTGATAAAAATTGACGGCAGCCCTGCAGGCACAATAAAATCAATACAGATTGAAAGGGAAACAGTTGACAAGGCTGAAAAAGGAAAAGAAGTGGCAATCTCGCTGCCGGGGATAACTGCAGGAAGGCAGATTAAAGAGGATGACATTCTTTATGTTGACGTGCCTGAGTCAGACTTCAAGGAGCTGAAGAAATACAAGAACCTGGTGAAAGAGGAAGACATTAAATTATTAAAAGAATTGGCTGGAATAAAAAGAAAACAAAATCCGTTATGGGGAGTATAGTATCGGTATTTGCAATACCGAAAAGTATATAAATATCGGTATTCTAAATACCGATATGGATGTCTCAATTCTTGCTGAACAAAACCCATGGTGGAAGGGGAGAGAGCACATATGCGAAGATTACGATATTTTAAGGTGGAATGAAAAAAGGCATAGATGGAACCTAAGTGCTTGCCGCAAAATAATATAGTAAAGTTTATAAAGGCGCAATGCCTATAAGAATGTGTGGAAAAAGAAGAATTGGAAGCACAAAAGCGGGAATATCTTTCTCGACTTAATGAATTTGATGCCAGGCATTATGTTGCCCTTTGGGCAATGGAATTGGGGTGGGGAGGAATTTCTAAAGTTAGCAAATTAACTGGAAAGTCAATGGATACGATAAGAAAAGGAATTCTGGAATTAACATAAACGTTTGAAAATCGGCTATCCCCCGGCTGAAGCACGGGGGACTTTACCGCCGATTTTCAAGGTAATGTCTTCTGTTTTGTTACCGACCACTTGTTAGACTCTTCTATGTAATGCTTCACTGTTTCGGAGCTTACAGAGCCTATACTTCTATACATTGTTCCACGATTCCATAGATGCGGATACTTTCGTAAAGATGGATACGCCTTCCTAATGTAGTAAGATGTGCCACCCTTCAAAACCTGAAACAATTTCCGTATAGAGTAATCCGGAGGGCAAGAAACAAAGAGATGTACGTGGTCAGGCATAACTTCTTTAGCAAACAGGTCAATGTTATGCTTTTTGCAAACAATCTCTATTGCTGTTTCTGCTGTTTCCTTTATCACGGCCCATTGAAATACCGGATACCTTGCCTTTGGTACCAATACGATATGATACCAATTTTGCCCAACGCTGTGGGCAAATCTTTTTAAGTCAAAGTTCACACTATTCATTTTGTTCACCTCATATGCGTTTTTCACAGACGAAAAACGTGTATGGGCTCATACTTACACCGAATTCGCTGTGTAATAATCTCTATAAACTGCTTAAAGAAAAAGCTTTCGCTTTTTCTTAAGGCGCCCTAAAGGGCTTCGCCTGTATCCCACAGTTAAAACAGAAGCTAAAGCTGGGTCTTAGGCGTTAATTTGAATAAAAAACAGCAAAGAAATCAATAATCCATTATCTTTTTCTTCATCTCTTCCAGAAAAAGCCCCCACTGCGGCCTTTGCGTTCTCGGCAGGTAATGGTTTATCACGTTTGCAACAGCCCTTATTTGGTTCTCTTCCAATGTTATCCTCTTTATGATTTCTTCCTTGCGCAGCTTTGCCAATTCTATGTGCTTGTGCGGCAATTCAATAAGATAAAACACATCAAGAAAATCCTTGCCTTCCATCCTGCCCATAATGCAACCAATTTTCTGCGTCAGTATCTCCTCAAGTTCATAGACATTCAGAAGCGCAGGCTCAAAAGGCACAAAGCCAAAGCCAACCGCCTTCTTGCTGTATGCGCCTGATGCTTTTTTTGCAATCTTAAATTCAACCCTTATCCTGTCCTTATGGTTAAGCGGGTTTGTGTAAAACAAATCATACCTTATGGTGCCTTTCATGATTCTTGGGCGTTCGATACTGAAGCCAGCCAGCTTAGCAATAATTTGCCTTGTTGCAGGCAATGCTTCATTCACAGTGCCGCTGAAAACAAGGTCAAAATCAATGTCTTCTGAGAATCTCCTGTTTTTAATATACACCCTGTTTATTGCCGTGCCCCCTTTAAGAATGAGATTATCAAAGCCCTGCAGCCCAACCAATACCCTGCTTATCATTTCATCTTTTGCAACAAAATTAAGCGAAAGTTCCTCTTTTGCAGAAATTCTTCTCAGCTCATCTAATTCCATCACAACCACCACGACAAAATATTTTCTTTCCCGATATTATCCTGAACTTTCCACCTCTTGTTAAATTTGCTTTTGCCATTGCTGGAAGTTAATCTCACCGGGTTTTTAACCTTTTGCAGCAGAAATTCAAAAACAAAAGAAGGTATTTTTATCCTTGCTTCCTTTTTCAGCATCTCAAGAATATATCCTGTTCTCTGGCATAATGAGCTGTTGCTTGCCAGCTTAAAAAAGCTGATGAATTTATTCCAGCCAATCTTTGCGTCATAAACCGTTTTTGCAATGTTTGAATATCCTATCTGCCTTGGCTTGAGAAAGCAGTCAAAAAGCGTTTTTTCAACAGACGAGATGTAGAAATTCCCCTTTTTCTCAAAGCCCGTGAAAAGTTTTCCCAGCGGCAGGAATATCACTTCGTATTTTGTGCCTTTCAACTGGATATTTTTTCTGTAAGCTTTTGTAATCACAAATATTGTAAAGTCCTCATATTCTATAAGGTTGTATTCTCGCAATGCAGAGGTTAATCCGATATAGCCCTCGTGCAGCATCAGGGCTAGCTTGTAGGGGCTTTCTAGCAAAAGCGGGTTGTAATATAAGCCCCTTCTTGCCCTCTGAATATATCCTTTTCTGCAAAGGGAGGAAAGCGCCTTGTTTATCCTGCTTTTCGCTATTTCAGGGAAAATGCCATTCACAAGCTCCTGCGTGATTATCTCCTTGTCGCTTATATACTGCCATATTTCAGCTTCCCCCCGGGAGATATAGTCTTTTTTATTCATATAATACCTTATGTGTGGATTAAGTATATAAATTTATCTACACAGGCAGAAGCCATTTATTGCTGATGAAAAACAGCAAAAAAGCAGGCATTTGAATTAATAGGGCAATCCCATCTGCTTTGAAATGTCTTTCAAATCAAGGCATAAAGCTCCATTTTCCTTTTGGGAAAAGGATTTTGCGAATAGGGCATAAGTTTCTTTCCTTTTTCCATTGTTCCAGTCTACAAGCCCTGCTTTTCTTTTTAAGCCAGAAAGCAATAAAGCGGCATTTACATTGCCCTGCCATTTGCATTCTGCAAACAATACCTCATTTGTTATATTATTTACGGCAACAATGTCTATCTCATCTTCCTTGTGCCACCATCTGCCGACTTTTGTAAACTCTTTTTCAGCAATTAATTCCCTGCACACATCTTCAAAACAAAAGCCGATAAAGCTGTTTAAATCTTTCTTAATCGCCTCAAGCACGCCATCTGCTTTGCCCTGCTCAAGCATCCCCTTGTTTTCAAATATGAATCTAAACCAAAACCTGAAGAAATTGTCCATTATCCTGTAGCGCGTTGTTTTTGCCTTAAGCTTCCGCTCTGTTGCAGGAACTTCCTTCCCTATTATTTTCACCCTTTCGAGAACAGCAAGGTATTTCGGCAGCTTATAGCCTTCTATCATGCTTATGCTGGAAATTTCATTGAAACGCGTGCGGCCTTGCGAGATAGCAAGCAATATTGCTATATAAGGGGAAGGGTCCCTGAATTCTTCAAACAGCAGATTCATCGGCTCGTTATACAGAAAGGAGGTTTTATCCAATATTTTATTTTTTATGTTCCATTCTACAGATTTGCTGCTGTCCATTTCCTCAACATACCTCGGCACACCCCCTGTTATCGAATACATCTCTATCAGCTTTTCCGCCCCATAATCTTTCAGAAAGCCGCTGATATGCCTGAATTGCAGGGGGCTTATTTGCATTTCCCTGGTTTTTCTTCCGTATAGCGCCGAGCCATGCCCTTTCGCAATCCTGTATATTGTTGAGATTATGGAGCCGCAAAGTATTATTTTCTTGCCTGAGCCATTAATCTTTTCCCAGTGCCTCTGCAGAATGCTGGGCCATGCCTTGTTTACATTGTAAAGGTACTGGAATTCATCAATGATGATTGTCTTGTATTTGCACTTCAATACAAACTCAAAAAATTCGTCCCAAGAGCTGAATCTTACAAATTCTTCCCCTGTTTGTTTTGCAATTACATCAAGTATATTTTCAGACATGTCGGCAAGCAGGTATAAGCAATTATGCTTTTTTGCAAATTCAATTAGAAGCCTGCTTTTTCCAACCCTTCTTCTTCCATAAACAAGCACAAGCTCCGCTTTCCCGGATGCCTCTATTTCCGCGAGCGCCTTTAGCTCATCTGCTCTGTTAATAAACATTATCATAAGTATGATTATTACGTTCTTGTTTATTAAGCTTTTGGTTCAATAAACATTATTATAAGTATGATTATCATAATAATGTTAAAATAAAGCCGCCAAAATCTTTATATACTAGTTATCACTCTTAAAAAGTAATAAATAAGTAATCATTTGGGGGTAAAATATGGCACTAGAAAGCACAGAAGAACCAAGAAAAATAAGGATGCGCAATGTATCGAGGCTGTTCTATGAATGGCATGATGAGCCTGTTGAGGCCAGAGGCTGCCGCGCGCTTATGGCAGGGTACTCTCCGGAATTTGCAGGCAATCTCTCGGCGCTGTGCAGGGAATTCTTCACAGGCAACAGGGCTTTTACAATAGTGCTTTCACCCGATGACCTGTGCGCAAAATGCATCGGGCAAATACGCGAGGCAAAATGCGCATTATCATACGTCCGCAGGAAGATTGGGGAAACGGAAATCCTGCCTGAGAAGTTCAGGGACAATGTAATGCTTGCAACGCAGAAGAAAAGGCTCGTTGGGCTTGAGGCGACTTATGAAAAGCTGAGCAGGAGGAGAATATGACGCTTGAAGACCAGCTCATGGACGACGTAAGAGCAGGAAGAGACATTGACGTAGAGCGCGCTCTTTTGATAGCTTCTGGATGTGATACAGAAGAGAAAGTTTCTGAATACATGGCAAAGCTGGACGAGCTTGAAAAGCGGCTTGACAAGTATGCTCCAAATTGGGGGAATGCGGAGCAGACTATAACAAATATCCACAACTTATTCTGGCAAAGGGGACACCCTTATCTTGAAGCACGCGCATTTGAGATTGGTGATGCGATTGATGCAAAACAGGCTGAAGAGCCTGTCGGAAACTGCGCAATTCTCTCAGCACTTTACGCATCCCTTGCATTAAGAAAAGGGCTTGAGGTTCAGGCGCTGGTAATGCCCGAGCACATTGCTTTGAGAGTCATGAATGGAGACAAGCCGATAGACATAGAAACAACAAAGAGAGGGGGATTTGCATGGTTTGGATATTCTGGCATAGAGGGGCTTGCTCCTATTGCTTTGATTTCCTGTATGCTCAACAACAGGGGCAATGCAAAGGCTGACCAATGGCGGCTTGAAGAAGCGATAGAAGATTACACAAAAGCGCTGGAGATTAATCCAAAACATGCAGGTGCGCTTAACAACAGGGGGGTTGTAAGATACAAACAAGGGCGGCTTGAAGAAGCAATAGAAGATTACACAAAAGCGCTGGAGATTAATCCAAAATATGCAGGTGCGCTTAACAACAGGGGCAGTGCAAAGTATAGTCAAGGGCGGCTTGAAGAAGCAATTAAAGACTATACTAAAGCGCTGGAGATTAATCCAAGGCAAGCAGATGCGCTCTACAACAGAAGTATTGCAAGAAAAGAGTTAGGGGACATTAAAGGCGCTGAAGAGGATTTTGAATTGTACAGAAAGCTGGAAGGAGAATCACAATGACTTTGGAAGACCAGCTCATGGACGACGTAAGAGCAGGAAGAGACATTGACGTAGAGAGGGCTTCGCTGATAGCGTCAGGCTGTGATACGGAAGAGAAGATAGCTGAGTACAAGGCAAAGCTGGACGAGCTTGACAGGAAATTCAAGACATTCAATTTCTTCAGGGAGCATGACAAGGAATGGACAGCATACAGCCTTAACAAGTTCATCTGGAGCAAGAAAGGAAGAAAATACGCAAAAGGTAAGTTCAGGCTTAACGACGTAATTGATGCGCTTCTTACTGGAGAGAATGAAATAGGAAACTGCCTCGGATTGACCTGCCTTTATACTGTTATAGGATTAAGAAATGGATTAGAATTAACAATTGTAAGCCAGCCCCGCCATGTTTATTCATGCGCCACAATCGGCAACGGGTTTGTGGATATAGAAAACACATGGGATGAAGGGCATGGAAAGCCTCTTGAGCCAAACGGGCATGAGGCAGATGCCAAAGCCCTTATAAGTACGTTATTCAGAAGCAGAGGCAATGAGCTTGAAGATACAAACAGGAATAAGGCAGATGTGTATTTCAGGTATGCCTATCTCGCAAACCCGGAAAACGCAGTTGGGCTTGTAGACTTTGGCGTTGTGCTTGAAAGAGCAGGCAACATAATATCCGCATGGGACAAATACACAAAAGCAATAGAAAAAGACCCTACTTGGGCGAAACCTTATGCAAGAAGGGCTTATATAAACAGGCAAAATACAGCGCCTGCATTGCAGGACATAAACAGGGCAATAGCGCTTGAGCCTGCCAATGCTGAGCATCATGTAATAAAAGGCGACATATACTGGAATGCGGGAAAATTCAGCGCGGCAAAACAGCAGTATGAAAGGGCAGTATTTCTTGAGCCTGAAAAAGCAGGGGCTTATTACGGAATTGGAATGATGGAGCTTTTTGAAGGCAGCCTTGACAGTGCCATAGAAAATTTAAAGCAGGCAATTGCATTGGACATAAAAAATTTTGCAAAGGCTTATGAGCCCCTTGCAGACGCGTACAGGAGAAGGGCGAATGTTTGCAGTCTGTTTGGCGAGCATGAGCAGGCAAAGCATGACTCAGAAATGGCTGAAATATTCAGGATTGAAGCAGAGCAGATTAAAACCATCAAAGAGCTGAAGGAGACGTACTCATGACGCTTGAAGACATTCTCATGGATGACATACGGAGTGGAAGGCAGGTTGACGTAGAGAGGGCTTCGCTGATAGCGTCAGGCTGTGATACGGAAGAGAAGAT